>NZ_JBNNOR010000010.1:0-211165 GCF_050274955.1 Peribacillus sp. NPDC006672
GTCAGAGGTGGAAGCGTGGCGACATGTGGAGCTGACTGATACTAATAGATCGAGGACTTAACCAACGCTTTTTAAAAAATGAAATACCTTCTTATTATCTAGTTTTGAAGGAATGAAAATTTCTTCTTGCATTTTCTCAAAAAGACGTTATAATAATATATGTCTTGAAAAAATGTTAACAATGTTTGGTGACGATAGCGAAGAGGTCACACCCGTTCCCATTCCGAACACGGCAGTTAAGCTCTTCAGCGCCGATGGTAGTTGGGGGTTTCCCCCTGTGAGAGTAGGACGTCGCCAAGCTTATATTGTTCCGCAGTAGCTCAGTGGTAGAGCATTCGGCTGTTAACCGAACGGTCGTAGGTTCGAGTCCTACCTGCGGAGCCATTATTGGAGAGCTGTCCGAGTGGCCGAAGGAGCACGATTGGAAATCGTGTAGACGGGTAACCCTGTCTCAAGGGTTCAAATCCCTTGCTCTCCGCCATTTTACACCTGGCCCGTTGGTCAAGCGGTTAAGACACCGCCCTTTCACGGCGGTAACACGGGTTCGAATCCCGTACGGGTCACCATTTAGACAACATATTGGAGGATTAGCTCAGCTGGGAGAGCATCTGCCTTACAAGCAGAGGGTCGGCGGTTCGATCCCGTCATCCTCCACCATTTTTAATAAAATCAGGTTGTTTCTACACGATGGATTGATTATTCATCCCATTGAAACACTCAACACGAAAATCTGATGCCTAATAGCAACATTATTAACGTCGCGGGGTGGAGCAGTCCGGTAGCTCGTCGGGCTCATAACCCGAAGGTCGCAGGTTCAAATCCTGTCCCCGCAATCTATGGTCCCGTGGTGTAGCGGTTAACATGCCTGCCTGTCACGCAGGAGATCGCGGGTTCGATTCCCGTCGGGACCGCCATTTTTATTGCTTGGCTCAGTAGCTCAGTCGGTAGAGCAAAGGACTGAAAATCCTTGTGTCGGCGGTTCGATTCCGTCCTGAGCCACCATAGTAGTGCCGGTGTAGCTCAACTGGTAGAGCAACTGACTTGTAATCAGTAGGTTGGGGGTTCAAGTCCTCTTGCCGGCACCATGTTTCATCCATATGCGGAGGGGTAGCGAAGTGGCTAAACGCGGCGGACTGTAAATCCGCTCCTTAGGGTTCGGCAGTTCGAATCTGCCCCCCTCCACCATCTTACAGGGGTATAGTTTAAAGGTAGAACAGAGGTCTCCAAAACCTCCAGTGTGGGTTCGAGTCCTACTACCCCTGCCAATTTCAATCTTATAATGGCGATTGTGGCGAAGTGGTTAACGCACCTGATTGTGGTTCAGGCATTCGTGGGTTCGATTCCCATCAGTCGCCCCATTTTTAATAAATCATGGTATAATGAATACAACGTTAATGGGCTATAGCCAAGCGGTAAGGCAACGGATTTTGATTCCGTCATGCGAAGGTTCGATCCCTTCTAGCCCAGCCATATGCGAAAGTAGTTCAGTGGTAGAATACAACCTTGCCAAGGTTGGGGTCGCGGGTTCGAATCCCGTCTTTCGCTCCAAAAACGTTGGCGGCATAGCCAAGCGGTAAGGCAGAGGTCTGCAAAACCTTTACCACCGGTTCGATTCCGGTTGCCGCCTCCAACATACATGCCGGTGTGGCGGAATTGGCAGACGCGCACGACTCAAAATCGTGTTCCTCTGGAGTGCCGGTTCGACCCCGGCCACCGGTATCATGAAAGCTAGTAGAATCAAGATCTCAACGATTATGTTGAGATCTTTTTTCTGTTTTCTTAATACGGCAAAAATAACTCAGAATCGTGTGCCTCGAATCGTATGCCGCGCTTAAGTTCAGGAGGTAATTATGGGAAGAAGAGGAGAACTGTCAAAAGAAGAATTAAAAATTATTATAAAGAAAATAAACGACGAAGAAGCTTTTGAAGTTTTCTATAGAGATTGTTATTTAAGGAATCTACGGCCAGCAACAATTGACTATTATAAGAATGAATTTAAAGCTGCTATAAAAAATCTCAATAAACCGTTAGTTGAGTGCGAACAAAAAGATTTAGAAGAATTAATTATAAATAGTAAAAAGTTAATAAAAGTGACGACTATTAATACTAGGCTACGTGCTCTGCGATCATTTTATAATTTTCTGTATAAAAATAAGCATTTAGAAACGAATCCAATGAAGAATATTAAATTGTTGAGAGATAGACAAAAGACTATAGAAACGTTAGACAATAAAGAAATTGAGTTATTAATTAAGACGATAAGAAAACAAAAAACATTTGTAGGATTTCGAGACGAAGTAATTTTGTTAGTTTTCTTAGATACGGGGGTCCGTTTGTCTGAATTAATAGGAATTGAAGTAGAAGACGTAAGAGACAACCATTTAATTATTAGAAAAACCAAAAACTTATTTGAAAGAACGGTATATTTATCAGAGACTACGCAAGAACAATTAAAGCGATATATAAAAATTAGAGGGGCTGTAGGAACTCAAAAGCTGTTCATCAATAGAGATGATAAAGATCTAAATCCACATAGTATTCAAACAAGATTTGCTAAGTATAGAAAAGAGGCCAATATCAGTAAAAGAGTAGGTCCGCATACTTTTCGTCATACCATGGCAAAGAGAATGATTGTAGCAGGGATAGATGCTTTCAGTCTAATGACTCTATTGGGTCACCAGGATATGTCCATTACTAAAAGATATGTAAACTTATGGGGACCTGATATAGAACGAAAGCACAACCAGTATGGAGCTTTAAAAGGACTAAAATTATAATAGTGTACGAATGTGTGTTCGTGTATTAAAATAAATAAAAGAGATGGTATATGAGTTTGGCGGCTCTACCATCTCTAAACAAAAAAACAGAAGAATTAACTTCTAATTAAATTTTAGCAAGTTTCCTTTTCTGTGTCAAAAGGAGAAAAAGAACATGAAATTATTATCCATTCTTGGCGGTAATGCCTTCGTTATGTTTAATAAAGAACTTGCACATGAAGTATCTGTAAATGGAGCAATCATTTTTGGTCAGTTATGTTCCAGTTATGAAAGCTTTGGAAGTAAAAATATGCTGTCTAAATATCGAGGAGAAGAATACTTCTATCTTACAAGCGATACTATACAAGAAGAGACAGCACTTTCTTATAAGCAGCAAGCGAAAGCGATAAAAGACTTAGAAGAAGCTGGTTATATAAAAACAGTAATTATGGGTTCTCCAGCCAGAAAATACTTTCATATAACTAATAAGATAATAGAACAGTTAAAAGAAGTCAGTTCTGACAAAAGGGGAGACCTGAATAATCCAAATACACAGGAAATCATTGAGCTTAGGGCATCATCGGAATCAATCAGGTTTGACAAAAGGGAAGAGCAAGCCTGTAACAAAGGGCAATCCAAGCCTTTACCTTTTAGCCAAGCATATAAAGATATAAATAAAAAAGAAAAAGATAAAAAAAATAATCATTATTTCAATTGTAATTTCAAGGAATCTTTAACATCTGATAAATTTAGAGAATTATTAACTAATACATGTAATGAATTCTATACTCAATTTACAGTTGGAAGATGGTCTAAGAAATCATGGAACATTCTAATTGATAAATTTGTAGATGATACTATTACGAGTGGTAGATGGACTAGCGTACCTGAAGATAAGATAAAGGGTTATGCATATAAATCACTTGAGAAAATTTGTTATAACTCAGACTATAAACATGATGATGAAATAAATGAATTTAGAAGCTTGCGGAGTAAAGTTCCAGAAGGATTCTATAACTGGTTAGAGAGTTAATAATAGTTAAGGGTGGTTACTATGGATCAATCTTACAATGTAAATGAAGCAGCTAAAGTTGTTGGTGTGACTCCCTCAACAATAAAAAAATATTATTTAATGTTCGAGAAAGACGGATATAAGTTCAGACGTACTACTCAGGGTCAATTGTCATTTACAATAAACGATGTTGTATTATTCAAGAACTTAATTCAAATGAAGAACGAACCTGGAGTGGTAGTTTCTAAAGCAGTGAAACAGTTGTTAAAAGAAAAAGGAATACATAATCCCATAGATATAGAAGCATATTTTAAGCCATTAATAACTGAACTTAGAGAAGGTGTTTTAGAGCATAAGTTATTACTAGAGAAACAGCAAAAAAAATTAAATATGATTGAACAACAGAACAAACTTATTTTACAGTTGATAACTAAAGAACAAAGAAATAACCACAAACCTGCTGTTGATAATAAAGATCATAAGCCAGTTGTATCGCTTAAAGAAAAAGAATTAAATTTATCTATAACCCTTAAATAAAAGTTGAAAGCTAAGTAAGCAATTAGAATAGCTCCCAGAGGCTCGTAATCAGTCTGGCATGGCCTCGGAGTATTAAGTAAATATAAATTACTAATAAATTCTGAAATGTGCTATATGGGACAAGATTTATTTTAATAAGATATATTAAACTTTAGCAAATCTATATAAATGTCTATTCGGGTACTTTTTTACCCTAGATTGATTTGGAGGAAGATAGTCATTCATCATGATAGTAAAACCCACTGAACCAGAAGACATGATATTGTTCTCTTTTGCCCATTTCAATGCTTCAGCTGTATGAGTGAAACTCCGAACGATTATTTCGGTATCATCGTCTAACCTTTTATAACATACTACAGGATGTGGGCGAACGCTCATATTAATCCTCCTTTACTTTTGTTATTGTACCCATAAAGGGTGCTTAATGCACGGTCTTTTTTTGCAAAAAATCAATATTTTATAAAATCCAATTATCGATATTTTTTTAAAAGTAAGAGACCACTTGATTGTGGTCTGAGTTATTTTTTCAATTAAAACACTGGCGTCTTAATATCATTCTTGATTAGAGAGATCAATGGTACCTAGTGATTCGTATTTTGTTCCAGCGATGGATTTAAGCTCATTCCAACTTTTTAGAGCATCAGTAATATGTTGATATGCCTTGTCATAATCTTCTGAAGAGTTATGATTTCTAATTCTTACATATCTGTGTACACTAAAGCTTTCTTTAAACATTACTATATCAGCTATTTTAAGAGTTCTTTCAGGTTGTGAAAGATTAGAAAATATAGAAGCAGCGGAGGTGAGGTGTTCATCGAAAACCCAGAAAAGGGTGTTAAGGCCATGGTCATAAAAAGGGCCTTCATTTGTTATTCGGTAGTATTCAAAGCAATCAGAAAATATAGACCAGCCATCGTGTATTGTGGATGATTGCTGAACGTAACCATCATATTTTTTCAATTCAAGAATTACCTTGTTGAGGTGAAATACAGTGTTATATTCATAGTTAGCTAATTCTTGCATAGTTTCTTTTGCAACGTCACTATCTAAAGTAGAAAACTTTTTATTTTTATCTATATAGATTGTACTCTTAATAGATTCAATAGTCTCAGAAATTGCTTTTTTGTCTTTAATTCCAATTGTTAGAATAACGACTCCAAAAGCTAATAAGGTAACAACCTCAGAGGGAATTATCAGTTTATCGATACTAAAAAGCTTATTCATACCTTTAGTTGTAAAAGACAAAATGAGAAAAATTATTGCTATGATATCAAGTGAAATTACAATTTTTTTGGATATACCACTTTTTAATTCCAATATCAAATCAACAAGAGAATACATTAAAGCAGCAGCTGATACACAAAACATTACTAGAATACTAGGTGCAAAAGCTCCGAAGGCTCTAAGAATCGCCAGGAATAAAATAGCTGTTCCCGTTAGTATGGTAAAATTCCTATAATATTGATTAATCATTAAAATCCTCCTAGTAGACTTGCTATTATGTTAATTTACCATATTTTTCTTTAAAAATTCTTCTATGTTGAACAAGTAATAATAAATTTTCATTTTAGATTACTAATATACTAATATACTGGTTTGTACCTATCCTCAGAGGCCTATGTTGACCTGCGCTGGACTTTAACTATCTAACCAATGTTTTATATAGGTCTCCTCGAAAGCCTCCTAGAAATTATTCTTTTAAACTAAAACGATGTCTGAGATAGCTTTCAGAGGAAATTAACTTTTTCTTTGTGGATGTTTATATTATAAGTTTCCCGTAGGATCAAAAATTCAGGCTAGATGAAGGTAGTATACTTTTTTAAAAAAAATGCAGTATACTTTTTGTAACAGAGTAGTATATTTTTTTTCAAAAGTAGTATTAAAAGTATACTCTAATTATCTTTAATAATTAACTTTAATAAATAACTTTATATATGCGATGAAGGAAACCTTCACGCTGTAAGATATTATAAAATTAATAAATAGCCCTTCATAATAGTTTACATTTTATTCAACCCAGATATAAATACATTGTGAGTTAGAAATCATAAATATTTTTTACTGGAGGAACACATCAATGAACGAACTATATGAAAGAGGCGCTAGTTATTTTGAAGTATATTATGAAATGTTTTCTGATAAAAAAACGCGAGTTTTAAATGCTAATGGAATCATTCTATATTCAATGATGGCCAATCAGGTCGGACTTTCAAAGAGGCCTGAAAACGCAAAAAAATATACAAATAAAAATGGAGAAGTCTTTATCATATTTACAGAACTCCAAGCTAAACAAAAATTGAATATTAGTAAAGCAACTTTCTTCAAACTAAAGAAACAATTAAAAGATATTGGATTGATTGATTATAAAGATCAAGTTGAAAAGAAGAATGGAGTTTCAACCCCAATCTATGTAACTCCATACGAGCTATGGAAAAAGAAACAAAATAATGTAGAATACTTCGGTCTTCCGGATTTTTGCTGAACCTAGTTTTCGTTTCTATTTAAACGTATAAAATGAGATAAAAAGTCTCTAATTTTTAGAAAAAGTTCATTTATTCTGTTTAGAATTTCCAAGTTGTATATATATATAATAGATAAGGATTTCAACAGTGAGTTCCCTTTCAATTTAGGTATTTAAATTCATTCACGTTTCCTCCTATTTACGAGAACCGGTCTCCATATTCTGGTTCTCCTTTTTTAAAGCATACTTTCGTGCTGCTAGAAGGCAGTAACTAAAATAAGTGGACTTACAGAATAAGTTCTATTTTTCTGATTTTTTTCTTAAAAAGGTGAGTAGTGTAACTCAGGTCAATGAGTCATGTCTTCGGACATGGCTTATTTTTATTTTACATTCAACTGCTTTTGGTGGCAGTCTCAAAAAACAAATTGAAAGGAAGTAAAAAATGAAGATGGAATTACGTGTTCAAAATACTGAATTACATTCAATTAAAGACGGGACTATGACGGTGAGTGGCTATGTGAATAAAACTGGTCAATTAAGTAATGTTCTTGGGGTATCCAAAAAATTTGTAGAAAAAATTACAAAGGGAGCATTTCAAAGAGCAATTAACAAGGCTGCTCATGATATAGATTTTCTTGCTGAACATAATAGTAAATTAATCTTAGCATCAACTAAAAATGATTCTTTAAAACTTCTTGAGGATAATGAAGGACTCTATATGGAAGCTACCATTACCCCAACATCGTGGGGAAAAGATTATTATGAACTAATTAATTCTGGGATTTTTAAAAATATGTCATTTGGTTTCAGGACTGTGAAAGACAGCTGGAAATCTAATGGTGTTGGTCTTTTTGAAAGGACCATTGAAGAACTTGAACTATTTGAAGTATCAGTTGTGAAAGACCCAGCTTATTCCCAAAGTTCAATTGCAGCTAGAGGAATTGATTTGTTGGAGGACGTAGAAATTCCTTCCATTATGCAAGTATCGATAGACAAGAAGGAATATTACAAAAACAAACAAAAGGAGAGTACAAACTTTATGAAAACAGAACATCGATATGGACAAACTTACAGAAATGAAGTTGAGGAAAGAGAAATAACAGAAGTCAGAGAATTTAATGATAGTCTTCGCTCTTTAGAAATGACAAATGGACATGGGTCAGTAATTCCAGAAACAGTTTCGGATATGATCGTAGAGAAGTTGGAAGAAAGTTCCCAAGTGTTTGCAAAGGCAAGAAAGATTCCAACTGTGAGTGGTTCAGTAAAAATTCCTCGTGAAACATCGGTTGGATTGGCAGCGTTTGTTGGAGAAGGTCAGTCTTTAATTGAAGAAGCATTTTCTCTTGGGGAAGTAACTTTGAATCAAAAACGAGCTGGTGCTTATATTGCCCTTACAAATCAGTTGATAAACGACGCCGCTATGAATATGGCTGATTATATTACAAAGTTATTAGCAAAACGAACTTTCAAAGCAATTGAACGTTCAATTTTACGTGGTACCTTAGTAGAAGAATTCGCTGGTATTGTTCCTAATGATGAAATTGGTACACGTAGTTTGTCTGTTACAGCGACAGATGAAGAACTACTAGAAACCCTATTAGACATGTCTTTGTCAATCCATCCGGAGTACTTACAGCGTTCTGAGTTCATTATGTCCAGACCTTTCTATAATCGAGTTGCTAAGATAAAAGATGCAGCAGGTAATTTCTACGTACAAAACGGCATCAGAAATGGAAAACCAACTTATACATTTTTCGGATTAGGAGTCATTATCACAGATTCTCTTGATGCTGGTGATGCAGGAGACATTCCTTGTATTGTTGGTAGTTTACAAGATGGATATGCAGTAATGGTCAAAAAGGGTGCTCAAATGACCACCGTTCGAGATTCCCAGCATGCACTTCAAGGATCTATAGGCTTCGTGTTTGATGTTTATGTGGATGGGGCAGTTTACAATCCAGATGCTTTAACTAAGCTGATAATCGTTTAAAACATTGAATTAGATAAAGGTGATAGTTTAGAGACCAAAGATTATTTCGGTTCTCTAAACTATTATTAAGAGTAATGGGAGTGAAAATGTTGGGAGAGTTATTAGGTGTAGATAGATTTAAAGCAATCCTTCGTGAAGAAGACTATAGGTTCTTTGTCGCCAAGGTCGCAGTATTCCTTTTAAAAGATACTATTAGAAGTAAAACAGAACTACACAATGCAGTAAATAAGGTCTTATTAGCACAACAGTTAAGTCCAATATCGTTTAACTTTATTCGAACTAATATGAACAAGATTATGTTTTAAACATAATAAGTGGGTGAATATATCCGCCTATTTACTTAGAAAAAATCACACATTGATTAATTATAACTTGGGAAGGTCCGTTCACACTATCGGGCTTTTTTTATGTTTAGGTCTTTTGTGTAAAAAAATGTAAAGGGTGATAAAAATGAGCGTACCAGTCAGATTTAACGATACAGCAAAAGAATATTACGAATTTATCATAGATGAATTGAAAAAAATTGACCGATTTCAAGAAACAGACAAATTTATTGTAGAACAATTGTCTTTTAACTTGGCTCTAATTGAAGATTCTCAAAAAAAAATCATGGAACATGGCTCCGTGATAAATGGAATTCATGGCCTGAAAATTTCCCCCGCAATTGAAGTCATGAACAAGGCAACTGCAAAGGTAAATGAAGCATACAAAATTTTAGCTCTTGATTCTTCAATGAGACTAAAAATTGAAAGTAAAGAGGATAATCAAAGGTCTGACTTTTTAACTGGCTTGTTTAGTGGTAAATTTTGATGCATATAGAAACTTTATTTGCTAGGATCCTCGAAGAAAAAGTAGTAATTGACCCTTTGATCTGGCTCTTGAAAATCGAAGACAAAGTAGATAAGACTCATGGGCAGTATATCCAGTCAATGGCACTAAGATACAAGGACAATTTTAAAATTAGAAAAGTGTTAGAACAATATTTTGAATTGTGGAAAATACAATAAAAAACGGGTCCATAGATTAGCCCAGATTGGACGGTAACAAGGACCCTAATATGTTTAATCATAAATCTTGTTAAACTATTAAAACGCACCGTATTAACTCTTTTAATTATTCTATAATCAAATATCAGCATACCGTTGACATCATCCCAAATCCGGTTTTTGAATTGTTTTTATTTATTGCTGACTGTTACGATGCCTTTGAACTTATCTTAACTCCGTTAGTTGAACAGATATCAACAATATTTTTTTAGCAAAAAAAAGAAAATCGAGCTTTTGGCTCGATTAATAATCATCAGTATCCTTTTTCTGTTTATCTCTCTCACTATAACGAACTGCCCCACCACCATCATAGTATTTGTCATACATAGCACTTAAAAGATTAATCTTTTCACCATTATTTAACTCAGAAATCAATTTTAAAACTTCTTCTGCTGTTTTCATTTTGTCATCTCCAATTTTTAATAAGTATATTAATTATAACTTAATATCTAGTAATTAAGCCTAGAAAATACTTATAATGGTAATATAGCTATATGAAATTTAGTAAGAAAGAAGGGTATTGAAGTTATTTTATTCTATTTAAAAAATGTAAGGAATGGAAAACAATTCGAGGTGTTATATGTCAAATACCAGAAGAAATCCTACTGATAATGAATCTGCGATGCTTCTATCTGAAGTTGAGAATTTATGCCCACTATGTTCAATAACTTTAATGTATGAGAAAAGTGGTCAAAAGAAAAAGCGGTTTGAAGCAGCACATATATATCCTTTAAACCCCACATCTATAGAAGCTGAAATATTAAAGGGTGAAGAAAGACTTCATGAAGATGTAAACCACTTGAATAATTTTATAGCTCTTTGTAGGCGATGCCATAAGCAATTCGATCATCCTAGGACTGTTGAGGAATATAGGAAATTATATAATTTGAAAAAAATGTTAATTGCAAGAGCTGAAGCAAGAGACAAATATCATGATTATCAAATAGAACTCGAAATAAAGCAAATTATATTTAAGCTTATAGAAGATTCACATGAAGGGAATTTTAGTGCTCTAGGTATGAATGCTTTAAAACTTGATGAGAAATCTGACGACACATTAACAGGAATAACTAAACGGAAAATAAGAAATGACATTACAGATTACTACATATATATTAGAGAACAATTTACATTACTTGATAAGCAAGAACCAGATAGTTTTGAGTTAATCGCTTCACAGATTAGAACATTTTATTTAAAGTTAAAAAAAACTGAAACATCTCAGCAAACTGTTTATGAACAACTTACTGAATGGCTATCTAAAAAGACTGAGAATAGTACCAAAGACGCGTGTGGTATAATCATTTCATTTTTTATACAGAACTGTGAGGTATTTTAGATGATTGTTCCTAATAAAGTAATTAGGTTTAGCGAATCTATTATAGGTAAGATGACATTCATTCTAAATGAATTAAACGGAGGAGAATTGTCAGTAGGACAATTATACACAAGTACCCAAGAATATTTTGAAGAAATAGATGAATTTATTTTTTCTTTAGACGTTCTATATATACTTGATTCAATTCAAGTAGACTTTGAAAAAGGGGTAGTAAAGTATGTTAAAAGAGATTAGATGTGAAAAATTCAAGAATAAGAAAATTGTATTTCATAAAGGTCTAAATGTTGTAATGGGCGACAATGAGGGTTCAAATTCAATAGGTAAATCTACCTTGTTAATGATTGTTGATTTTATATTTGGAGGTGACACTTACTTATCGCATAACAACGATGCTATCATTAATTTGGGACATCATGAGTTTTACTTTATGCTTGAATTTGAGGAAAAGAGATTTTATTTTTGCAGAGGTACTGAGCGGCCTGATGTTGTGTTTAATTGTAATGGAAATTATAAAAAACAGGAAGATATTAGCATTGCTGATTATCGTAAAATTTTAAAGGAATACTATGGTATAGCTATTAATGGTTTATCTTTTAGGTCCGCAGTTAGTTTGTTCTCAAGAGTTTGGGGGAAAGATAATTATGATGTCAAGAAACCTCTTCACACAGTTAGTTCAGAAAAAAATCTGGATACGATTACAAGATTAATTAAATTATTTAATCAGTATGAAAAGATAGAAATAGAAGATAAAGAAATCAAAACACTTATTGATACTAAAAATGTAATAAACAAAGCAGGTAAAATGGACGTTATCCCAAAAATAAATCAAACTATATATAAAAAAAATATCAGTGAAATAGATAAATTACAGCAAGAACTTGAGAATTTGTCCAAGAGTGTTTTTAGTCCTGCAATTAATATTTCAGAAATTATATCTGATGAAATATTAGACTTGAGAGAAAAAAAGAAAATAATAATGGATCAAAGAGATTATTATAAGTCTCGGCTAAATAGGACTAACAAAACGATATCAAATTCAAAAGAACTGAGATTTGAAAGTCTAATAAAATTTTTCCCTGATGTAAATATAAAAAAGTTAGAAAAGATTGAAGAGTTTCATGAAGGAATCAGTTCGATTTTAAGCGATGAACTAAAAAAAGCGAAAAAAGAATTAAGTAAAAAAATTAGTACCTTAGAGGAAGAAATCAGGGATGTGAATAACAGGATAGAGAATATTTTAAATCCAAATGAAGAAACAAGTATTTATATTGATAGGCTAGTTGAAATATCTTCGATATTAAAAAACTTACAGTTGCAGAACAGTTATTATAAAAAGTTAGCATCCTTATCAAAAAATATAGATGAGAAATCAGAAAAATTAACGCAACTTAAAGATGGATTAGTCAATAAAATAGCTGAAAGTATAAATTCCGGTTTGAAAAATCTTTATACATTAGTACATAATGAACAAAGAACTCCACCAATACTTAAATTATCTACTTCCAAGTATGAATATAACTTTGTAGATAATACGGGGACAGGTAATGCATATGCCAATTTAATTATATTTGACTTAGTTATATTTACTTCGACGGTATTACCTTTTATTATTCATGACTCTTTCTTATTTAAGAACGTTGAAAAATCAGTAGTTGAAGAAATAATTAAAATCTATAGTACAATTGATAAACAAACGTTTATTGCAATAGATGTGATTAAAATTTACGATGAAACTACACAAACTATTTTGGAAAATAAAAAAGTGATTCATTTAGATAAAGATAATCTACTCTTTATAGCGGACTGGAGAGATAATACAAAATAACAGTGGATAGTAAATCTTAAATTAATTAAATGCATGTGAATTTTAATATAAAATATCAATTTTATTCCATCCTTGGATGACATCTGCTCAATTAGTCATTTGATTAGTTGGGCATTTTTTTATGGTTTTGGTGAAGGAAATATTGACTCTTTTGTTAAACTACGGGCAGGTAGTTGAGGAGTATTTTCTCCTTTTTATTAAGCAAACGGCCCAGATTGTGGTAGACCATTGTACTATTGGTTTATAATAATAAACTATATAGTTGTAGGATTTTATAATATGAAAACTAAGGAGGGTAAGCATGGACTTATTACAAGGAGAGATATTGGATTTTAATAATTTCAAGCAAAAGAAATCGAAAAAAATAAATGTTCAGAGTATTAACGAGAAATACTTAAAAGGTGATACTAGGATTGTCACAGAATCAGCAAGATATCCCCTAAATCAAATTGTGTCAATGGTAGAGAGTGAAGATTATGAGTTAAATCCTGACTTTCAGAGAAGACATAGGTGGGATTTAGAAAGAAAGTCTAAACTCATTGAATCATTTATTATGAATGTTCCTATACCTCCTATCTTCTTGTATGAAGAAAGATTTTCTTATTACGAGGTTATGGATGGGCTACAAAGATTAACAGCTATTTATGAGTTTTATACAGATAAATTTGCTTTAGAGGGATTAGAAGAATGGGAAGAGATAAATGGGCTTAGGTATTCTGAATTACCTGATCAAATAAAAAAAGGAATAGATAGAAGGTATCTTTCTTCAATTATACTATTACAAGAAACAGCTAAAAGTACTGAAGAAGCAGCAAGAATGAAACAACTTGTTTTTGAAAGGTTAAATAGTGGAGGGATTAAATTAGAAGCACAAGAAACAAGAAATGCTCTATACGATGGACCTTTGAATAAACTTTGTTTAATCTTAGCTAGAAATACATATCTCTGTAGAATGTGGGATATTCCTGAAGAAGACTTTATGTATGAGTTATTAGAAAATGATTCATATCGGAAAATGGAAGATGTAGAGTTAGTTTTACGTTTTTTTGCATTTAGACAGATTGAAAAATATGAATCGTCCTCCTTAAAGGAGTTTTTAGACTTTTATCTTAAATATGGTAACCGTTTTGAAAAAGATGTCTTAGATCAATTTAAAATCCTCTTTGAAAATACAGTTGAGTTAGTTTATGAGGTATTTGGAGACCATGCCTTTTATCTATGGAGAAAAAGAAAGAACCATTGGAATTGGTATAAAAAACCTACAAAAGTTGCTTTTGATCCAATAATGTATACTTTCTGCGAATTCCTATCCAAAAAGGATAAAATTATAAAAAATAAAGAAAAAATATTTACTGGACTTACTGATTTTTATGAAGAATACTATAAAGAATTTGAAGGTAGAAATACAAATAGAAATAATGTTATTAAAAGAATTGAGCTTTTTAGAAAATACCTAGAAAATATTTTAGAGGCCGATGATGAGAGCTAGTTTAACATTTTTTCAAGAAGGAATAGAAGATTTAAGAAATTTTATAAATGGTATTGAGAAAACATCCAATCTTTTGAAAAGTAAATATAATAAAGAATCTCCAATTCAAGAGTATTTGTTTAGATTGGAAGATTTTCAGGAACATTTTAAAACTTTTCATATTAAACAAACAATTTATAATTATAAAACGATTATTATATCATTGTATGGGTTATTGGAAAGCTTTGTGGAAACTTTAATTAAGTCCTATTTAGAACTGTTAAGTCATATTATTTCAACATATGGAGAGTTGCCCGAAGAAATTTTAAAGAATCATTTTAATAAATCCGCAGAACTAATACAGAGAATTGATTCGCTACCAAAATACCAACATTTAAAAAAAGAGGATGTTATTAAGAATTTAAATAAATGTATAGAGACACCTACAAGCTATACTTTAAATATAGATGCCTATACTCATCATACAGCTAATTTTAAACATGATATTATTGTCCAATTTTTTAAGCAAGTCGGAATAGAAATTTCAAATAATATAAGAGAAGAGCAACCTTTTAAGGAATATTTAACAGAGGTGTACCCCGAAGTAGAAATTCCTGAACAATTAAATGTTCTAGAAAAACTTAATGATTTGGCAAATAGGAGAAACGATGTTGCACATGGGGCCGAAATTAATCTTCTAGGTACTCAAGATTTGTTGGAGTATATACGTTTTGTGGAAGCCTATGGTCTATCTTTATATAATATTATCTATTATGAAACACTAGTCTATGAAATAAGATACAATGCAATAGGGTTAAATGATCCAAAATTAATTGTAAATAATGAAATTATCTGTTTAGAATTAAATAATATCCCTATAACTACTGGAGATACAATAGTTGCCTATACATCGGGGCGCAGAAGGTCCTTTTTATATAGTGATATTAAAGAAATTCAAGTTGATAGAGTTGAACATCAAGAAGTTGAAGCCCAAGAAAGCATTGATGTTGGTATTAAAGTTGGATTTAAGGCTAAAGATAATCAAAAATTCTTTTTACTAAAGTCTTAAATTAGCTTATTGGGGTCGCTTTTCCTAGTTTAATTATCGGGCGCTTTAGTTAAGAAAGTGAATTAGTTTGTTTGAATTATTATTCATGCACCCACCATTTTAATTTACACTTCGTTTCCCCCAGATATAAGGATAACGAGGTGATTTTTTATGATGCTAACAAAAGAGCAACTAATTCAACATTTATCAGACAAGATGACGAACCAGGATATTGCTAACATTTACAATGTAAGCTTTCAGAAGATACAACAACTTATAAAAAAGTATCGTCTTAATCAAAAAGAGCTTAGGAAAGTAAATAAATATATTGTGTATGAACATTGGCTCAAAGGAGAAATTGTTTATATAGGTAGTGGAGTTTGGTATAGATGCAGACGATATAAAAATAGAAGAAACTCGGAACATGTGCATCTAATGGTATCTGGAAAACTTGAATATCGTATAGTGGGTGAATACGAAAAAGTAGAGGATGCAAGGAAGCTCGAAGCTGTGCTCATTCAAAAATATAAACAATTAGGGCAAGCAAAATTCAATAAGAAAATGCATTGATTCTTGACGATTATAAGAAGTAAGGGCATAATTATCAGTAATCGTGTTACTAATAAAAATGAGTTTGTTCAACAAACGTTGATATTACTGATTATATAGCTTTTATGGAATCTAATGGGACTCAAAATCGTGTTCCTCTGGAGTGCCGGTTCGACCCCGGCCACCGGTATCACCAATAGCGAATAAACGCTATTACATCAAGCTTCACACTTAATTGTGTGAAGCTTTTTTGTGTTTTCACGCACTACAAAGTATGCAATGAATATAGTAGGGAAAGATAATTCCGTGCTGATTTGTCAGACAAAAACCTATTTTGAAAAGTGCTGCCCATCAGTTCAAAGATGAAGGATCAACAGGACATTTAAGGGCGTTAGGATTTCATTTCATACACTTCGGCATCACACGCCAGAGTATTCATTCATAATTTATTTTAAGAGAGATAGTTTAGGGATCATTCGTTCTGTGTTACGGTAAAAATAAAAACGAATGGGTCAAAGAGCGCTAACTCTACCATTCGTTCCGAAAAATTGGCCAATGATTTTAGATTTCAATATTCATAACATTTAGTTCTGCTTCCGTATAGCCAGCAGAGGATAGTGCAATTTCAATTTCTTCAGCAGCCTTATAATCAAATAATTTAAATTTAGACATTAAAGCGAAAGCATTTTGATTTTCAATTGCCAAGGCAACAGCTTCCACGTCTTGTAGTAACTTCAGGTCTTCAATGTAGAATTGAGCGGTTCGCATCGCTAAATACTCATTCTGTGTAGTTGAACTGTAGAAAAGTCTTGTTAAAGTGGCGATTGCGTTAGGAACGAAAATCTTATTCATAATTACCCCTCCATTATTCTTAATATTCTGTCATTAACACACTACAAGTATGAGTCACCATAAAAGGATTGTCAATCTTTAGCTGTTCAGCATGTTTGATAACCGGATGAAAGTATATCTGTACTCAAATTGAGTAAATAGAAAACAGGCAACATTGTCAAAGGCAAAATACATTCACCGAGGCTTAAGAAGCGACCCAAATTGCATACACAAGATAGACATGTTGATTCAAGCCACATACAAAAAGAACCCTGCTTTTTAAGGCAAGGGTCTCAGGCTCGATCATAACAAGTTGGATAGAAGTGATACTTTTTTATATAAAGCATTTACTTCCTTATTCCGATGCTCCCCGATTTCATTTCTAAGCTGGCCTTCCATATCGGTCATTAAATCAGCTAATTTCAATGCCTTTTGTCTGTCAGAAATATTGCTGCGAATGATATATTCATATTTTGCATTGTATTTAGTCAGTGACATTTCTTCCGTCCTCCTATAGTACAAAGTCATTTCTTCCGTCCTCTGTTCCTTCATCAGTAATCCCAATGTACTTCAGTGTAATTACAGGGTGTGAATGATTAAGGATCATTTGTAACTCAGCAACGTTCTTACTTCGTTTATAGAACCAGTACCCGAATGTTTTCCGCATGGTATGGGTGCCGACGCTTTCGATGTCTACCATGTCTGCTGCTTTGTTAAGCTGTCTGTATGCTTGTATCTTGCTTATTGGCTTATCACCCTTACGTGAAGGGAATAGCCATTCACTATTGATGGTATCTATATAGGCTGTTAACTCATTACATATAGTGTTAAGCTTTATTGTTCTTGGCTTCTTAATTTTGCCTTCTTTGATGGTGACTGCCATCTTGCCTTTAACGTCCTTTATCTTCAACGATAATAGATCAGACACACGCAAGCCGGTATTGATGCCTAACAAGAACAATATATAGTCCCTCTCGCTGCAATGTCTTTTCAATGACCATTTCATATCATCTAATTTTTCCAATGATCTGATTGGTTGGACGTCAATTAAATGTTCTTTTGGCAAATTGGATCACCCTTTGTTCACGCCAGTGGAATTGGTATTTTGAATGTATACTTTTTAGTTATTTTAAGATTAACACTTGAAATGGATGGAAGTCAATTTGATGAGTATACTGATATTTTTTGTACTGTTCATTTTTAAGGTTTCAGAGTATTTTAGTTGTTTATTCTTATTAAGGTTAAATAATAGCAATAAAAACTAATGGAACTTGATATAATGAGTCTATAGTAATGTTTTTCTAAACTAGTGTATTGATGGATATTTAATGGATGAATTAATTCATTCTGAATTTATTATGCTTTGGCAGGATTGGGGAAACCAACATGAAGAGAGTTTTAGCTATATTGATAAAGTTACTGCCTTTAAAGTCAAGGTTGATTACTATGGCAATTATGATTGCGGTTTTTTACTGCATGTTCATGTTCGCAGGTCTGGAGAATGGAAAGAGGTTATCTGACAGTGAACGCCATTACGAGCAATCAGTTAATTTTGAAGAGATGGGAGATCAAGAATCGGAAGTGATGTCGAACGGTTCATTAGTAAACTATTGTAAAGATAGTGCTAATGAGAGTCGCTCCTCCAGTTGGTTTGGTATTGAAATCGACGTAATGGAACCTAGTGAATACACGGTTGAATGCATTGAACACTTGGAATAGCAGCCAAGTCACTATGGGTCACCCAGAAATTTGAAATTCAGGAATCATGACACAGACATCCGGGAGATAAGGATGTATCGGAACAAGATACGATTTGGGATAAGGTTAGGGATTTTACAGAATATTGACATTAGCCTGTTTGGATCATAAACCAAACAGGTTTTTAGTATGAAAGGAAACCCGATGGAAAAAATGGAATAGAATATATGAAGAACGATGGAAAAATTTTTCACCCCCATATCTTTTTCTCTTTCTGAAACGTTTATAGGATAGAGGGTGTTGAAGGAGTGAGAAAAAATGATAAATAAGTTGAGGGAAGATATTTCTGAAAGAAAGGATAACGGCAACATGTTGGATGAAGTCTATCCTGAATTGCTTCGCTTTTGCCGATTCCTGACCCAAAATAATTGGGATGGGGATGATTTGGCACAGGACACGATATTGAAGGCAATGCAGGGGTATGGGAAGAAAACGGAGATAACAACGCCTTTATTGAAGACGATAGCCCGGCATTCCTGGATTGATACGATACGAAAAAGAAAAAAAGAATCCTTAGACGATCTGTTGGATTCCGAACAGCAGGGGTCAATTGGGGAAAATGCCTTTGAAACGGTTGAATATATTATAAAATCCCTTACCCCGAAACAAGCTGTTGTATTCCTATTAAAGGAAGGATTCCTTTATCGGTCCAAAGAAATCTCAGATTACTTGAACACCACGGAAACGGCTGTAAAGGCCATCTTGAACCGTGTGAAAAAGCGTTTTGACAATGACGTTGAAGAGCGTAAGTTGTCCTGCGTGGAAGATTGGCAATATGAGGAGGAACAGAGGCTCATGTCCCTGATGACACAGGCTTTAAAAGCCCAAAATCCTGATATCCTCATTAAAAGCATTCCATCTTTCAAATCCTTGAACAGTGAATCGATGATTCCTAAACTGATGAATCGTCCGCTTCATTCCAAAGCATGCTTCACTCCTTCAAACACACTCTCAATGGCTGCATAGCCAATAATTTTGTTAGGAGGAAGAAGAGATATGACTACCATCCCATATGTAATTGAGCAATCCAGTAAGGGTGAACGCTCATACGATATTTATTCCAGACTACTAAAAGACCGAATCATCATGATTGGAGAAGAAATCACCGATCATTTAGCCAATAGTGTGGTTGCCCAATTGTTATTCTTGGCAGCAGATGCACCTGATAAAGAAATTACCATCTTCATAAACAGTCCGGGGGGATCGACCAGTGCCGGCTTCGCCATTTATGATACGATGCAATATATAAAGCCTGATATCCGAACTGTATGTACGGGTATGGCAGCATCATTCGGTGCCATGCTTTTATTGGCTGGTACGAAAGGGAAAAGATGCGCTTTGCCGAACAGTGAAATCATGCTTCATCAACCGCTTGGTGGGGCAAGGGGGCAAGCCACGGAAATTGAAATTTCTGCCCGAAGGATTTTGAAACTAAAGGATCATATCAATCAGATCATCTCGGAAAGAACTGGGCAGCCTATCGAAAAGGTGGCGAAGGATACAGATCGTGATTATTTCTTAAGCGCAAATGAGGCGAAGGATTACGGTATAATCGATGAAATAATCGTTCAGGGTAAATAATATAAAGAGACCTGGATGAAAACGAAACGCCACCAGTAAGCAAAAAAACGAAGAGAAACTGTCGATATAAGTATATCGGCAGTCTCTTTTTTTACCCTTTTACATAATGCGGCGATCGTTGACAAAGATAACTTGATAATACCGGGAGCCAGGGCATGGTGAAGCTGATTAGTGGAGCCAGAAAAGTATTGGATCAAAGAATGGTATTTTACGGAAGATTATATGAAGTGATTTTGTTACTATGCGTTGTCGTGTTGATTGCATGGCAATCATTAGGTTCAATAGGCATCCTGCCTGCCCAATTTTTCTCATCACCTTTATTGATCGTCACAACTTTCATTGACCTCGTTCAGTCAGGGGAAATGACCATGTATTTACAAATCAGTTTAACGCGGGCTCTTCTTGGCTTTGCATTATGTGGTTTTTTCCCTCTATATTTACAAACTTTTTTGGGCCTTAGGAATGTGGATAAAAAACTCTACAATGTTGCCCGAATCTTAGAGATTGGCCGTCTAGAGCAAATAACGAAGCTCATGATTCAGTCAGTTTTACAGAACATATTGCTTGGTATCCGTTTAGCCTTAAGTGCTGCTTGGATGTGCTTGGTCGTTGCTGAATTGTTGGGCGCGGATAGAGGGGGGCTTCATGATCCAGGATGCCCGTTCATTCATGCAAACGGACGTCGTATTCATAGGCATCATCATTTTTGCTCTCGGTGGTAAAATCTCAGACTTGTTTCGCTTTTTAGAAAATCATTTACTGAAATGGCAAGATAGCTTTAAAGCTTAAATGAAAAGGATGACCGCCTGGTTTAGGGTGGTCATCCTTTTTCTTGTTTTGTTGGATTTATTGGAAGGCGTTCTTTTTTATTCGATATATAAGGGCAAATAAATAGTGAAGGATGTTCCTTTGTGCAATTCGCTCTGCACCACGATTTTCCCTTTGTATTTTTGAACGATGGAATAACAAACTGTCAGGCCGATACCAGTTCCCCTATCTTTAAGCGAATAGAAAGGAGTGCCGAGTATTTCAAGCTGTTCTTTGGAAAGACCTATTCCTGAATCCGTTATTCGGATTTTTGCCATAGTACGTTCCTTCTCTGTTTCCACCTTGATGAATCCGGGATTGTTCATCGACTCAATTCCATTTTTCATGATATTGACCAGTATCTGTTTAAGCTCGATCGGATTCATATTGATTTGTAGGTCATCACGGAAATCAAGTTGAAAGCCTATGTTTCGATTATTGGCGAAACTGGATAATAGATCGGAAATCTTTTGGATTTCATAATTTAAAGGAATGACCTGAATATTATCCGTTTGTGGTTTTGCCAAAGACAAATAGTCATTGATTATCACTTGTGTATATTCAAGTTCTGTAAGCATGGTCTGCACATAAAATTTTTCCGTCTCATTCAGTTCCTTCTCTTGATCTAATAACTGGGCAAACCCCTTTACGACTGTAATGGGATTCCGTATCTCATGTGCAATGGTGGCTGCTAGCTGACCGACTGAGTTCAATTGTTTGGCCTGTTGGATTTCCTTATGGAATGCATTAGTGGATTCCATTCTATTGTTAGTTCCTATGAATACAAATACCAATATGATTTGTATAGCGATGAAATTAAGCGTATTGCCGAAACTATCCAAAGAAACATATTCATAAGTGTATTTAAGATCCGTTTGCGAAATAATCAAGATGGAAGCAGGACCTAATATGATATTTAAAGTGGCGACAATATAAAATCCGATTTTATCAAAGAGAAAAATGGGAATCAAGGGTGCTATAGCAAAAAAAGCCAGCATAATTGCGGTATCTGGAAAAATCCAGAACTTGCTATATATATAAACAGTAATTAAAGAAATGAATAGGGTTTTATAGAAATTGACTTCTGTTTTTAAGAAAAACAACAGAGAAATTATCATTCCCGATATTAAAATGACCTGAAATGTCATATCGTAGGGATTATCTTTCCAACTTATAGGTGATACTGAAATCCCAACTAATAGTAAAAAGGATATCATTGCCATGAATGCCTTCAGTATAAATCGGTGTTTGTTTTGATAATATTGATAATTTTTTAACATAATTCCCCTTAATATAAATATTCTGTTTGTTTAATAGTAATCTGTTACTAGTTTTTTGTAAATCAAAAAACGTAGGTTACTTTACTTAATTTGCTTCCCAACTTAAAACTTTGTAAAATGAGTTAACGAAAGTCTAATGGAACTAGGTAATGTATTAATTTTAGGCGAAAAGAACTAAATAGTTTCTGTGGATATAATATTTTATGGGGTATTTTCCTTATTTTTAGAGATGTGTAGTTTATTTACAGTATATTTGTTGTAAATTTACATTTCCCTTCTAAAATGAAAGTAAGAATAGAAGGGAGAGAGGGAAATTGAAAACTAGTATAAAGAAATTAGGTTTATGTATTATGAGCGTTGGATTTATATTACAGGCTACTTCGTTGGATGCTTCTGCTGCTTCAGCAAAAGAAAATCTTTCAAACTCATCAATTTATCAGAAGAAAATTGTGAATATCGCACATCGGGGTGCTTCTGGTTATGCTCCTGAACATACAATTCCCGGTTATCAATTGGGAGAACAAATGAAGGGTGACTACATAGAAATCGATCTCCAAATGACTAAGGACGGAAAATTAATAGCGATGCATGATGAAACGGTGGATCGTACAACAAATGGTACAGGTCTAGTGAAAGACTTAACGCTTGCAGAAATCAAAAAACTGGATGCCGGTACATGGTTCAATGAACAATATCCGCAATTGGCAAAAAAGAAATATGAAGGGTTAACGGTACCCACTCTTGAAGAAGTCTTTATGAAATTCGGCAAGCAGGCCAATTACTATATTGAAACAAAGTCTCCTGATGTATATCCAGGAATGGAAGAAGAACTTCTAGAGGTTCTGAAAGATTATAAGATGGTAGATTCAAAGGGACGTACCAAAAATGTACTCATACAATCGTTCAGTAAAGAAAGTCTGTTGAAGGTTCATGATATGAATCCAAAGTTACCACTGGTTCAACTTTTCTCTTATAAGAATCAGGCAACTATTTCAGATGAAGAATTGGAATCCATTAAGGAATATGCCATTGGAGTGGGGCCGAACTTCAATAAGGTGGATGGACAATATGTGAAGATGGTTCGAAATCATGACCTTCAATTCCATCCATATACAGTAAATGAAAGAGCGGACATGAAAAAAGCGTTAGAATGGGGTGCAACGGGGCTGTTTACTAATTATCCCGATGTATTTAACGAGGTTTTAAGAGAGTATAAGCACGAAAAGCACAATGACAATGTGAATTTATAAGGTTACTAAATAAGTGTTTCATAGGTGAGTCCCGGTTTTCCGGGGCTTTTTTTGTATGAACCGGATTCAACTTAATGAAGGGCATTTAATCCTTGGGAGAAATAGGTGTTCATAGGCTTAGTAGACTTTTGATTATAAACGGGTTTCTAGTATGAGGACATAGAAAAACCTCGAATAAGGGACTTTTTTTACTGTGTCCATTATTCGGGGTATGGTTCATTGAATACCCTAATATCAAAACAAAACCAAAATTTTCAAGATAAATACAGAGAAAAAAACTCCACAATAAGTTTTTTGTGGTAATATGTAAAAATGTGTAAAAGGATTGGGAGGGCGAACTAGATACGATAAACTCAATTACGCTAAATTTATATATTCAAATTCAGATGAAGATAATTATGCTTATGAAATCATTTTTACCAAAAAAGAAATCTACAAATGCTTTGGCACATCCTATAGTGTTCATTTTAATAATTTTAGGAGCTGCACTTATAGCTTGGGCGATTGGTGTTGATATCGTATAGTATTCCACCGGAATACCTTATTCGTGTACAAGAATTGCCTTCTGTATTAGGACCATGCTAACACTTATCTAACGTTATTTATTGCTATGTTGATCATAATAGAACTTTTGAATCTAATCTTTGGAAAAGATTCAAAAGTATTAGAAACTATATTAAAGGAGCGATAATATGAAAAAAATAAGGGTTTTCATGTTTATTTTTATTTTAAATGCTTGTATAGGTTTTTTTGGATCTTTCTATTTTCTTTCTCAAAATTTAAGTAATCCTGTAAAACATGAAAAACTGTATCCATTCAAAAATTTCCCTATTTATAATTTGCATTCTAGTGGCGATGTGGATGTGAATTTCATTAATATTATTATGAGTGCTTTATTATTAGCTGTCCCTTTCACAGTAATTATCCTTTTTTCAAATAGGGTGATTACTAAGAAACCTTGATTATAAAGGACGAATTTAGCTAATAACCTATCAGTTTCAGATGGTAATAGTAGTGCTTTAAATAACATTACGATTAATTTAAAAAAAGGCAGTTTATATGCATTACTTGGACATAATGGTGTGGGTAAAACAACTTTAATTAAAGAAATCTTAAAGGTCAATGTTTAGAAACAAGACAAAAATAAATGAGGTGAAAAAAGATGAATGATCATTATGCGCGTGAACTGAAGAATATCAGGGTTACACTGATTTTCTTGACTATTATCGTTGCTTTTGTTTCAGGTGGATCCGGGAATGTGACGATTGATCCAATGGATGGTGGAGATTATAATGTGTATCCTCAGGCCAGTTATTCCAATATGGTCGATATGGGAGATGGACATTTTGGCGTGTTGTCTGGCAGTACAGATTTAAGCGGGGATGAAACATTCAAAATCTATTATTATGATAGGGAAAAAGATGAGTTGATCTTCAAAAAAGAAACGATGCTAAGTGATCTTGAATAAGGGTTATTGATAAGGCAATGAGGTATTTATATTATATAATGATAGTAAATAAAAGGAGGGTGTTCAGATGATATACAATTTGGCAGCGGAACTTTGTGATGGGATTGAGGTAATGTACCCTTCCTTTCACGTCCAAGTGACGATAGAGATCGTCGATAAGAGATTTGGGCCTGTAAAGGCGGAAGCAGAGATTGCCATCAAGCCTGTTGAGTCAAAGGGGTTTTTAGAGGTGCTGGTGGAGGAACTGGAATCGGAGCATATTTTTGCTGATGAAAATGGGAGCATATATGGCAGCTTCGGCATCGATCAAAGCATCCAGATTTATGATGAAGTCCTAACTACCATTCCATTCGAAGAGTTAATCGGGAAAGAAAATTGGAAAGAGGCTGTCGATTCATTTATCATGGAAGAAAAGCTAAAAGGACAGCTGGAAAAGGTACTAAATGATTATCAATTCAGTGATTTGAGCGGAAAATATAAATTCAGGAAAAGATGTACGATTACGGAACTCCAATTTGTGAAGTGAAAAAATGGAGAGGGTAAAAAGCCTTCTCTATTTTCATTATTCTTGGATCATATTAAAACTGTTTTGGTTGGCATAAGAAGCCTTCTCTTCTTCGTATTCGGTCCCATCTATCCATATCAGGTAAACTCTACACACTCCTTATTCTCGTCCTTTAACAAAGAACTTCTTCGCATTAGGTTTACATCAGATAAAAGAAAGTTGGGTATTGGTTAAAAACATATTCCCATCAACTATCTATTATTAAAAAATCCACTTTTTTGAATGCGATGGTAAGTATGCATGAAGTCTTATCAGACCGTGAAATATGGTTCTATATTTTTCGTTAGATATATTGAATGAAAGTTAAAAAGCACAGGAGTTAGCCCCTGTGCGACGAAATTATTTATAAACATTACTTGGGATTTTTACTGCAGGGCGGCCAAATGCATAAGGAGCCACCTCATATTCTTGGAATACGAGATAGATCCCCCCATTTGTATAATAGAACTGTGAATCCTTATTGACGGGAACATCGCTCTGTTTTTTTACATAATAACTATCTCTTTTCTTCATGTAGTCAAAAGCATATTTCTGCACCTTCGTATATTTCACTTTGGATGTGAGGATTTCACTGATTTTCACCTGTTTACCGGAAGACACTTTAAAATTATAGGATGTTGTGTATCCCATTCCATGAGCTCCACCGCTATAGGAGTAATCGTCAATGAGAATGCTTAGCTTTTCATCCTGGTTGAATTTCACTTTATACGAAATACTGTAACTATACTGGCAAGAGTATGGGGATTCTTTGCACCATTCCTCATTTTTATCTTTTTCCCTATCCTTTTTTGCTTGCAGATAAGAGGAATAGGCATCCTTGGCATGATTAGTTAACACCTGATTAATTTGATCCTGAGCTGCTTTACTTTTAAGTCCTGATACTTGCGGATACGACAAGTCACTAATATTTTTATATTTATTCTTGGTTATTTTCACATTGCTGAATTTTAAATATTTAGTAGATACATAGGCTTTTTTTCCATTGTACCGAATTTCCGACCAGCCGGATTTTGTTTTTGAATAAACGGTTACGGCTTTCCCTTTCTCCAACGATCCTACATTTTTATAGCTGGTGCCGGGACCACTTCTAACGGATAAAGGGGAATTCTTCGTGTTTACCGTTGCGTTTTCTGTAGTGGCTGCGGAGACGGAGTCGATTTTTATCAGTAAAAAAGAGATGCATGTAAAAGTTAATGCGACAGCAAGGAAAATCTTAGTGAAATTCTTGGATAGCATTCAATTACCACCTTTGTATAATTTTTACATCACCTATTATATAAGTTGGTGGATCAAATAGAAAGTTAATTTTATAATTCAAAAGTTAAAGAGGAGAAAAAAATGAAAATTGGTTTGGTACGGCATTTTAAGGTGGCACATGAATTCCCTACTGGGAAACCTGTAACGGCGGATGATATGAAGCAATGGTTTGAGGACTATGATGCAGCGGATATTATTTATGGAACGACTTTACTTGGTGTAGAGGAATGGCAGGAATGTTATTGCAGTGATATGTCGAGAGCTGTCAAGACAGCTGAACATATTTATCCAGGTACGGTTCATCAGATGGAGGAGCTTCGGGAAATACCTTCTCCCCCTCTTAAAGGGAAGGTGAAGCTGCCGTTTATCCTTTGGGCCATCTGGATTCGCTGCTGCTCGCTGTTCAACAAGGAGACAAGGGCGGAAATTAAGATAGCTGAACGAAGAATCAATAAGGTATTGGATGAAGTCTTTGCAAAGGGAGAAAGGGATGTTCTGATCGTGAGTCATGCCGCCC
Organism: Peribacillus sp. NPDC006672; assembly: GCF_050274955.1. Classification (NCBI taxonomy): domain Bacteria; kingdom Bacillati; phylum Bacillota; class Bacilli; order Caryophanales; family Bacillaceae; genus Peribacillus; species Peribacillus sp. NPDC006672. The sequence goes on from NZ_JBNNOR010000010.1 coordinate 27,346, forward strand.
TAATGGTTTATATGAGGAAAGAGCTGATCCGAAGGGGGTTCACCGGTCCAAAATTCAAGATTGCCGGTAACGGAAAGCTGTATGTATTCGAAAGATGATAAGTCAAAAATATAGGATTTCCCAACATAGAAAGTAAGTCTGGCCACATCGAACATTTTGCTTAAGAAAGATGCAGGCATTTTCCGATTAGTTATTCTTTTTCCATTGGTTGTAGTTTATTATTGTAATAGTGTGATTTTTACGAATTCAATAATAGGGATAGAAGGTGGACATTTTGGTGAAGGCAGTTTTTTTTGATTTAGATGATACATTGCTATGGGATCAGAAAAGTGTAAAAGAGGCTTTTGTGGCCACATGTGAAGTGGCTAAGGAGAAATATGATTTAAATGTCGACGAGTTTGAGGAAGCGGTTCGGAAGGAAGCTCGTGAGCTTTATTCTTCTTACGATACTTATGCATTTACACAAATGATCGGAATCAACCCATTTGAAGGTCTATGGGGAAATTTTCAGGATGATCATGATGAATTCCGGAAGATGGCCGTGATTTCACCAGCTTATCGGAAAGAAGCATGGACGAGAGGCTTGAAGGCATTAGGGATCGATGACCCGGCATTTGGGCTCGAACTGGCAGACCGTTTCCCTGCCGAGAGACGTAAAAAGCCATTTATTTATGAAGAATCATTCCGTGTGTTAGATGAATTAAAAGGGAAGTACAAAATGCTATTGTTGACGAACGGTTCTCCTGAACTGCAAAATACCAAACTTGAAATAACACCTGAACTAGTTCCTTATTTCGACCAAATCGTCATTTCTGGAGCCTTTGGACGAGGTAAACCGGATGCCTCCATTTTTGAGCATGCTTTGGAAATCATGGAGCTTGATAAGGATGAAGTATTGATGGTCGGCGATAATTTAATGACGGATATTCTTGGAGCATCACGGGTAGGCATAAAGTCGGTTTGGATAAATCGCCATGATAAGGAACGGAATGAAGTGCTTCCAACTTATGAAATCAAGCATTTAGAGGAGCTTTACGCAATCCTTGAGAGCCTGGAAAATTAATTGGTCATCCTTCTCCAAGTAACGAATTTGGAGAGGGTGACTTAAAATATTAGGACTTTCAAATTATATACAGAATGAAAAGGGTGATATATAGTTACCCTGTAATCAATTAAATTATTCAGACTAGGGGTGTCCAATAACAGTTGGGCTGAGAGAGAAGCGCTTATGCTTTTTAACCCTCAGGACCTGATCTGGTTCATACCAGCGTGGGGAAGTTAGAATCTACTAAACAATGACATTTCATTTGGTCATTTCTGTAGTCATACTAACGTTAGCCGGGTCTTAAATATAAGATCCGGCTTTTTCGTGCGAAATGGATTGGATTTTGTCCTTTTTAAATGAACTTAAAAAGGAGAAATGAAATCATGATGAGTAATTCAGTAAATGACATGAACGTTTCAATTATGTCCAATTTTGCCGGGAGTAAAAAAGTGTATGTTGAGGGATCTAGACCTGATATTAAAGTACCTATGCGTGAAATTAAGCTAAGTCCTACTACAGGTGCATTCGGTGAAGAGGAGAATCCGCCTTTGAGAGTTTATGACACAAGCGGTTTCTATACGGATTCAGAATATCCCATTGATATTCATAAAGGCCTTGCCCCGATTAGACGCAATTGGGTCCTGGAACGTGAAGACGTTGAAGAGTATGAAGGACGTGAAATAAAGCCCGAAGATAATGGGTATAGAAAAGTGGAGTCACAATCCAAAGCCGAAATTTTTCCGGGATTGAAAAGAAAACCATTGCGTGCAATGAAAGGGAAAAACGTAACCCAGCTTCATTATGCCCGTAAAGGTATCATCACCCCAGAAATGGAGTTCATTTCGATCAGGGAAAATGTTACCCCTGAGTTTGTAAGAGAAGAGGTAGCTAGCGGTAGGGCGATCATTCCGGCAAATATTAACCATCCTGAAAGTGAGCCAATGATCATCGGACGTAATTTTCATGTGAAAATAAATGCGAATATAGGAAACTCAGCTGTTAGTTCATCGATCGAAGATGAAGTGGAGAAAATGACTTGGGCTACACGATGGGGAGCCGACAACATAATGGATTTATCCACAGGAAAGAATATCCACACGACACGGGAATGGATTATCAGGAATTCACCTGTGCCAGTTGGGACGGTTCCGATATATCAAGCATTGGAAAAAGTGAATGGAGTCGCGGAAGATTTAAATTGGGATGTTTTTCGGGATACATTAATCGAGCAGGCCGAGCAAGGTGTCGATTACTTCACCATACACGCCGGTGTGCTTTTACGGTACATCCCATTAACAGCAAAGCGAGTTACGGGAATTGTTTCACGAGGGGGCTCCATCATGGCACAATGGTGCTTGGCCCACCATCAAGAAAGCTTCCTCTATACTCACTTTGAAGAGATTTGTGAAATCATGAAGGCATATGATGTCTCTTTCTCATTAGGTGACGGCCTCCGTCCTGGGTCCATTGCAGATGCAAACGATGAGGCCCAATTTGCTGAATTGGAAACACTGGGGGAACTGACGAAGATTGCTTGGAAGCACGATGTTCAAGTCATGGTGGAAGGACCCGGTCACGTACCGATGCATTTGATTAAAGAAAATATGGATAAGCAGCTGGAAGTCTGTCAAGAAGCTCCATTCTATACCTTAGGACCGTTAACAACGGATATTGCTCCTGGATACGATCATATTACTTCTGCAATTGGTGCTGCCATGATTGGATGGTTTGGAACTGCCATGCTCTGTTATGTGACACCGAAAGAGCATTTGGGACTTCCGAATAAAGAGGATGTTCGAGTAGGGGTCATTACTTATAAAATTGCAGCACATGCAGCTGACCTTGCAAAAGGCCATAAGCATGCACAAAAACGGGATGATGCCCTTTCGAAGGCTAGATTCGAATTTCGTTGGAGAGATCAGTTCAATCTTTCTCTCGACCCTGAAAGGGCGGTAGAATATCATGACGAAACTCTTCCGGCTGAAGGTGCGAAAACAGCCCATTTCTGTTCAATGTGCGGACCTAAATTCTGCAGTATGAGAATCTCCCAGGACATCCGTGATTTGGCAAAAGAAAAGGGCTTGGGTTTTGAGTCGGTAATCGATGAAGGGCTTAAAGAAAAAGCGAATGAATTTAGGAAAACGGACGGAAAAATCTATCAATGATTCGGACGAGAGGGAGAATTTGATGAATCGGGTAATCCAGATAAAAGGTGAAATGCAACTGTTGGAAACTCAATTGGAACAGCTTAAAAAAGAGTTGGACATTTTTCGGGAGAATTGTAATCATGAATTTGTAAAAAATGATTATATTCAAGAATGCACAAAGTGCCACTTAATCGAAAGTCTGCAATGGTAGTGATTCCTTAATCGTCCTTTCATTATCGGAATTAATCCCTTAATCATGCGGGGCATTCAATCATAAAGTCAACATGATTAAGGGGATATTTCATTACTATTTACAAACCTGTTTTACATCCTTTTTTCTTATTTAATCTTAGGAAAGCAGCACCCAATGCCGCTTTTTTGGCATGGAATTGTGCGAACATCACTGCAATATCTTCGCGGATGCATTGACCCATGATATGGCTGCAAGCAACTAATCCTGCATTAATATCGATTGATACTGAAGCAGAGATTTCAGGATCTTGAAGACGTGCCCCAACGGGAATATCCTCTAAATTAGCTTTAGGCCTTTCAGGTGGTGATGGGGGGAGTCCTACGTTATTTTCTTTTAATAATAATTCAATTTGGTCATTTTCCTGTTTCCCTTGATTTATCACTTCTTCAAGTAATTTATGCAGGTCCTTGTCACCAGTGTGATTGAGCATTGTTTGATGACATGCAATTAACCCTTTTGTTGTTGTTAGAAATGCCCATGTACCAAATACCTCTCCGTAATTTTCCGCTTAAAATACCCAAACCATCCTCCTTGAAATTCAAACTTTTAAAACGATAAGTTGCCATGTACTTACCCTTTATGCATTGTTAATGTTTGGGAAGCGTTAGAGGGCTTATGATTATTAACCTTTTATTCCTTGTAGCCATTCTTGATAACATTCATCACAGAGCATTTCATTTCTATCCGTGTCGGTAACTTGAAACGTTACAACATGGATTTTTTTTTCTTCCGTGTCATCAGTACAATAGAAGCATTTATGTGTCATTTGAAATCCTCCCATACATATAAAGTGTTTATAGTTTAAAACATCACATCTTTTTTTATTCAGACAACGTGATGTAGGGCGGAAGAGTTTAGATTGAATAATCCTGTTGGTTTTTAACATACTAAACTTGTTCACATCATTGATGAAACGAGGAGGGAAATAAAATGCAAAATCAAAATCAACAAGGTCAAGTACACCAGAACATGCAAACGGGTGCTATTCCCCCACAAATGAATCACGGTGGTCACGAAGTATTCGATGTACATGAAGTGTTGTCGGGAGCGATTGGAACTTTAAATACGTATATGCTTTTGCGTCAGCATGTACAGGACCAGGAATTGAAGGACATTCTTGATCGTCAATACCAATTCATCCAAGATGAATATAATATTTCATTGGAGTGCTTCCAAACAGGCCAGGATCCTTCTAAACCAACCCAGAGCTACAAAATGAATCAAGGAAATGATTTTATATATGGATTGACACCAACCCAGCCAAAGAAACCTTTGCAATCCGTGTCGGAAATTACAGATGAATGCATTTCAGGCTTGATGCTTGGAGCTGTTAAGTCTGCTGCATCTATGAAAGCGATGGCTGCGCTTGAAATAACGAATCCGGTGGTTCGCCGCGTATTTGCAGATTCCGTTCCAAACTGCATTGAAATGGCATATGAGATTTCGTTATATCAAAACAAACATCATTACTACCAAGTCCCACAGCTTGCACAGCAGGATATGCAACAAATGATGAATTCATATGCACCCGCACAAGGAAATAACAACATAAGTCATTAAAGGCATGCATTAAATGACATGGTTTTGCCATGAAAGCAAATGGATTCCTTTTTCAAAAACATAAAGAAGGGGTAGGACAAATTGTCCTACCCCTTCTTTATTATTGTTTCATCTGATTTATTTCCTGGATGCTTTCCTGGACGAGGGTAACAGCTTGACTCATGGTTGCCCCTCCGCCAAATGCTGCGGTCACTCCAATGGCTTCAAGAATTTCTTGTTCTGTGCAGCCTTGATCAAGACATCCTTTAGTATGATAGATAATACAGTATTCATCTTGCGAATATAAGCTTATTCCTAGTGCGATAAGCTGTTTCTCTTTCTTGGATAATTGACCTTCTTTGAAGCACTCTTCCGTAAATGAATTGAATTTCTCAGCAAGGTCGGGCATTTTATGCGTAAAGACACCGATACCAGCTTTATAATCACGAAGAGCATTTTCAGTAGAATTATTGGCTTCAAATTCCATTTTATATTCAGCTCCATCCTAAATTTTTTCATCAAAAATTAGTATGAGCTAAACAATGAACGATTAAACCGAAATACAGGAGTTTACAGAAGGAATCATTGAAAGTTCACTGCTACAAGGCAAGTGCTCCCTTAGGACGGGTGGCCTTGAACCATTGATAGCAAAGGATGCAAATAAGTGCAAGGTCAATGGCATTACGAGGTTCATTCTGCATAGTCAACATCCAATTAACACCAAAATATTTTGTCCAGCAATCGGGCCATTTAATTGAATAAGGTGTATTAATAAATATACTTATGCCGACATTATGAAAGGTGCAGGGGTACCAGAAGCCTATCTTCCTATGCTCGTAAACACGCAAAAAGGTATTGGAGATGGTGGATTAGAGATAAAAAGTAACGATTTAGAAAAATTACTTGGTCGCCCTGGTACACCAATAAACGAAGCTTTGAGCCAAGTTATTAGTCAAAGCTCTCAAACAGGAAATTAAGTTTAATCAAAAAAATGACCTTCTCATATATAATGGAGGTCATTTTTTATATAAAAGGACTAGGAGGCTTTACTTCTGAAGAATGTGAAATAATGTACTGACAACAAAGTTGTATAAAAACAATAAAGTCGTTTAAAAACAAATAAAGATATTTAAAATTTGAGAGTAAAATAATCATACGCTTATAAATTGGATTTCTGTCACTCTCTAGAAGCGGATATCATTCTGGATTTCATCGGTGCTACTTACTGGGAGAAAAACCTTAAAAGCATAAAGATTGATGGAAGATGGATACTGATAGACATTCAAGGTGGAACTGTAGTCGAGAAGGTAATTTGATGGAACGTCTATTAAAAAGAGTTAACGGAAGAATTCGCTACAAAGGCCATGCCGTTCTTCCTCCAAAATGAAATCAGGGCAATCGTGGATCGTGTCTTCCCTTTTGAAGAAATAAAAAGGGCGCATGAACATATGGAAGCCAATAAGAACTTAGGTAAAATCATTTTACGGGTGAATGAATAAAGAGAGCTGCTTGGTGAGTGAATGGAGAAGGTTGCCCAAGAAAGCAACATTATGGGCGAATGAAATAAGGCCAAGGTATAATGAACATATACAGAGTCAGGATACTCTTCATTGGTGTCTGACTTAAGGGGGTATCGTAATGAATGAACTGAATGCATTATTCAGGAAAAGAATTGGGCTTCCGGACGATGAGAAGCTGACATTTGCTGAATTAGATGAAATTCTTGATAAGACAGCGAAAACCATTCCTTTTGAAAACTTATCAATCATGGCATCCCAGTTGAGTGATATCAATAAAGAGAATATCATGAACAAAATCCTTGTGAGGAATGAGGGTGGATTATGCTATGAATTGAATTCAGCCCTTTACTTTTTCCTGATGGAAAATGATTTTGATGTATTCTTGGTTCGGGGTGTCATCTATAAACAAGGGTGGATGACCATAGGAAGGACACATGTCACCATTCTTTTGAAACATGAGGACCAAACATATTTAGTCGATACGGGATTTGGTGGGAATCTGCCTTTAAAACCAGTTCCGTTGAACGAAGAAACGGTCATTTCTCAAAATGGTGAATTCAGGATAAAAAAAGAAAATACCGACCATGGGGATTATATCCTTGAATTAAAGTTGAAACATAAAGACCCCGATTGGAAAATCGGGTATGCATTCGATTCTTCAAAACCCGTAGAAAATGTAGTGGAACTTAATGAGATCCAAACGATCATCAGTGAAAATCCCCAATCGCCATTTAATAAGCATCCATTAATCACCCGTCTGACAAACGGCGGGAACATCACTTTAACTGATACATCCTTTACACAGTGGGACAATGGGAAAGTGACGAAAGAAGAAATAGATGGAACACGATTTAAAGAGTTAATGAAACAACACTTCGATAGATAAGAGAAACGGTCTGAATATCAAAGGCGTGCTTGACAGTCTTTTTATGATTAGTATGTTCACTTTCACGGGACTTCATTGATATGAAAGACGATCTATTTTTACTGAAAGCAGGACAAGTGTCAGTCCTTGTTGAATTAGTAGTTGAAAAGAGGCTGATGAAAATGAGTAATGCAAAATATAAATTTTATTATGTGAACGGTGAGACAGAAGAGTTAGAGACGAATGAACAACATTCTGATGAAGCGAATAGTATCCTGAAATTGCAATTAATCCAAAATGCGACGTGGCTGCAAGCCGGTGGCAAACATATCAATTTGGCTAATGTAATTAGTATTGAATATACAGGAGAAAAAGGTAATCGTAAATCGGAGTCGATCAAGTTCAGACCTAATAAGTAAAAAACATCCACTATGGATGTTTTTCCCGTTTATAGATTCGGATTCAGAGGGGTGAAAAGGATATGGATAGGAAGAATCGGTTGGTTTTTACTAGATCAAATGCTGGTACTAAACGAAAATTCGATGAAGCAATCACCATTTTGGAATATAGCGTAATGCTAGTTGAATTCTTTGAATTAGAAGAATTCAACAATATAATTGCCGGACAGTTAATGCTGATTCTATGTGAGACAAAAAATACTCGTATAAAACGGGAAAAGGTCACCATTGACCATTCCTTAATAAAGAAAATCAATCCTAACCCGAAATTGTATCCCATAAAAGATTCCATTCAAATAAGCATTGCTGATATTCCCGAAGACCTCTTCGATTACTCTAAACAGAGGATTGAGCTAAAGCTTTGGAGAAATCAAATTATCTATAAAACCATTATCGAAGGGAAAATCCATGAAATAAAAATCATTGATTTTATAAAGGAAACAGCTAATAAGATCGGCGGGGCGCAAGCTGAATCAAGTCTCCCTAATAATTCCATCATCCCAGATGAGCATACCAAAATCTTATTAAGGGGTATAGCGAAAGGGTTATTCAAATCCATCGGCAGGGATTATAAAGAGCAAACTTCTATGAACCTCTCACATATCATACAAAAAATCGAGGAATCAAAAGGGGGCTCGTAATTAATCCTACTGATGATGGGATTGTTCCGAGTCAGCCATTTAAGTTGTGCGTATGCGGATAAATAAAACCCTAAGCAATTTAGCTTAATAAAACGAAAGGCGATTTTTCTATTTGCGATAGAAAAGTTCGTCTTTTTTTCTTTCCTTTAATTTGCCATCTCATAAGTCATGCAGGATCAACGCTATCAGATCACATTCATATAAGGGCAAGACTAATCATAAAGTATGTCTGGCTCATTTTTTTAATCTCGAGTGTACTCCACAATTTCTGCATATTTAATTGGTAAGGTGGGTTTAACTCGTAAAGGAGGTTTTATCCATGATGAAAAAAAGAACTTTATCAGTATTAACAGCCCTATTTTTAGCCCTCGGTGCTTGTTCCAACAGCGATGATCCAAACAAAGAAAATAAAGTAGAAAAGCAACATGGTGAAATGGACATGAACCATTCTGGATCAGGAGATGTTCCTAAAGGATTAAAAGCTGCAGAAAATCCAACTTATGAGGTTGGAAGTCAAGCGATTATCGAATCAGGTCATATGGAAAGCATGAAGGGGGCAAAAGCAACAATAGTGGGTGCCTATGATACGACTGCTTATGCAATTTCGTATACGTCTACAACTGGCGGAGAAAAGGTGGAAAATCATAAATGGATCATTCAGGAAGAGATCAAAGATGCAGGTGAAAAAACGTATGAACCCGGAGCGGAGGTTACAGTAAATGCCTCTCATATGGAAGGGATGAACGGGGCAGTCGCTGAAATTGAATCTGCTGAAAGAACGACTGTTTACATGGTTGATTTCACTCCGACTACTGGAGGAGAAAAAGTGAAGAATCATAAATGGGTAACGGAAAGTGAATTATCAGCGTCTGAATGATTTAGCATCATATTGCACTTGCCTTCAATTCATAAGAAGAAAAAAGGAATGGAAAACAAACCCATTCCTTTTTTTGTTGATATGTTTTCTTGAAAATTGTAGGATTGTGAAATTTTAGTATCTGTTAATATAGAATAATAAGTTCTTAAATATAAGGAATGGTGGTGCAGGTATGGTAACTGGATTATATATTAGACCTTTTATGGAAAATGATTATACAGCGATGATCAACTATTGTTTACCTATAGAACAAGCAATCTATACTTCTTTACCTTTGAAAGTTATCGAAGACTTCAGGAAGGATAAATATAACCTCCCCATGGTCATATATTTAAATGAGGATTTGATTGGTTGTTTTGCCTTATATACGGATAAAGCGGGAAATAAATTTACAAGTAATGAGAATGCCATTCTTCTAAAATCATTCTCCTTGGATTCACGCCATCAGAAAAAGGGGCTAGCTTTTAAGGCTTTAAAATTGTTACCTGAAATGATTAAACTAAGTCACCCTAATAAAAATGAGAATATTCTAACTGTGCATCATTCGAATATTCCAGCGATAAATTTATATAAAAAGGCTGGATTTGTTGATAGGGGACACAGATTTAAAGGGGAAGAAGGGGAGGAATTAATTTTCCACCTCGCTCTGGATGAAGGGAACTTTAGATAAACTTCTGGTAGGTACCATTAATCTATTGTCATGAAATAGGTTTGTTACTGCTTCACATATGTTTACCAAGTTATGTAAAGCCTTTCCCCCAACGAGGTGACATCAATAGCCGTCGGAAAAATCCATGTGGTTCATCAAATAACCAGAATTCCATAAATTTCTTCAGACGGTATATGGATAAAAGATGAAAGTTTCGTAGAGATGTCATGAACATAAATCCCGCAATCTAGCAATATGTTCGTATGTTTATTTAATAAAACCGGTATTTGTCTACTTTCACTTTGGCCAATAAACATCGTTTGATTTCTAACTGCCAAACCGCGGGTATAACCAAGGCATTTAAAAACATCTTCCTCATTTCTTTTTACTAGGAATTCACCTGAAACACAATAATACATTTTATCATCATAATGCAGTACACTGTGAGGTTGAAGTAATTTATCATAACAAACCTTAACCACTTTTCTTTCCTGTAAAGAATATTCTAGAATCACACCTTTGTGGATTGTTTTATTAGGGAAATAACTTGCGAAAGAGAGCAAATTTTTCCTTGGAGGATTTGAAAACATTGATACATATAACTTATCATTTACTATATACAAATCATTGACGTGACAAACATCGTCATTTTCAGGTGAAAATCTAATTTCATCAATTCTTTCCAAATTGTTTTCCAAATTATAAATACCAATTGAGTTAGTTTTGGTTTCAATAATATAAGCTTTATCATTATCTATTGCTATACCATGTAAATCTAATTTAGTAGATAAAGCTTTATTCTTTATAACCTTTAAGTTTTCATCCAAAATAAAGATTCCGTGAGAATTTGAAAGTACGACAAAAGAGCTGCCGTATTTTGTAATACCTGTGCATCCAACATTTAAAACCTTTTTTATTTCATATTCTTGGTGTTTAAATTGGACTAAATAAAGACCACCTTTATGATTGCAGCATGAAATTAATAATTTACAATCATCTATGGGTATCATATAATGTCGCAACTCCTTTTTTGGACAATTCCTTTTCTTATATAGTATGAATTTTTTTTGTAATGGTATAGTCAAGCTATAGATGATAATAGCGGATTTTTTAATAGCACCATCTAGATAAATGTTGTTTGGAAAACATAATAGTGTGGTCGAAATTATTATTTAAGATGGGTGGACTTTTTATTTTTGCTCTTAACTTGTGTATCTGCATATTAATTTTGCGATTTTTTTCCCTAAATCCTTCAACGTCCGATTTACCTCTCCCCGTAAATTTCTGACGCCTTAACCCACAATGTGATCGCTTGTTATTCCTCAGATTCACCTCAATCTCTTCTTTCCGTTGTTAAACAGAGAATAGGTATTTAAAAGATGTTCTGTGTTTAAAAATTAGGTGTTTTTTATTTATTTTTGCCCATTCCAATAAGTCTTAGGTTCATAAGATAACGTAATGTTTTTTATGAAAAGGAGTGTGCAAAATTGGGTAAAGATAAAAAGTGTCCGGAGTGCGGACATAGACAGTGTAAATGTGACAAAAAAAAATGTCCGGATTGTGGACAGAGACAATGTAAATGTGTCAAAAAAAAATGTCCGGAGTGCGGACATAGACAATGTAGATGCTCATCTAAACAAGTACAAAAGGTAAAGCAAAAAGTGAAAGTGAATGTAAATCGTAATCAAGGCGCACAAGGACCACAAGGACCACAAGGTACTCAAGGACCTCAAGGCACTCAAGGACCTCAAGGCACTCAAGGGCCTCAAGGCACTCAAGGGCCTCAAGGCACTCAAGGGCCTCAAGGCACTCAAGGTACTCAAGGCGCTCAAGGTACTCAAGGGCCTCAAGGGTTCCAAGGACCTCAAGGAATCCAAGGACCTCAAGGAATCCAAGGACCTCAAGGAATCCAAGGACCTCAAGGGTTCCAAGGGCCTCAAGGAATCCAAGGACCTCAAGGAATTCAAGGACCTCAAGGCATCCAAGGACCTCAAGGGTTCCAAGGGCCTCAAGGAATCCAAGGACCTCAAGGAGTTCAAGGAATTCAAGGACCTCAAGGACCTCAAGGCATTCAAGGACCTCAAGGATTCCAAGGACCTCAAGGAGTTCAAGGAATTCAAGGACCTCAAGGCATTCAAGGACCTCAAGGATTCCAAGGAGTTCAAGGATTCCAAGGGCCTCAAGGAATCCAAGGACCTCAAGGAGTTCAAGGACCTCAAGGAATCCAAGGACCTCAAGGGTTCCAAGGACCTCAAGGCATTCAAGGACCTCAAGGATTCCAAGGACCTCAAGGAGTTCAAGGAGTTCAAGGAGTTCAAGGAGTTCAAGGACCTCAAGGAATCCAAGGAGTTCAAGGATTCCAAGGGCCTCAAGGATTCCAAGGACCTCAAGGAGTTCAAGGAGTTCAAGGACCTCAAGGATTCCAAGGACCTCAAGGAGTTCAAGGCATTCAAGGACCTCAAGGATTCCAAGGACCTCAAGGGTTCCAAGGACCTCAAGGAGTTCAAGGAGTTCAAGGCATTCAAGGACCTCAAGGATTCCAAGGACCTCAAGGAGTTCAAGGCATTCAAGGGCCTCAAGGATTCCAAGGACCTCAAGGCATTCAAGGGCCTCAAGGAATCCAAGGACCTCAAGGGTTCCAAGGACCTCAAGGGTTCCAAGGAGTTCAAGGATTCCAAGGACCTCAAGGATTCCAAGGACCTCAAGGAGTTGGACCGCTGATCACTTCAAATTTTGCTGTAATCGACGGGGGATTTGAACCGGCTCCGATTCCTCCAGGAGGATCCGTGCCGTTTAACATGGAGCCAGTTATTAGCGGGACATTGATCCATCAAACGCCGCCTTCGCCAGACATCTTTCTTGCAGGTGGACATAGCTATCTGGTCAATTGGGAAGCATCGGAAATAACAATAACACAACCACAATCTTCATCAATACAATTCATATTGACATTGAACGGCACCGAAATCCAATTCAGCTTTGTTTCAGCTGCTCCGAATTCGCCAGTTGGTATCCATACGTCAGGGACGATGATTGTTACCACCCCGCCGGGACCGGATAGCGTGCTGAATCTGGTTAATACTTCTATGTTCCCAATAAATAACCTAGGAGTAACGTTCACAATCGTAGCGATCACTTAACCTGGATTTTCATCTGCACTTGGTATAGATATTTCGCTCTTGATAGAAAGAACCGACATGGGGAGCACTAGAAGCTTGGCTAGCGGCTCCCCTCTTCGGATTCGACATTCCTTCAAGGGTTCAAAAGCCAGCGGCAATCCTAATCTTTCCTGAACTCTTGCTAACGTAGGCCCGTGCAGCATGCCGGGGTATACGATAAATCGCCCGTCTTGCATTTCGATTGGTTGTATTAGGATGAAATGATTCACTGGAATTTCTATGCTCCAGCCTTGCCTCCATTCAAATGTTCCTTCTCCATTCGGAAGCAACATCGGATAATATAATCCGTCGTACTCGTACTCGTGGATTTTATACCAACCAGCGGGGGAAAGGCCGATCATGACTTCTTGTTTTTGTACCCAATCCTCCATTGGAACCATATGCTTGAGACGGGCAAACTCTGTTAGATTCTTAGTGGAAGTTTGAATTTCTTTTACGGGCTGGATATCAATGTCGATAGGGCAGTGAATGGTCCAGCCCAATTCCTTCGCCATCCGGTAGGGCCAACATACGCCTTTGACGCGCTTCGTTTTGATCCATCTAGAACTGTCATCAGGCCACCTTGGATCTACCATTTTTTCTTTAGCAGGCAGTATTGCAAAGTCCAGCAGCTGATTGAACTTTATACTGGGCATAGGCTATCTCCTTTCTTAGACCTATCATTCGTAATGAATCTATGCACTGGGGCAAGAATTTATGATTAACATGTATTATGAACAGCTCGTACAGCAATCCGCAATCGTCCGCCATTTACTTGGTAACAATTACCAAAATCCTGTTGATACAAATCCTGAACTCCTCCAAAGCGATGTTCAGCTTCAGCACAATGAAGTACTGGAAAAATAGGCTAATCGAAAATACAAACAACCAGCCGGAGTCTTACTTTCTGGCTAGTTATTTGTAAGCCCCATTCAAACAACGCATACAAACGTGCAGCATCTCCTGGTACGATCAAGGTATCAATTTAAGGATGTTCTTTTCTTATGCCACCACAAAAATTAACCATTGTCCCCGTTACGCTCCATCCAGATAGCAAGAGTTCTTTTACATCCACTTCATCAAAAGATTCTTCCACAAGCATTTGCACGATCAAAACGGCAAACGTTGAATATCTTTCTATGACGGCGTAGATGAGCCGTTATACAAACGGTCATTAGGGAGTTGGAAAATCTTTGAAATGCGATTATACAAGGTGAAAAATATCTACATCATTTGCGGAAAAACCGATATGCGAAAAGGCATTGGTGGGCTTGCCACAATGATTCAAGAGCTTGATACGTATAGATTCGATTTTCTTGTTTTCTGGATGGAGTAAAGACCGTTATAAATGTTTATAATTTTGACGGTGATGGCTTCGCCATGCTTTGGGCAATAATGATCCAGTCAGCATGTAAGCGGTATATTCGATTGAAAAAAATGTGATATACGGCTATTTGTCATGCGTACTGGTAGGTACGCTATTTTTTATAATTCGGGCTTACGGTTTACATGCCATCCTTTCTTCGTGAAAATACTGATAATTCGCTCAATCCCATGTCATTACTGAAATAAAGGGTACGGTTTTGTCCATTTCCTTTACAAAAACCTATAAAAGTTCATAAAAACTTTACTTTTATTTACAGATTTCTCATATTGATGTCAATATTCAGTAATACATGTTTGTTATAATCGATTAACGGTTTTAAAAAGTGATTGGAAAAGGGTCTTCCAAAAATCTTTCATTTCCCAGATGAGTAAGCAGGCTGATTGAAGATGACTTGACAGTAGGAGTGAACAAAAATGGAGCAATCTATAAATCTAAATGAGCTTACATTTAGTGAAAAAGATAGATATATAATCATTACGAATGCTTATCCACATGAAGATCAGTTATATCGGAATGGGTTCATCCATCGAAGAGTCAAGGCTTATCTGGATGAGGGTTTGAAGGTTGATGTCTTTGTTTTACATCCTGCCTATAAAAAAGCAGAAAAGTATACGTATGAAGATGTGCCTGTTTACCGAGGAACTGAACAACATCTGCGCATTTTCTTAAATCATAAGGTACATAAAAAAGCGCTCATTCATTTTGTTAATCCAAAAATGGTACAAGCGATAAAAGAAGCGAACAAAGATTTACCGATTATCACCTGGATACATGGATTTGAAACGGAGGCATGGCATAGAAGATGGTTTAATTTTCTTGAAAGCCCTGAAAGCTTACGGAAGATACTTGAAATGTCGGACGACTATTATGTAGCACAGCTTTCTTTTATGAATTGGTTTTATCAAACGAATGAATTGGATACAACCTTTGTTCATATTTCCAAATGGTTTAAAGAACATATAGCGGAATGTGACGCAAGGGCAGAATCGAAAAATTCAGTAATCATTCCCAATGTAATAGATGACAATCTGTTCGCCTTTATAGAAAAGCCAGTTGAAATGCGGACAAAAGTCCTTTCAATCAGGCCGTACGCTTCAAGAAAATATGCAAATGATTTATCGGTGAAAGCAGTGCTGGAACTATCAAAGAGACCATGCTTCGATAAATTAGAATTTGCTTTTTATGGTGATGGAAAATTGTTCGATCAAACCGTTGAGCCAATCCGGAATTTTGAGAATGTAACTATTCATAAAGGTTTCATATCTCAAGAGCGAATCGCTGCATTACATAAGGAGTTTGGAATTTTCCTTTGCCCAACCCGTTTGGACTCTCAAGGTGTTTCAATGTGCGAGGCCATGTCCAGTGGGCTAGTGCCGATTTCAACAGATATTACGGCAATTCCAGAATTCGTTAAACACGACGTTTCTGGCCTTCTTACAAAACCTGAGTCCCCTATCGATATTGCGGATGCAATAGAGCGTTTATATTACAACACGGACGTATTTTTAAGAGTGTCAAAACAAGCATCTCAGTCTATTCGGGATAAATGCGCCGTAGATGTTGTTATTAAAAGAGAATTGGAGCTTATCCAAGGTTAATGGAGGGGGGGGTTTTTCAATATGGACGAACGAAACGAATATTGGAAAACTATGTATGAGGAACTTGAATTACAAATGAAAGACATGATGTCCATGACATTGGAGCTCATAGAGAGCAATAACGCTGAAAAGCAAAACATTATTGAGAACGTTACAAAAGAAAATAATATGCTGCAAGAAGAATTAGAAAAAAGTAAGATGGCCCAAAAAGAAAATATTAAGCTTAACAAAGAGATACGAAGACTTAAGTTATTAGAACATAAATTCAACGTTACATATGCAGGGAAATTTACGTTAAAATATCTTGCACTTAAATCATCTATTAAAGAACAAATAAAAAAATAAAAATTCATATCAGATTTCAGTCATTGGAGTGAAAACTTTGAATTCACATGAACTAGTTGAAAACAGAAAAATGAAGGTACTTCTATTTGGCTTTATTGACATGAATTCAATGGATGGATCTGCAGTATTTTTATCTTCCTTAGCATCAACCATTGCGTTAGATTCCAACATCGAAGTTGACTTACTTTTAGCTAGCCCGCTCAAACGTGATATCTTAATTCAGCCTCTAGAGAAATTTGATAATATAACCATTCTCAATCCTTTTGTTGATCCTTTTTTTAGTGCCAGCGATGATGAATGGGTGAAAAAAGGTGTCATTGATTTTGATATAGCTGAAATGCTCATTTCTCATTATTGGAGTCAAAAGGGATATGATTGGCTATTTGTTAGAAGCATTGAGACTGTTGAAAAAATAGCAAAGCATAAGCATATTATAAAGAATACATTAGTATATGCTACAGGATTGACTCACATCGGCCAGGATGTTAATGAAGAAAAGTTTGAGAGCATCAAAAATATATATGATCAGTGTGCGTATTTCTTATGTCAAACAGAAGAGATGTGCGAATTTGTCATAGAGATTCTTAAGTTGAATAAAGAAAAAAACAAAGTTTCCCTGCTTACCCCGATGATACCGAACGTTGAATCAGCTGAAGGGCAGACCAGGTTAAAAAACAAACTTGTATATACAGGGAAATTCGACCCAGATTGGAAGACCATTCCCATCATTACTGCTTTTAAAGAATTAAAACGCGAGATTCCGAATCTATCACTTGATGTGGCGGGGGATAAATTCAAATGGGTTAAAGATGATTCTCAGTTTAAAGAAGAAGCGGCTTACCTCCTTAAAAATACAGATGGGCTTACATGGTACGGGGCATTGACAAGGGAGAATGCCCAACAATTAATCGTGAACGGTGATATTGGAATAACCTGGAGAAGTGAGGAAATGGACAGCAGTCTGGAACTGTCTACAAAGCTATTGGAGTATGGGATTTTAAGGAAGGCTGTAATAATGAATCCAACCCAAATGCATATAAAGCTTTTTGGCGAAGATTACCCGTTATATGCTGTTACAGAGAAGGATTTCCGTGACGTAGTCAAATTAGCTTTATGCAATCAGGATATATATGAGTTTGCGGCAAAACGAATGTATCAAGTTAGCAGGCAGTTTTTGTTTTCGGAAGCATTAAAAAAATTGCAAGGGCTATTATGGAGTAGACGTATAACTGATTATGTGAATCAAAGCGGAAACGTGTATTTTTATATTGATGAAGAAGACTTTGATGAACTGAATAAGCATGCTCCATCAAAAAAAGTGAAAAAATTGCCTGCAGAGTTTAATGTTAACGAAGTTTTCACCTATATCGTGAAAAACATACCTGAAGAATTAAAACGGGTCGAAAAACTGTTTAAACTGTCTGGGTATGGTCAAATCACTTCAGCAAAAAAATCTGGATGTTATACATTTCTCCACATCCAAAAAAGTTATGGGAATTTTGAACAAAATTTTAAAAATAACATGCCGTTTCTAAAAGCTATAGGATTTGAAACCAATGGCACTCCTAAATTAAAACCAAAAGATGTGGAAGTTCCAATGAAAGACCGGATAATTGTTGAAAATAAAAACATTGATTTGAAAGTGAAAAATAAAGAATTTGTTAAACAAGTAAAACAATTAAAAAAACTGAACGCAGTTCAACTTAAACAAATTACCAAGTTAGAAAAACAAAACCTAGCACTTGGACGTAAATACGATTCACTTTCGAAGTCGAAAATGGGGAAAATGACTTTTAAATATTGGGATTTAAGAAAAAGGCTTAACTTTTAAAAAGGGAAGCCTGCAACTGACTTAGTAGAAAAATACTTCGTTATCCTTGTTGTTGATACGTCCAAAAAGCAATGCGTCCACGAGATTACCATTACTAATCAACCCTTTTCCATGCTAGTATTCTCTTTCCCTAAGAGAGAGATTACAGAGCTGCAAGTCAAAGTAAGCTGCCGTACTGGTTCCGTAATGGGTTCCAGGGTGTCATAGTTGAGTACCAACAGTATTCACAAGATACTGCTGAACTTGTAACGAAGTTTTCTTTAGAAGGAACAGATCGAAGGTTTGCTAGTGTTGGTTCTCCAAAAGTTACAACACCAGGTAGGTTGTCCACCATTTAATGATTATACAGCAAAACACGAATTGTATTTTGATGAAGGCCTTTCTGAGAAGTTTAATTTTTCAACAGATAACTTCCAACCGCTGCAAGCTGTATATGTAAAAAATACTGAAAACAGCAGGGGACCAGGAACCGATTTTACTTGAACTTGAACTTCCTTACCGACATGAAGAATTAGAAGATATTTAAAGAAGCAAGCCTTAAATGGCCTGCTCTTTTTATGTTTTCTTTAGCATCTCTTGGCTAGTTCAAATCTTATTGATTTTTTTGCGTCTGTTACATCTAAGGATATATCGTTCAACTTCAATAAGTGGAATCCAAAAGTAGAATAATAAGTAGACATAAAATCCAAGTAAGAATCTCTAGCTTTTCCAGCTTTCCAAGTAGATACGTATTCTACTTTGTCTTGTGTTAAATTTAAGTCCGCTTCAAGGGTATCAATCAAACTTGTTAATATGTTACTCAACATGGAGAGGTTATCTAATTCCGCTTTTAATTTTTCTTTTTCGCTCATGGCAACTTATCCGCTTGCACATACATTTCAGCAGAACTATTTAGCGTGTTAGACAAATCATTAGTGGTTTCACCAAACCATCTTTGAAACTCACTGATTGCATGTAATGCTTCAGCCTGGACCCCTGAATTCTTTTGAATCGATTCGAGGGAATTAATTTTGTTGCGAGCTCCATCAAATACAGAATCTACACGTTGATAAATCTCGATTAACTCTTTTGATAGTGATATTAAGTCATTCGGTACAACTTCAATTGTCGTGATATCTGTGGAAGCGTATCTTGGAGAATGCCATTCTCTATTGCCAGTTAGTGCATTAGTGAGAAATGAGGCGGAGAGGTTCCCAAATTTATCAAAGGTGTAATGCTGCATACCATGAAAATATTCTTCCTGTGATTTCTTATCACCGGTTATAGAGTTATAGAGTCTAACTAAAGGATTGGGCTGTTCATGATTTTCTACATCAAAAGTCATCCCTAGATAATAGGTAGAGCCAATGTGTTTTTCGTACGCATCAAAAGCTCCTGCTCCAACAGTATCTTTTGGGTGAACATAGTTAATGATACTTTTATCAAATCGTCCTTTTTTAACATCTTCTTGTAGATCCTCCGGTAGCAAATGCACCACACTTGGTGCGCTGAAGGTGACAGCTTCTAAATCGTGAATGGCTCCTGCATAGGATCAAGTGCACCACCCAAAGAGTGACCGGTTAGATGAATCTTTTTACTAGGACTTTGCTTCTTTACATCTTTCACTAATTGTTCGGCTTGCTTAAATTGATTGTCTGGATCAATGTGTTTTCCGGTATGCACAGGTGTATTTGAAAAAGCAATGTAGTTTATATCTGTATAAATGTCTTTAAATCCTTGAGTGCCCCTATAGGCTATAACTATATCTTCACCATTTTTATATACTTCAGCATCAAAGCTGGTATCTTTATCATGAAGGACGAAATCTTTATTCGATACTCTTTCCCAGCGTTGTTTTTTGCCACCTATCCTAATATCAACGTAGGTTGCGGGCTTTATATTGTATGCAACTTTACTTAACTCATGAGAAACCTTATCCGGTACTTTACCCATAATTGCTACTCATTTCCAATAACTGTATACTTGGATTTTAGAGTATTAGCTAGAGAGAGGCGAGTAAGGTGAGGAAATATCTGGGTGTTTTTTTAGCAATTATACTATTATTAGTGGGATGCAATAAGGAGGCAGGCATGGATAAAAAAGCGATTGAACAAAAAGCCAGGGCGATGGCTGTAGAATATTTTGCTATTGAGGAAGATATAAAGTTTGTCCCGGAAGAAACGGAGATTCATGATGATGATATAGCTACAGTAGTTGTTTATGGCCACAACAAAGAAACCAAGGAAAAGATATTTGCCTCAATGGATTATACAAATGATTTCAAAGTTGGGTCAACCGGAGGTTGGTAATGGGAGATCAAGAGTAAGACAATTAATCGAAGCAAAGAGCATCCTCAATAGGATTGCTCTTTTTTTCGGTTATAGGAACCTTTGCCTTTTTTGTTTTTAATAACTCGAGTGGAGGGGTCAAAGGCCCAGCGCATCCGGCTATTTGTCATTTCACCAATTGTTTTCTTATTCGCTTTAGTCATTGTATATATTCCTACTTTCATAGTTTATCCGAACAAAATTCTAGCTTTGTACACCTTTGTTTTTACTTGCAATAATTGAAGCCACAATTGCAAAGGGAAGTAAAAAGAAAGCTAGTATTCCATATGCGGCTCCTTCAAATCCCCTAATGTACTCAAAACTAATGTAAAACAAAATAATTGAAGCTATAAATGTTAATACGCCTGGCAATAGCCTTACAAATAAAGAGAGGTTTAATTTCCTAAACCACCAAGATAAAAGTATTATCATTATCCCTGGAACACATGCAATAAGAAGTGGAACTCCCAACATCATTTTGTAACCTCCTCAAAGTACTTATGTATCATATGCAAATAATACCAGAATAAGTAAATTATTTCTTGGTTTTTTGAAATATGAAAAAGACAGCCGGGGTAGCTGCCTTCTTCGTGTGAGGGAGGAAAATAAAATGTCGAACTAAGGTAAAGGTAGGTTTAATCAAGTTGGATTCACGGGAGGTGTGAAGGTAAAAGTTGTGAGGTAACTTACATTCTTAATAAAACCTTTTAGTCTTTAAACGTCAATTCTATACTTTATCTCTTTGAAATTTAAAAGACATTCTACAAAAATTCACAAATTCCTTCATAAAAATTCACTTTTAAATTAGTTTATTTTATCGAAATCAAAGGAAAATAGGAATATTTTACAGTAATATATACATTGTTGGAAAATATTTACAAAAAGGAGTATGATAAGGTTGAAGAAGTTAACCGGAGTTTTGTTATCAATTGTTTTTGCTTTAAGCATGTTCTTTCCTTTTACAGGTGGAGATAGTGCTAGTGCTGCCACAACAAGTAATGATGGGTTTATTGTATCTGACTCTAAAGTAGTTAAAAAGAAAGAGTATGAAGACCTTGCAGTAGATAGCAAAGGTGCAACAAGAAGCTAAATACTAAAAAGAGTGAGTCTAATAGTAATGGAATGACAGCTAAAGCTAATGCGCCAGCCAATTTCGTGAGAGTAGCCCATGAAACGCTATATGATGCTACAAAAGGAACTATTACCATTTCATCTAGAATTGAAATAATGACCGGGAAAAAACCGTATGTCATATGGACAGGTGGAAAACTTTATTCAGGTAAAGATCAGTATGGTAAATATACTCAAGTAACCAAATTTGATACGAAGTGGACAGGTGCAGATTTAAAAGTTGGTAAAAAATCATCAAAAACTTATAATAATAAAACTACGAATTTCTACAAGAGCTATCATAAAACTACGGTGGGCTGGAATGGTATTGGTACACGAACTAATGATGGAGAAACAGATGAAGTATTAGTTAATAAAAAGACAAGCGTTTACCCTGAAATATACAATTCACATAATCATACAACTATGTGGAAACCGACAAAAGCTGATATTAAGGTAGTACCAAAAGATAAACGAACTAAGAGGGATACCAATCTTAAGAGAAAATTTAGGACATGGTATATTAAACAATATGGAGATCCAGGCTGGGGCGCAACTTGGACTGGGCTTGAAGCACATCATGAATTGCCATTAGAATATGGTGGAACGAATTCGATGTCTAATGTATTCCCGTTGACAGCAGATCTCCATCGAAAAAGAGTATCTCCTTGGTGGGCTTCATATTAATGTAATTTTGGAGGGATAAGTAAAATGAGTCATTTCGTGCACAACACCCTATCTGGACTTAAGAAGTTGTTGAATAACAACAATCAAATGAAGACAATATCACACGAAGGGGAAGTTGGTAAAGTTTCTTGTTCCTTTAATGCTCCAATACAGACAACTGAAATAGAAATGTTTGAAAGGGAAAATAACGTCAAGCTTCCTGAAGACTACATGGCATTCTTAACACTCCATAATGGGGCAAGAATATATGAATTGATCGAAGAAGACAATATTAACATAGGGGGTGGTCTCCATTTATTTAGTTTAAATGAAGTAAAGGAAGCTCAAGAACTTGAGTTAATGGAGGGACGGGGGATTCCGATTGGGCATTTATTGGGTGATTGCTACCTCATATTAGATACAGAAAAACTAAAGGGTGGGGATCCAAATTACCTTAACATTTTGGAATTCACAGAACTTGTAACTCCAAATCTTAATTTCGAAATTTTCTTAGACCGCTACATTATTTCACAAGGAGTAGTGTTTTGGGACTGGCCTATTTACACAGCTGAAAACTACTATACTACCAGGTAAAATAAATAAAAAGAGCGATTGCGAATTAAATGCAGTCGCTCTTTTTAAATACTATTTCGATTCGATTTCAAGTATCACTGTTTCTTTATGTTTAGGATTTTTATTTGGTCTGTTTCGTAAATAACGTCTGCGGGATCGTTTAGTTCAGATTCTTCTTTAGAAGTCTTTTCTTTAGATGCCTTTACACTTGATTGAGAAGAACAACCAATTAATATTAAGCTAGCAAGTAAAATGAAGGCATATTTTTTAATCATGGTTGCAGCCCCTTATTTATTTGTTAAAAGCATAGCATGGAAAGACATCACTTTTGTGTCGTATTTTGCAAAGAAGGGGACAAATATTTTTAAAATCCACTCTTTCAACATAATACCTATTTAGTTGAAAGAGTGATGCATATAAATAAAAACCAGAGAAACCCCTGGCTTGATGGACAATATGTATACAGGCAGCATCAAAAATCTCAATACTTTGATGGCTACCTAGGTAATTTAATGCATCACTCATTTGACCTTTTTCTATTAATTCTTTCTGACCGTTCATATTCACATCATGGTCCAAAATTAAATTATAGAAATAAACAATTTCAGCTTCGTCAATAAGTTGTCAGGGAATATCCAAATTGACCCATTACCCTTCATTGATGTTATAATATTCTGAAAAAGGGGGGAGAGATGATGGAGGAGAATGTGCTAAAAGCGATTCAAGATGATTATCCAGATGCGTTTGCATGGTGTTATGGATGTGGTCGTTTAAATAAAGAGGGTCATCATTTTCGTACGGGGTGGCAAGGAGAGCAAACAAGGACAATTTATACACCACGTCCAGAGCATATCGCCATTCCAGGCTTTGTTTATGGCGGCTTGATTGCATCTTTAATTGATTGTCATGGAACAGGTTCCGCTGCTATTGCAATGCATCGTAAAAATGGTCATGAAGTTGGAGATGGAGTGGAGCCTCCCAGGTTCGTGACAGCTTCACTGAAAGTGGAATTCGTAAAGCCAACTCCCAATGATGTGCCATTAATAGCCGTTGGGACTGTTCATGAAATTCATCCAAAGAAATGGAGAATCGAAACAGAGGTATTTGCGATCGATAAACTTTGCGCCCGTGGAGAGGTAATCGCTGTTGTGATGCCAAGTACTTTTACAAGCAAAGAGAGGTCTTAATTAATGTAAACGCATTCAAATACAGAATTAGATTTTTAGTATCAAAGGGCCGTCCAATTATTTGGACGGTTATTTAGTGTATCTGAGTATCCATTTCAAGCATGTTATCGCTATAAAGTGGCATGTAGCTGGAAATCACAAGCGAAATATCAAGAGATTAATATACTTACATTATAAGCAAAGGGAGGTCGCAGAGATGAAAATAAACGTAGAGATAGATGAGGAGATCAAGGCGATAGAGGTGCTTATCCGGAATCACGAATGGAATGAGGAAGTGCAGGAACTGATGGAGCGCTTGAAGGAAAGGAAAAGACCGTATTTTGTTGGTAGGAAAGAAGAAATGCAGCATGTCTTCCGGGCAGAAGAAATTATCTGTTTGTTCACAGAGCAAGATTCCATAATGGTGCGGACGAAACAGGGTACTTTCGAAATGAAAGAAAGGTTATATGAACTGGAAAGGGACCTTCCTAGTAATCAATTCGTGCGATTGTCCAAGTCAGTGATTGCCAATTTGGATGAGTTAAGCAGATTCGAGGCATCTTTCAACGGGACCTTATGTGTGTATTTCCGATCAGGGGAAAAAGAATATGTTTCTAGGCACTATGTTCAAGGGATCAAGAAAGCATTTCAATGGAAAAGGAAGGGATTATGATGAAAACACTATTATTCCGTAGCTTTGTTGGGATTTGCTTTGGGGCACTCGTGATGGTGCTGACGTGTTTTGGAGTGATCGCTTTTGGGGAGATCACAGCATTAGACAGTGAAATTTTTGTAAAAAATGCGATAGGCTGCTTATTATGTGGCTGGTTCTTCAGCACGGCAACAATCATCTTTGAAAATGAAAAATGGAGTTTATTTTCTCAAACCATTCTGCACTTCCTGACTGTCAGCATTCTTTACTTCCTATTATCCTTTTTTGTTGGTTGGATTCCATTCAGCTTAAAAGGAATAGCTATAGGAGTTGGGATTTTCATACCATTCTATATGATTATCTGGACCGTATTCTATCTCTACTTTCGCTTCCAGGTGAAAATATTGAATGATGGACTTGATAAAAGAAGAAATTGAGAGTGGATTGACACATGGGATTGATCAGTTAGAGTAACGTAAGAAAAAAATAAACCGACAGAAAGACATTTTTATACACCGCCGGCTTCATGATACCTGTATCAACTACGGCTTTTACAATAAAAAGGGGAAGCTCTCTTAAATCTGCAAAACGGTGATTTAACTTCTACAATTGTGACCAAACAAGAACCCCAAAAAGAATAATGGGAACAGATGACATGAAGAGTCCGTACCAACTTAAACTGAAATCTTCTGGTTTTCCCATGAAAGCCCTAATACCTGCTCGATCTATAGCAGGTCTCTCATTTCATTTTTCCTGTGGCATTCACCCCCCCTTTGGATTTAAATAAAGAGACACCGATCTCCTGTTGTATCAGTGTCTCTTTATAATTTATCAATTTTGTATCATTATCATTTCATCATAGATTAAGTTTTGTCTAAGCTCAGTTGCTGTTTGCATGGATATTTGCTCATCTTCAACCATTTGCTGAATGATATCGCGTTTGAGTTGCATCGCATTCAACTGAAAATGACCCACCATCTCTTCAAGGCGATTTGCTTCTTTTTCACTTAATGTTCCGAATGGATTCAAATAACGATTATATCTTTGAATGACAAGCATGACTTCATGACGGTTTTCAGGTGTAGTTTGTTGTTGGATCAATAAAATGGCTTCCTTTGAAGCTTCTTTTTGCGCTTTACGGAACTCCCGGATCAGGTCCGCATTTTTAACGATGGAGTCCTCTAATTTCGCTTCCCATTTCTTATCCCATTTGACATTGATCTTTTTCTTGAAAAGAATGGCCTGCAAATTGATCCAAATCCTTTTCAGGGATGATTTTTGCATATAATTTAAGGTTCTGGAAATATAGACTTTATAAAGGTCAAAGGCTGTTTTAGATATAGTCCCTTTTTCGACTAATCCAGAAACGACGTCCAATTCCTTACTGGCCCCTAGCTTCACTAAATCGCGTATAGTCCGATTATCCGGTCTTTTCGTTATTCCCCGTTCCAAATCTATCAGTTGTTCATTTAAATCTTCCATTACTTGATGGACCGCTTTCTGATTATCCATTGTTGCTTCTTTGCTCAGCTGATTGATCGTCTTATTTAAAACAATTTTATAAGCCTCCTCAGAGGTTAGGCGTTCATCCTTGAATTCAATCGGTGTCTTGACCAGTAATGGCAAGAGAACCGTAGCAAATGTGACGCTTAACAATATAACGCAAGCTGCGATAAACAAAACTGTATTACGCATCGGGAATAAAGTATCATCCGGCATAAAATATGGTATGGATAAAGCTGTAGCTAATGTAATGGTTCCATGAATGCCGCAAACGGATGTCAGAAATGCAAATCGTGATCTTGATACATTCTCCTCATCGGTGTCTTTGCTATCTTCTGGATGAACCCTGGACATAATGAATTGCTCTAATGGATGCACTCTGTTTTTCGTAAAAGTATCATGCAGAATGTATACCCAAATAAAACGGATCACCAATAATAAAAGAACAATCAAGACACTTATCCCAAAAAGGTTACCCCTATTTAAGTTGGACTCAATTTCCTGATAAACACTCGGCAACATAAACCCTAACAAAGCAAATACAAGTCCATTCAAAACATAACCTAATACAGACCATGTATTAGTTGATACTATTTGCAATTTAGTTGTGGAACTCTGAAGGCGATCCCGCTCGATGCCATGAATTACACCTGCTGCAACAACTGCCAAGATTCCGGAAACATGGCATTCTTCAGCTACCATATATATGACAAAAGGCGTAATTAGCTCAATAACAATAGACATGGGGATTTCTTCAAGTCCATGTACCCGTAAAAATAATCGTAATTTAACGATTAAATAGCCCAATATGATACCTATAAAGATCCCGCCGAAAGCTACAAATATAAAATTAAGCGAAGCATCTTTTATAGAAAATACTCCAGTTAAGGCAGCTGCCAGGGCAACTTTAAAAGCAACGATTCCAGCAGCATCATTGAAAAGTGATTCACCTTCAAGGATGGGCATCATATTTCCTGGCAATTTCAATCCTTTTGTAATCGATTGTACCGCTACCGCATCCGTAGGGGTAATTGTGGCTGCTAAAGCAAAAGCAACGGCCATCGGCATATCCGGTATTAACCAGTGGATGAAAAAACCTCCTGCAAAAACAGTCACAAATACTAACCCAAAGGCCAATAACAGAATAGGCTTACGCAATTCAAGCATTTCTTTACGGGATGTATTTTTTCCTTCTGTAAAGAGCAGCGGAGCAATAACACAGATCATAAATAATTCTGAATGGAAATCCAACGATAAGTGAAGTGGTAACAATGAAAGTACTGCTCCCATGACTATCTGATATATTGGAAGCGGAAAACGAGGCCATATGGCATTCAATATGGTTGCAATTATTGTGGAAACCAATAATCCGAGCAAAGCGATTAAGAATGACATAGAATCCTCCTATCTTCTAATGTTTTAGTCTTTAGTGCCCATGAAACTTTTATAAAAGGTAAAAAAGCAGAGGCATTTAAAGCGATTATAATCCTTTAAAAAATAACCCCTACTTTATAAGTTAGATTTTTATTTTAAGAAACCCTTTTATAGTTATTCTTGAATCTTGTTCAGGAACCAGAATACTAAACAGTGATATGTAAGATCAGCCAATGTGTAGCCACGGTTTTTGATACCCCCTTGTCATTTATTACAAACAGGATATCCAAATGATTTTGGTTTATTCAATAGTTATTTACCCTTTAAAACTGCTTAAATGAAAATTAAATTTATGTTAGTCTCAGGATTTTCTGTATAAAATACCCTTTATGAAGAAACATAGAAAAATGGAGTTAGAGCGACCTGCAAAAAAATGGGGGTAACCAGCTTGATTCGTAATGTGGGCAAATTGTTAAGTAAATCGAAAGGGAAAAAATCCCGGATACAAAATAATCACCAAGATTCTAAGCCGGCAGATATACTTGATGCGAATTTCAGTCAAAATGTAGAAACACTTCGTTCTGTTTATGATAATTGTTCGGATGTCATCTTCCGTCCATTCTTACTTTTCGGAAAGACGCGGGCCATGCTTATCTACATTGAAGGTCTTTCGGACATTGAAGGGATAGAGGAATATGTTCTATCTCCACTCATGCAGGAATCCACGAGTGTATCACGGCCATTAAATGAGTTTCTTGAGCATAAAATGCCCGTTACTAAAGTGAAAAGAGTGAATATGCTAGCGGATTGCATTGAATCGATTTCTGCGGGGAATCCCATCCTTCTATATGAAGGGGAGGGAGATGGGTTTTCTTTAGGATTGTCCAAATGGGAAAATCGGGCAATTGAAGAACCTGTCGCAGAGGGGGGAATTAGGGGCTCGAGAGAGGGGTTCAATGAATCTCTTGTCATCAGTACCTCTCAATTACGGAGGATCATTAAAAGTCCTGCACTTAAAATACAGTCGATGAAAATCGGGAAATATACTAACACGAATGTAGCGATTGCTTATATCGAAGGACTTGTGGATAAATCCTTGATTAAGGAGATTACGGTTCGTTTAGAAAGAATCGAGCTAGACGGTATTTTGGAAAGCGGGTATATCGAGGAAATGATTGAGGACAATCCGTTTTCACCCTTCCCGCAGATCATGTCGACAGAACGGCCGGATGTAGCCTGTTCAAGCATGCTCGAAGGACGGGCTGTCATTCTAGTAGAGGGAACGCCCTTTACGCTAATTGCTCCGATATCCTTTTTTTCTTTGATTCAATCACAAGAGGATTATTATCAACGTTTCATGATGGGCACTTTCATTCGTTGGTTGCGTTTTTTTTTCATGTTATTATCCCTTATGCTTCCGTCCTTATATGTTGCCATTTTGACGTTCCACCAAGAGGCAGTCCCAACTGCATTGCTGCTAAGCATGGCTGCATCCCGGGAATCGGTTCCTTTTCCAGCCGTAGTAGAGGCATTGATAATGGAGGTTACCTTTGAAGCCCTGAGAGAGGCTGGGGTCCGACTGCCGAAGCAGGTAGGTTCCGCTGTCAGCATTGTTGGCGCGCTCGTGATTGGTCAGGCCTCCGTTCAAGCTGGCTTGGTTTCGGCACCAATGGTCATAGTGGTTGCAATCACGGGAATCGCGTCTTTTATGGTTCCCCGTTATATTGCAGGAATCGCTATCCGGATGCTGCGTTTCCCAATGATGCTGCTTGCCGGTACATTAGGGCTGCTCGGCATCATGATGGGGATCATTGCCATAGTCATTCACTTATGCAGCTTGCGTTCCTTTGGCGTTCCCTATTTAACGCCATTTGGTCCGTTAAAAGGTAGGGAGCTGAAAGATGTGCTGTGGAGGGCTCCTTGGTGGATGATGGATACACGTCCGCACCTCACAGGGAATCCTGACCTATACCGTCAGCCACCTGAACAGGGGCCAAAACCAAAAGGGGGAAGTGAAAAGGAATGAAGAATGTCAGGGACCCAATAAAGATGCTGGAGAACGTAAAAAGGAATCAATTCAAGAAAATGGTCATTCTTTTGATAGCAATGAACCCGATAGTGAGCGGTTGCTGGGATCGAGTGGAAGTCAATGATTTGGCGATTGTCACAGCGGCTGCCATCGATAAGAAGGATAATAATCAAATCGAACTATCCATCCAGGTTTTCATCCCCAAATCAATGAGCAGCGGAGGGGGCCAAGGAGGACCAAGTCAAGGAGGGAGCGGGGCTACGACGCTGGTGAGAACAGAAATAGGGTCCAATATTTCAGAGGCATTGTCAAAGCTCCAAAGCAAGATTCCGCGAAAAATATTTTGGGGACATTGTAAAGTATTTGTATTCGGTGAACAGTTAGCCAAGGAAGGGATACAGGAACAGCTTGATTTTTTGCTGCGCCATCCGCAGCCAAGGGAAAGAGCGAATGTGTATGTCAGTGAAGGGAAAGCGAAGCCTATACTTGAATCAGTTCCTCCGCTGGAAAGCTATTCAGCGAAAGTGCTTAAGGAATTATCTGATTTACATATTGGAATGCTGGTCACACTACAGAAATTGGATGAAATGTTAACGGGTAAACCTCAAGCTGCCGTACTTCCATTCATTAAAATATTGCCGCCAGAGAAAGGGGAAAAGAATTTACAGGGGATTCCTTACATTGTCGGAACAGCCGTGTTCAAAAAAGATAAGATGACTGGGACGATGACGGAAAAGGAAACTAGAGGGCTATTGTGGTTAAGGGATGAAATGGAATCATACACTGTTTCCATAAAACCAAAAGGCGTGAAAGGGGAGATATCATTAAGTCCAGTGTCAGCGCAAATAAAGATCATTCCGCAAATTATCAATGACAAATGGAAATTGTTAGTGAAGATTAATACGGAAGGAACTGTCATACAGAATGAAACGAATTTAAACCTTTCAAGTCCCAACTCAATAAAGGTTGCAGAAGAAGCCTATCAAAAGGGTATAGAAAAGCGTATTTTACTGGCTTTTAAGCAGACTCAGCAGAAGAAAGCGGACATTTTGGGTTTAGGTAAGGTATTCTACCGGAAATATCCTAACCAGTTTAATAAGGTTGAAAACCAATGGAATGAGGTATTCGCAGAGATGGAAGTGGAAATCGATGTTAATGCCAATATTCGCCGACAGGGCTATATAAACAAACCGGCGGGGGTGTCTGAAAACGAGGTGAAGGACAAGTGAAATGGGTGGCTCTTTTGTATACAACCGTGATTGTAGCTATAATCATTTTGTTTGAATGGCCGAAAATGAAACAAAATCCCAAAATAGACAAACGGGCATTTATATCACTTCTCCTCATCGGCTTGGTTCTGTCCATGTTCAATCTCCCGCAGGTGACAGGACCGTCTAAATGGATCGAAGCTCTTTTTAAGCCGTTTGGAGAGTTTATGGAAAAGTAAAACAAACAGTGGGTTTCGTGATTTCAATTTTCCATACCGTAACGGAAAGGAGAAAGTTAATGGAGAAAGGAAAAATTTCATCACTGCAGATGGCACTCATGATGTATCCGACGATTGTAGCAACGGCTCTTCTCGGGGTTCCAAGCATAACAGCGAAATATGCCAAAAATGATTTATGGCTTTCCCCCATTTTTGCTGCGCTTATAGGGTGTCTGACGGTGTATATCGCTTTTAAACTGCACAAGCTTTATCCGAAACAAACGGTGATCCAATTAAGTGAACGGATTATTGGGGTGATTCCGGGGAAAATTCTCGGTTTTTTATTCTTGTTTTTTTATATCCAGAACACGGGGCTGATCCTCAGAAGTTACGGAGAATTTGTTGTCGACTCTTTTCTGGTAAATACCCCGATTAGCGTAATCATGGCATCGATGGTGCTTCTGTGTGCCTTCATCGTACGCGGGGGTATTGAAGTGTTGGGGAGAGCTGCTGAATTTTTTGTACCTGTATTTATTTTGCCAATCTGTGTCCTAATCATCTTACTGATCCCTGATCTTGAATTCAAAAATATATTCCCGATATTGGGAAATGGAATTATGCCTCCAATCAAGGGTGCGATTGCACCGGGGGGATGGTTCAGCGAGTTTTTCCTGATCATTTTTCTCCTCCCTTTTTTAGCTGATATGAAAAAAGGAATGAAATCCGGGATGATGACTGTTTTTGCCGTGATGATGACGTTAATGGTGGTGAATCTTATGGTTCTTTTTGTACTCGGGTCAACAACAGCCACCAAGGTTTATCCCCTGATGAATGTATCTCGATATATCAGCATCGGCGACTTTTTTGAACATTTGGAGTCAGCCGTCATGGCCGTATGGATAGTAGGGGCGTTTGTCAAAATTTCCGTGTTTTATTATGCGGCTGCATTGGGTACTGCCCAGTGGCTTAATCTCTCCAGCTATCGGCCTGTTGTATGGCCGATAGGGATTTTGATAGTGGAATTCGGTTTTTGGTCGTTTCCTAGCTCTATGGATGTTAATCGTAATGATATCAACGTCTACCCTTTTCAAGGAATTTTAATGCAAACCATCATTCCGCTTTTATTATTGGTGATAGCTGTTATTCGTAAAAAAAATGGACAGAGTAAGGGAAGCAATTCAAGCTAACCTTTTCTGTCACTTGGTTTAAGAGACCTAAAAAGAGTATGTAATTAAAGTATGCCCCATTCGGAAAAGATACCTTTTCGAATGGTTTTTTTGTTATGAGGGAAAAAAGAGAATCGCTGACGATCATTTTACCAGATTATTTGGCAGTAGGGTGATGTTCGTTATAGACCAAAAAAATAGTGTTCATTATTTATTGAAGACCTAAAAAAACAATTTTTTCAAACCGTTTTAATGTTTGTCCCGTTATCTATAGTACAGAGGTTTTTTTAGAAAGGAGAGAAGAAAGAAATGAAGAAAAAGGTCATTTTTGTTGGGTGGATATCATTGATGTTAGTCTTGGTAGGATTTTCAACGGAAATGGATTCGAAACCGGGGCAAACAGTCAACGATGTCGTAAAAGTATACGGTCCAGGTGGCCCTCTTGGACCAATCAAGGAAGTAGCGGAGCAATTCACCAAAGAAACGGGAATAAAAGTTGAGGTAACAGCGGGACCCGAAGAAAAATGGATTGATCAAGCCAAGCAGGATGCCGATATCATTTACGGGGGTTCCGAGTATATGCTAACTGATTTCATGCTTAATCATCCAGGCATCATTAATGAAAAGAGCCTTACTGAATTGTATTCGAGGGCAGCTGGAATTCTGGTTAGAAAAGGAAACCCAAAGAATATACAGTCTTTGGAGGATTTAACGAAGAAGGGCGTAAAGATTGTGGATGTTAATGGAGCCGGGCAACTGGGGCTATGGGAAGATTTGGCGGGAAGAAAAGGAGTTATTTCTGGAATTAGCAGGAATATTGCCATTTCAGTAAAGTCCAGTGCAGAAGCTATCGATCTATGGAAGGCAAATTCTAAATTCGACGCTTGGATAACATATGAATCCTGGCATTACCGTCTGTCGGATGTGACGGACCTGGTTCAACTCCCTGAGGAAGACAAGCTATATAGGGGAACTCCGGTAAGCATAACAAGTAAGAGTGAAAACAAGAAAAAGGCAAAACAATTT
Organism: Peribacillus sp. NPDC006672; assembly: GCF_050274955.1. Classification (NCBI taxonomy): domain Bacteria; kingdom Bacillati; phylum Bacillota; class Bacilli; order Caryophanales; family Bacillaceae; genus Peribacillus; species Peribacillus sp. NPDC006672. The sequence goes on from NZ_JBNNOR010000010.1 coordinate 60,656, forward strand.
ATTGACTATCTTAAAACGGAAGAATCCCATCAAGTATTTCAAAAATGGGGATGGAAGTAGAATAGCGAGGAGTGAGAGTGTATGAAAAAGTGGATGGTTTTTTCGGTATTAATGATGGTACTAGTTTTGGTGGCTTGTGGGAATGAAGCGAAAGATTCACCCAAAAAGAATCAAGTTGTTAGTGGTACTGCCGATGAAAAAGCAATAACCCTAAAATTATTGGAAAGTGAAAAAATAGGCGAATACTTGGCTGATTCCAAGGGAATGACACTTTACTTTTTCAAAAACGATAAATCTGGAAAAAGCAATTGTGCGGATGAATGTCTGGAAAAATGGCCGCCGTTCATGGAAAGGGATTTTGCTGTCCCTAAGGGATTTGAGGAAAAAGACTTTGGAACCATTAAAAGGGAAGATACAGCGGAAGAGCAGGTAACGTACAAAGGATTTCCACTCTACTATTTTGTGAATGATAAGGTAGCGGGGGAGGTCAATGGTGAAGGAGTGAAAAATGTTTGGTATATTGTAAATAATGAGACGGTTTTTCCAAAATAAGAAAAAAAGGGACGATCACTGGTGGTCGTTCCTGTTGTTCGTTTTCCAAATTTACTTGGTGAGGAGTTGCAGGTGCGATTGAAAGAAAAACTTGATAAGGAATTGATGGCATTAGTAATGAAAAAGCATCGTCCTGCCCTGGAAGAACTTTATGACCGGCATATTAAATTAATCTATGGTTTTATTTTTAAATTCACAAATGGAAATGCTGAAAAAACAAAAGAGATAGTGCAGTTGGTCTTTTTAAAGCTCTGGACCACAAAAAGCAGTTATAATTCCGAAAAGGGGCACTTTGTAAGCTGGCTTTTGACCGTTACACGGAATGTATGTGTGGATTATGCCCGTAAAGACAGTGTTCATATTCGGAATAACAAACAAATGGACATGAGCCATCCAATTGACATGGAAGATCCGAATAATGATATAGAAAATGGGCTATTATCCAGTGAAATTGCCGATGCAAAAAGTAAATTAAGCAAGCCGCAAAAAAGACTGATCGATTTACTGTATTGGAAAGGGTATTCGCTAACGGAAATTGCCAAAATTGAAAATGAACCGGTCGGTACCATCAAAAGCAGACTTCATCAGTCGCTTAAACAGTTGAAAAAGCATTTGGAAGTAGGTGGTTTGTAAATGAATACAGAATGCGTTAACCTGCTTTCATTTTTATCGGGTGAACTGGGGGAAAAAGAAAAAAAGGCATTCGCGGAACACTTAATTCATTGCTCTGAATGCATTAGGGAGTATGAACAAATGACGGAAGCCTGGAATTCATTGAAATGGGATTTCGAAGAAATAGAACCTTCTTCTTCTCTGAAATCAGAGGTTATGAATTTTGTTTTTGAGCCTAATAATGAAATTCCGGTGCTTAAGGAAAAGAAATGGAGTAGTTTTTTCCTTAAGCAGTTTACACCCGTAACTTCAGGTATCTTGCTGGCCACTCTAGTTTTGGCGTTTGTGATGTTGTATTCCAATATTCAACTAAAAAAAGAACTTGCAGCCATCAATCTGCCAATGGAGGTTAAAACGTCACTATCTTTGCAGCCTGCTGATAAGTCGGCTATAAAGATGAATACGGACGGTGCTGCATTTATTTTGCAGCAAGGGGAAGAAAGAAGGTTAATCGTTCAGATTCAGAATTTGCCTAGCCTTCAAGAATCCGAGGTGTATCAGGTATGGTTGCTGAAAGATGGAAAACGGACAAATGCAGGAACCTTCAAGCCTGATGAAGCAGGTACAGGATCGTTGACATACAAACTGTCCATTAATGATCAATTCAATCAAATTGGCATCACAAAAGAACCAGATTCAAATAGTACAAAGCCGAGAGGTGAAAAAATAGTTGGATCTTCATAAAAATAAGAGACTTGCCCGCAAAAGGGAAGTCTCTTATTTTCTGTTCGAACCTGAATTTAATAGCTAAGTGAAATACGAATTGGAATATAAGTGTTTACCATTCACTATCGATCACTAGAAGCGAATAACCAGCATGCTTCGGTTGGGGGCAAATGGACTTGTTTAAGGTTAGACAAACATTGTCCTTTTCATGATACCTATTTATTCATTAAATCCCAACAGTACTCCCGGATCAATGCCGAAGCTTTCGTTTGACTGATAGAGAGGTCCTTCGCGACTTTCCTTGATGATTTGTATGTTTGGTAAGATTTCCTGATCAATATCCGTTTCGTTTCATCAAGTGCTTTATCGAGAGAAGTGGGGAGATCAATCTGTGTGACTTGTTCAACGTTTTCGGTAATCATTTCAGGCAAGTCGGCCATAAGGATGACTGAGTCACTTATTAAGACCAACCGTTCAATCAAGTTTTCGAGCTGGCGTACATTGCCTGGCCATGAATAATGAATTAATAGGTTCAAGCATTCTTCTGAGATGACTTTATTTTCCTGATATCTTTCATTGAACTTATTTAAAAAATTGTAAGTAAGGGGAATAATATCTTCCTTGCGTTCCCGCAATGGAGGCAATTGAATATCAATCACATTCAAACGGTAAAATAAATCTTCCCGGAATTTTTTATCATTGACCATTTCTATTAAGTTCTGGTTTGTGGCCGCGACGATGCGGATGTCTACTTTTTTCATTTCATTGCCGCCGACGGGAATGAATTGTTTGTCCTGGATTACTTGGAGAAGCTTTGCCTGGAGAGCAAGCGGTATTTCCCCGATTTCATCAAGAAAGACAGTGCCTCCATCTGCGGATTCAATCAATCCGAGTTTTCCAGTTTTGTTCGCACCGGTAAAAGCACCTTTTGAATAGCCGAATAGTTCAGATTCGAGCAGCTCATCCGGTATGGCTGCACAGTTGATCGTCAGGAAAGGTTTGCTTTTCCGCTTACTGATCCGGTGGATGAAATGGGCAAGCACTCCTTTTCCTGTTCCGGATTCCCCCTGGATTAATATCGTAGAATCGGTCGGCGCCACTTTTTCACAAAAAGTGAGGATGCGGTTGATTTTACCGCTGTTAGTAATGAACCTCCCCGTTTCATCTTCGTCTTGAGTGACTTTTGACTCACCACTAGCTTCATTTGCTTTTAACATTTTATACGTTTGGGTTTCTGTCGATGTAGTGACGACCAGTTCAATTTCCCCCGCATCATTTAAAATTGGAATCGCTGATGTCATCAATTCAGCCCCGATATACGTTTGTTGTTTCATGTAGCAAGGTTTTTTCCTTTTAAATACTTCAGGCACGATGGAGGGTTTCCAGTACCCTTTTTCAAATAAGTCCACATTATATTTGCCAATGACATCAGTAGGTTTCAGCCCATAATGGCGCTCACATGCCTTGTTGACGTAAAGAATCCGCTTTTCGCCGTCAAGGACGAAAATCTCATCTGAGGAATGATCAAGAATTTTTAATAGAGTTTGGAGCGTCATCTCGACACTGTCAGTAGAATTCGTACTTTTCATAGGGTAATCCTCACTTTTCAAAAGGGAATGAGTGAATTTTGATTAAGGTTTCATCAATTTTGAGTTTATTATAACTCGAAATGATAGCGTTTTTAAAAAAAATTCTAAATATTTTGTTTATTAAGGGCGGTTTCCTAGGTTGGCACGCATATTGCATTATATAAAATTATCAATTGGTTAAATTGCAATTGGCTAGGTTTGCATGTCAATAATTATTGCATGAATCGACATCTTAGCATAGCAGAATTCTAGTGTAAGACATCTAGGGGGGAATGAGTTTGGAAGAAAAGTTTGAGATCTCTGATATCACTATTATCGGTGGAGGACCGGTTGGTTTATTTACCGCTTTTTATGCGGGAATGCGCCAAGCTTCAGTGAAAATTATCGAAAGTCTCCCACAATTGGGAGGGCAGCTATCTGCTTTGTACCCTGAAAAATATATTTATGATATTGCAGGGTTCCCGAAAATACAGGCCCAAGAGCTCATCAATCGATTACTGGAACAAATGGGCCAATTCAAAACGGATATTTGTCTTAATCAATCTGTAGAGACCATTGTTCGTACTTCGGACGGGTTGTTTGCCATTACGACATCCGAAGAAACACATTATACGAAAGCAATAATCATCACTGCTGGTAACGGGGCATTCCAGCCACGGAAACTAAAAATGGAAGGCGAAGAAAGGTTTGAAAATGCCAACCTTCATTATTTCGTCCAAAATATGAGTCAATTCGCTGATAAGAAAGTGGTTGTGTTCGGTGGCGGTGATTCGGCAGTCGACTGGTCGCTAATGCTTGAACCGATAGCGGAAAAAGTGACACTCATTCATCGCAGGGATAAATTTCGTGCCCATGAACACAGTGTAGAGCGTTTGAAACAATCCAATGTGGAGGTCTTGACTCCTTATCTCCCAGCCGAATTGATCGGAGATGAAAATATAGAAAAAGTGATTGTGACGGATGCGAAGAGTGGAAAGTCGCTTGAATTGGAAGTCGATGACGTTCTAGTCAATTATGGATTCGTATCATCAATAGGGCCAATAAAGGATTGGGGTCTTGAAATTGAAAACAATTCCATTGTTGTCAATTCTAAAATGGAAACGAATATCAAAGGCATATACGCCGCAGGGGATATTTGCACGTACGAAGGTAAGGTGAAGCTGATTGCCAGCGGGTTTGGTGAAGCGCCTACAGCAGTAAGTAATGCAAAAGTTCATATCGACCCGAGTGCGAAAGTTCAGCCGCTGCACAGCACGAGCACAATGGGAGGAAAAGAGAAAAGCACAACGTCCGTTTAATTATATAAATGGGGGGAGGGAAACCACATGGCTAAATACACAGTAGTTGACCAGGAGACATGTATCGCTTGCGGGGCATGTGGAGCGACTGCACCGGAAATTTTCGATTATAACGATGAAGGAATCGCTTTTTCAATCCTGGATGCCAACACAGGAATAACCGAAGTATCCGAAGATCTGGAGGAGGACTTGGAAGATGCTTTTGATGGTTGTCCGACAGATTCGATTAAGTTGGCCACAGAACCTTTCGCCAATATACCAGTGACAGCCGGTTGAAGCGGAAGGTTGGATCAATTAAGAAATACCAATCTACCAGTATGACTGGAATGCTTGTAATCATTTTTTAGGGGGAAATGAATGATGGCTTATAACAAAGTGGAAAATGTAACAAATCGTACATTTGAAAGAACATTGACATATGACAAATACACAGACCCGAAAGTTCTCGAAAAGGAAATCGATCTAGTATTCTCTAAATCTTGGCAGCTTGTAGGTCATGTCAGCCAATTGGAAAAAGTGGGATCATTCTTTACGACAGAAGTAGCCAACGAGCCAATCATAGTGAACCGCGGCCAGGACGAGGTGATCCGCGCTTTTTATAACGTTTGTCCGCATCGTGCGACTAAGCTTGAAAAAAGTGAATCAGGCAAGAAGAAAATTTTACAATGCAGTTATCATGGTTGGACGTTCAAATTGGATGGGAAATTGAACAAAGCTCCGAATTTTAAAGGCGAAGATGAAGCCTGTGTACAAGATGCCTGTTTACGCTCCGTTCGCATGGAAATCATGGAATCTTTAATTTTTGTAAACTTGGATGATAATGCGAAACCGCTTAGCGAATCTTACGGCGATTTCTTTGACCGTTTAAGTAAATACCCGTTTTTAAGCGAGTTAAAAAGAACAAGCCAAAAAACGAGGGTGATCAAGGCAAACTGGAAAGCGTTCATAGATAACTATTTAGAATGTGACCATTGCCATGTAGCTCATCCAAGCTTTGTTGCAGCACTTGATATGGATGATTACCAAATCATTACTTGCGATAACTATTCACTGCAAGGTTCGATCGTTAAACCGGATAAAAATTATGGAACGGTCGATTTAAATCAGGCGGAAATGCAAGGTGGCTCCTTTTTCTGGCTGTGGCCAAACTTGATGTTGACCATTTATCCAGGTCCCGGAAATATGGCAACCATTCAAATGGTTCCAATTGATCACGAAACGACTTTGGCTGTTTACACATATTATTTCCGCGATGAGAATTTGACTCAGGAAGAGAAAGATCTTGTTACGTTTGCCGAACAAGTCCGACAGGAAGATGTGGAACTTATAGAGCTGGAACAAATAGGTTTCCGCTCCCGTGCCTTTAACAAAGGCAGATATTCTTCTTCTGAAAAAGCAATTGTTCAATTTCATGAAATGGTATTGGAGGCCCTAAATGAATAAATTAGCGGATCAATTCAAATCAATGAAACAATATTTGATGATCAATGGTGAAAAAATGGAAACGGTAAGCTATGCTCCGCTATATTCGCCTTATTCGGGGGAAGAAATCGCCCAAATTGCCATGGCGGATAAAGAGCTGACGGAAAAGGCGATTGCAGCCGCCTACAATGCACGCGAAGTCATGGCAAAAATGCCTGCTTATCAAAGGGCGGATATATTGGAGAAGGCTGTCACTTTATTAATCGAGAATGCTGATGAAGCGGCAGAAATCATATCTCGTGAATCTGCCAAACCGATCATGTTCGCAAAAGCGGAAGTTGGAAGGACCATCGAAACGTATAAGTTCTCGGCTGAAGAAGCTAAAAGGATTCACGGTGAAACGATTCCATTTGATGCGGCCAAAGGCGGGGTTGGCCGAATTGGTTACACGTTAAGAGAGCCAATCGGGGTCATTGGTGCCATCACCCCGTTTAACTTCCCGATGAACTTAGTGGCGCATAAAGTCGGACCGGCGATTGCTGCAGGGAACACCATTGTTTTGAAGCCAGCTTCGCAAACACCGCTTTCCGCACTTTTCATCGCAGAAATTTTTGAAAAAGCGGGTCTGCCGGCTGGCGTATTAAATGTAGTGACGGGTCCGGGCAGTACGGTCGGAGAAGCGATTGTAGAAAACGATCAAGTAAGCATGGTCACATTCACAGGCAGCCCAAGCGTTGGAATCGGCATCCGCAACAAAGCGGGTCTGAAAAAGACCACCCTGGAACTTGGCTCGAACTCGGCATTAATCATTGATAAAGACATAGATATCGATAAAATTATCGATCGTTGCATAATGGGTGCTTTCTCCAATCAGGGGCAAGTCTGTATTTCACTGCAACGTGTGTATGCACATGAAGAAGTGTATGAAGAATTTGTCGAAAAGTTCACTGCAGCCGCCAAAAAACTTAGAATTGGCGACCCATTGGATCCGGATACGTATATTTCCTCCCTAATCTCCAAAGGGGAAGCTGCCCGTGTACTGGGCTGGATTGATGAAACTAAAGGAAGTAAGGCAACAATCGCAGCAGGGGGCAAATTGCAAGGTGACATTCTTGAACCGACAATAATTACGGATGCGGATCAAACGCTAAAAGTTTCATGCCAGGAAGCATTTGCTCCGGTGGTCATTGTTAATAAAGTAGGTTCAGTGAAGGAAGCGATCGATCAAGTGAATGATTCCCGGTTTGGATTGCAGGCCGGGATATACACAAACAACGTGAAAAACGCATTGTACGCTTCACGGGAATTGCATGTAGGCGGTGTGATCATCAATGATGTGCCAACCTATCGTGTCGATCAAATGCCATACGGCGGCGTAAAAGAAAGCGGGACTGGCCGTGAAGGCATTAAATATGCTGTGGAAGAAATGACCGAAATGAAATTGGTCGTTTGGAACCAAGACTGAAATTGAGGAGCTCATTTATGAAACAATTCAAAATTGCGGTCATCGCAGGAGATGGCATTGGCCCTGAAGTGATTAATGAAGGGATAAAAGTATTAAATAAAGTGGCTGAACTTGATTCAGGCTTTAGATTGGATTTCACATTCTTCCCATGGGGCTGCGAATTTTATGCCGAAAATGGTAGAATGATGGATGTTGATGGGATCGATAAGCTGAAAGCGTTTGACGCGATTTATTTGGGGGCGGTCGGGTTTCCTGGCGTTCCAGACCATATTTCACTATGGGACCTATTATTGAAAATCCGCAAAAGTTTTGATCAGTATGTCAATATCCGGCCCGTTACATTGTTAAAAGGGGCTCACTTGCCTCTCGTTGATGTGAAACGTGAAGATATTGATATGCTGTTCATCCGCGAAAACAGTGAAGGTGAATATTCAGGTGCAGGAGATTGGCTGTTTAAAGGTCAGGAACACGAAGTGGTGTTGCAAAACGGTGTGTTTTCCCGTAAAGGGACGGAAAGGATCATCCGATATGCTTTTGAAACCGCAAAAAAAGAAGGCAGATCGCTGACGAGCATTTCCAAAGCCAACGCCTTGAATTATTCAATGGTTTTCTGGGATCAAGTATTCGAAGAGGTCAGCAGGGAATATCCTGAAGTCGAAACGGCTTCATATCTTGTCGACGCAGCGGCAATGCTGATGATAAAAGATCCGAAGCGTTTTGAAGTCGTTGTAACTTCGAACCTGTTCGGTGATATTTTAACGGATTTAGGGGCCGCGCTTGCTGGAGGGATCGGACTTGCTGCCGGTGCCAATATTAATCCTGAAATGGAATTTCCATCGATGTTCGAGCCAATTCACGGTTCAGCTCCTGACATTGCAGGAAAAGGTATCGGAAATCCGCTCGCTTCCATTTGGTCAGCAAGCCAAATGCTTGACTTTTTTGGCTATGAATCACTTGGTAAGATTGTTCTTGAGGCGATTGAGCAACTGCTCGTGGAGGCCCGGGTGCTCACGCCCGATATGAATGGCACGGCATCCACTTCTGAAGTGGGGGACCGGGTAGCGGAAATCATCGAGTCAATCATTTTATCCAAGGTCTGACGGTGAATTGATAAAGGATCATTCAATATACTTGAATGGTCACCGGAATATAATGATGCATCCAAGTGTTAAGCCAATCGTTTATAAAAAAGGAAGAGGCCAAGGCTTGGAAAGAAAAGCACTTGGTCTCTTTGTTTTTACGAAAGGAACACGGAATGGGGATCATTAATACAAAGTCAAAGTTAACTCAAAACAATGGTATAGCTAAGAGGAGCGGTCATGATGAAAAAAGTTGAAATAGTTGTCGAAAAAAATGTGCCATGCACGATGAGGGACGGCACCGTACTTTATGCGGATGTATACAGACCTAATTTGACTGGGCATTTTCCGGTGTTATTGACCAGGCTTCCGTACAGTAAGGACTTACCGCTCTATTCACATCGTTATTTGGACACACATCGTCTTGTTGAAAATGGGTTCGTTGTCATCGTACAGGATGTGAGAGGACGATTTCAGTCAGAAGGAGAATTCCGGCCATTCAGCCAGGAAGCAGATGATGGATACGACACAGTGGAATGGGCGGCTTCACTCTCGTATTCCACGGGAAAAGTGGGCATGTTTGGCCTATCCTATTATGGATACACGCAGCTGCTTGCAGCAGAAAAAAAACCTCCACACTTAATCGCCATTTTTCCAGCAATGACGCTGAATGACCAAAGAAATGGTACGGTTTATCGTAATGGGGCTTTTGCTCTCGGACTATTTGAAACGTGGACATTGGAATCGATTGTGCCTGATTTGCTGAAGCGGAAGTATGAAAAAAATAAGGAAATGTCTTCAGAATTTCGAATGCTTGCTGACTCCCTCAACAATATTGAGGAATTGTATGCATATGCACCTATTAATGATTGGCCGCCATTAAAGGTTCTGGACGAAGATAATTTTTTCTTTGAACATTTGAATCACCCAATCGAAGACGAAACCTATTGGCAGAATTCAAGTATTACTGGGAGATTTGATAGGATACAGCTGCCTGCTTTTCATTTGGGCGGTTGGTATGATTGTTTTATCGGCCCTACTCTGGAAAATTACGTGGAAATGAATAAAGTGAATGGCCAACTAAGCAATACTCAAAAACTAATTGTTGGTCCATGGAGCCATGGCCTTTTTTCCTCGGTCCAGGGTGAACGCTCTTTTGGAGTGCACGCGTCCGGGGATTGGATTAACCTTGAGGAAGATATTACCACCCTTCATATTCGCTGGTTCAATCACTGGCTAAAAGGCATCGAAAATGGTATTGAGAAGGAAGCGCCCGTGAAAATATTTGTGATGGGGATTAATGTATGGCGTGATGAAATGGAATGGCCACTTGAACGGACTGAATATACGAGTTATTATTTGCACAGTAATGGAAAAGCGAATACGAAAACAGGTGATGGGCGCCTAAGCCGAAATGAGCAGGAGGGTGAAAAGACGGATTCATATATATATGATCCCCAAAACCCTGTACCGACAAAGGGTGGAGCTACACTTTTTTCCGGCCCGCTTACAATGGGGCCATATGATCAGAGCGAAATCGAAAAGCGGAACGACGTGCTTGTTTATACTTCTGAGCCATTGAAAGAAGCACTTGAAGTAACAGGTCCGGTTAAAGTGAAGTTGTTTGCATCAACTGACGCAGCGGACACTGATTTTACTGCAAAGCTTGTGGATGAATCACCGGATGGCACAGCGCTTATTTTAACCGAGGGAATCGTCAACGCAAAATACCGGAACGGCCATCGAGCTGAAAAAGAACTGGATGGGGGAATCGTTGAATACGAAATTAACTTGTGGGCTACAAGCAATGTATTTCTTCCAGGTCATCGAATCTTGCTTGAAATTTCATCAAGCAGTTTCCCACAATATGCACCCAACCCGAATACAGGGAAATCAATGATTGTAAGCAGTGAAACAAAAACGGCCAGACAAACGATTTATCATAGCAGGGAATTTCCTTCTCACATTCTATTGCCAATTATTCCTACAAGTGAAAAATGATTATAAATGCAGGGAGGAGACTTCCTTATGTTTTGTTTTCAACATTGTCACCTGTTTAATGAGTTAAAAACAGTTCAGGTGAGGTGATTAAAACTCAGGAAACAGATGATCAATATTAAAAAAACAAAATATTAAGGCCATTGGGATTCTTAAATCACTAGTATTAATAAGGTTATAGGGTGAATGGCTATGAATAAAAGCGGTTGGCATAACTCTTGCAAATAATAAAAGGAAGGGGGATAAGTTCATCCAATATAATAGATTCCAGGCATAAGGAAATGACATAACAGATGATGCATAATTTTGTCTCTTATGCTATATGTACGCCAAGGAAAAGGTGATTACACTGGAATCCGACCTGCAACCTTAATTTAGAGAGAAACGATAATAGTAGTTTGAAAATTTGTAATATTGTTTTTTTTTTGAGGTTAGTAGTGAAGCTAGTGCCATTGTAAAGGTGGTTAACGAACAAGGTGCATAACTCACTTTTTTAAGCGCTTTCACAGTCGTTTCATTAACAGATTTATTAAGAGGGGGGACTTCAATTTGAAGAAAATCATTGTGTTGCTCAGCGTCATACCCGCGATTGGCTCATTATCCGTGATTAACCGTGTGGAGCCATATATATTCGGTTTGCCTTTCATTATCTTTTGGTCCACAGCCTGGCTTATTTTGACATCCATCTGCCTTTATATTAGCAGTGTGATCTGTGATAAAAAGGAGGAGAATAAATGAACAGTTCCATATTAATCATCATCATGACTCTTGTTTTGGCTTTTTACTTAGGTATCCGCGCAAAAAAGGGGCGCGAAATGAAGCTTGACCAGTGGGCAGTCGGGGGAAGGAACTTCGGTTCTTTAATCATGTTCGTTCTGATGGCAGGAGAGATGTTTTCGACTTTTGTGTTTCTTGGCGCCAGCGGAGCGGCATACCGTATGGGCGGTCCCACTATCTATATATTTTGCGCTCTTACTTACATCGTTCCTTTCTGGATTTTGCCCCCTATTTGGCGCTATGCGAAAAAACATAATGTGCTGACTCAATCTGACTTTTTTACAAAAAAGTATAATAGTAAGCCATTGGGACTTCTGGTTGCTGTTATTGGGGTCCTATCAATGATTCCCTATATCGTATTACAATTAAAAGGCTTTCAAATCATCGTTTCCGAAGCATCATATGGATTGATTCCCCCAACGGTTGCTGTTTGGATCGGAATGCTCTGCGTAACTGTTTTTGTATATGTGTCAGGTATTCATGGTTCGGCTTGGACGGCAGTATTGAAAGATATCCTCATTCTTGTCGTAATTGTGTTTTTGGGCATTTATTTGCCAATACATTACTTCGGTGGAATACAACCAATGTTCGAAACTCTAGAAGCAACTAAACCGGGATTCTTATTGCTTCCGGATGAAGGGTTTAGCATCTCTTGGTATATTTCCCTTTGCCTGACTATCGCATTGGGCCAATATATGTGGCCGCATTGCTTTGGAGCGAGTTTATCTTCCCAAAACGAATCAGCTCTCAGGAAAAACTCTGCCATTTTACCGCTGTATCAAATCATTCTGGTCTTCATTCTTTTTATTGGTTTTACGGCGGTTTTGCAGATACCGAATCTACAAGGCGGAGATACGGACCTTGCCTTATTTAAAATCGCGAAAGATGCTTTCCCGCCCTGGATTGTTGGCGTTGTCGGATCAGCAGGCATGCTTGCAGCCCTTGTACCATGCTCGATGTTAATTTTGACGGCAGCCACGATTTTATCAAAGAATATTTATAAAGCTGTTAAGCCTGACACAACGAATGAACAGCTTGCCAAACTAACCCGTATATTTGTTCCAATCGTATCATTCGTATCCTTAATCTTTACATTCTATGGAGGTAATACGATGATTGCGTTACTGACCATGGCTTACAGTTTTGTCCTGCAAATTTTCCCTCCTTTAGTATTCAGCTTGCTTAAGAGAAATCCGGTAAGTAAAGCCGGGGCATCTGCAGGAATGATTTTAGGGGTGGTGTTGGTCGCTTACTTTACTCTGGCAGAGGCAACAATGGCCACTTTATTACCGAAGGCACCACATTTCATACAGGATCTTGATATAGGGATCGTCGCCATTACCATTAACTTTATCATCATGCTGGCTGTCAGTGCTTTCACAAGAAAAGACCAACGAATGATTCAGGAAGAAGAGCCGGTTAAACGAATAATCACTTCTTGATCAAAGGATGCGTGGTATATTAGAAACCATCCTATTCTCCTTATCTTCCATCACTATCGATAAAGAACTGAGGTGCACCTTCTATAAAGAACTATACAAAAAGGATAGCCTTTTGAAGCTATCCTTTTTGTAGTTTTCCAAGATTGCAGAATATATTTACCATGAATTTGCATGATTAATACGTAATTAAAGGAAATGTGTTAAGTTGGACTAAAATGATTATGGGAGGCAGCGATGAAATACGAGATTATCTTATTTGATGTAGATGATACATTGCTAGACTTTGGAATATCGGAAAAAAAGGCACTGCAGGAAGCCTTTTTGGAGTTCGGTTTGCCCACGGGGGTAAAAGATTATGTTGGATGCTATCAAGAAATCAGTAAAGGATTATGGAGAGATCTGGAACAGGGACTTATTGATATAACAGATCTGGGAGTGGAAAGGTTTAAGCGGTTATTCCTTAAGCATGGGCTTGATATCCATGCGGATGCATTCAGCCGTGCGTATCTGGGATATTTGGGAAAGGAAATACATCTAATGCCAGGGGCTGTAGAGGTTTGCGAGAAGCTTGAAGGATGCCGGCTGGCTATTATAACAAATGGCTTTACGTCAGTGCAGACAGCAAGAATCGGGGGTTCTCCTCTTAGCCATACTTTTGAGCATTTGATAGTTTCCCAAGAGGCTGGGTTTCAGAAGCCTGATAAAGGGATTTTTGATTATGCATTTTCCAAGTTAAAGATCACAGATAAATCGAAAGCATTGATAGTGGGTGACTCCTTGACATCAGATATACAGGGTGGATTGAATTATGGAATGGACACCTGCTGGTACAATCCCCATCAAAAGGATAATGTTCTAGGAATCAAGCCAACCTATGAAATCCGGAAGCTGACTGATCTTTTAGGGATTGTAGGAAGTTAGGAAGTTTAAAGAGTTATCCGCGTTCCAAAAAATAGAGGCCGCTTGTCCAGTGATAGGACATGCAGCCTTTGTTTTTATCATTTCCCGCCAGAAGACTCCCTCTTCAAGCGTTCGAAGGGCGAGAGCCCAACGGTAAGGGGGAGATGAATGGCGGTTGGTCTAAGCCAAAGTATTCTTTTGACAAACGTACGTTCCCTGGTTGATAATAACAATAAGGGGGTGAAATGAATGGTCGTAAACAAGGCTTATAAATTCCGAATCTATCCAACGAAAGAACAATTAGTTCTTATCAATAAAACGTTTGGCTGTTCTCGTTTTGTCTATAACTTCTTTTTAGGCAAACAAAATGAGAAAGATGCTTACTGGTATATCTGTGAAGAAATGAAGCAAAACGGCCAATTACCCTCTAATGAATGGAAAGGCTCTTTTGTGAAAAAATACGCAACAATCAAAGAACTTCCCGCTTTAAAGAAAGAGTATGCTTTCCTGAAAGAAGTAGACAGTATAGCCTTACAGAAATCGGTGGAAAATTTAGCTGATGCCTATAGTCGATATTATAAAAAACAAAACAAGTCACCACGCTTCAAATCGAAAAAGAATCCGGTCCAATCCTACACGACTAAACATACGAATGGAAATATCGGAATGATTGGAAACCAAATTAAATTGCCCAAACTAGGTCTCGTTCGTTTTGCTAAAAGCCGCGAAGTCGAAGGGCGAATCATCAATGCCACAATCAGGCGGAACCCTTCGGGTAAATATTTCATTTCCGTTTTAGCGGAAACCAATGTACCCGTACTTCCTAAAACGAATCGTTCGTGCGGTGTAGATCTTGGTTTGAAGAACTTTGCGATCCTTTCAGATGGTACGGTCTATCAAAACCCAAAATTCTTCCGGACGGTCGAAAAAAAGTTGGCCAAAGAACAACGGATTCTTTCAAGGCGACAAGAAATAGCCTTGAATCAAAATAAACCATTGGCTGAAGCCAAAAACTATCAAAAACAAAAACGAAAAGTGACCATCCTACACGAGAAAATTTCAAATGCCCGAATGGATTACTTACATAAAGTCTCAACCGAAATCATCAAAAACCACGATGTTATTGGAATGGAAGACTTGCAAGTGTCGAATATGATGAAAAATGACAAACTAGCTAAAGCGATTAGTGAAGTATCTTGGTACCACTTCAAAAAAATGTTGGAATACAAAGCAAAATGGTATGGTAAACAAATCGTGACCGTATCTAAAACGTTTGCTTCTAGCCAATTGTGTTCTGGCTGCGGGTACCAAAATAAAGACGTTAAACATCTGAATCTTCGTGAATGGGATTGTCCTTCTTGTTCTACTCACCACGATCGAGATATTAACGCAGGACTCAATCTAATGAACGAAGCCATAAGGCTTCTAACCGTAGGAACTACGGGGATAGCCTAATTATAAATTGGCCGATAGGCTAATGTTCTTAGGAATCCCCCACTTCAATCAGACTGTAAAGTCGATAAGTGGTGGGTAGTTCAATTATGCCAGGGATTTTAGAGTCAGTTCAAGTCCAGCTCATTGGGTTTAAGAGTTTGATCCGTTTCGATCATTCTACTGGAATGCGGTAATAGCAGACAGAGTGCTAGGGAGATTACGAGGCCTGCCATCATGAATCCGCCAAATACCAAAGGGGATGGGCCATATGATTCCGCCATGGTGGTCCATATGAGGGGACCGAAACCTGCAATGGCTGCCGCGACCTGATATCCGACGGATAATCCAGTATAACGGACCTTTGCTGGAAAGAGCTCTGAGAATAATGTTCCTTGTGTAGAAAAAATGGCTCCCCAGATGACTCCAAGCACAATTGCCTGCATAAAGTAGAACCAGCCGACACCTTGCCCAATCATTGTGAAATAAGGGATAGCCAAGATGAAAAGGAGAATCAGGCCCCCCAAATAGATGATTTTTCGACCGATAAAATCAGAAATGTAACCAATGACAGGAATGGTAACTAGCATTGTAGCACAGCCAATCGTTAAAGCGGTCAAGGCTGAATCTCGTGAATAACCAAAATACATTGTGGTAAAGACGAGAACATAGGACATGATGAATACATTGAAGAACCCGTCCCCAATTTTTAGTCCGATTACTTGCAGGACACTTCTCCAATCGTGCCTCAACGTTTCAATAATGGGAACCTTTGCAAGATTACCGCTATCTTTCTGTTGCTGGAACTCCGTCGTTTCCTCAATTCCACTCCTTACCCAGATTGCCAATGCAATCAGTACACCGCTTAAAAGGAAGGGAATTCGCCAACCCCAAGATAAAAATTGGGCATCGGTTGTCAAGGAACTTATAAGGGTTAGGCTGAACGAACCGGCAACTAAACCGATGGGAACCCCTAGTTGGGGAATGGATCCATATAATCCACGGACACCTTTTGGAGCAGATTCCGTTGCCAATAGGATGGCTCCGCCCCATTCACCTCCCAAGGAAATTCCTTGAATCAACCTCAGCACTACCAAGATAGCGGGTGCAGCCAAACCAACCTGGGCATATGTGGGCAGAAAACCGATAAGCATTGAACTCCCGCCCATGCCGATTAGTGTAAACATGAGTGCTGACTTCCGTCCGATGCGATCACCCATATGACCGAAGAGGATGCTCCCGATTGGACGGGCTGCGTAACCTGCCCCGAAAGTGACAAAGGCGAGAAGAAGTGAAATTGCAGGATCATGATTGGGGAAGAATAGAGTTGTAAAAACTAGGCCGGTTGCTGTCCCGTATAAATAAAAATCATACCACTCGATAACGGAACCGGCTAAACTAGCGAAAAGAACTCGACTTTTTTTCATGGATAATGCTCCTTTAATGCATAGTTTTACCTCAAAAATGGTTTCATAAATAAAGCACTTACATTGAATGAACAAAATCGATGGTTAGAAATATAAGTAAAAAACTGGATTATTTAGATTATTTTAGAGGGGTTATTCATCACAGTCAATATATTTCTGATTTTTCAGAAAAAATGAAGCGAATAACTTAGCTCTTATCAGCTGTATTCGAATATAATTAATTCTAAAGTAATGGAAATAAACAAATCAGACCTTCACGGATAAAATGGTGAAGCCAAAGCAAGGGAAAATTTTTAACTTAAGAGGAGAATAACATTCACTTCAAATCATTTAGTATTTTTTATGTATAGAAGATTGGCGATGTGGAAATCATGTGGATAAGGAAATAAAAAAACAGAAAGGATAAGTTTTTAATAAATAATAATAATCTCCAAGTTACTTAGTATAATAGAAAAAAGGTTAAGGAGTTGGTTTCGTATGGAGAAGCAATTGCCAGGAACATCGCTGGAACCTGAAGAGATAGCTGAAATGGTTTTGAAAAAAGCCCTTAGTGATTACCGGAAAGCACAAATCGAAAAAGAGATCGATGATTCATTAAAGAATCATGATAAGGATGAGTTCATACGTTTAACTGAAATATTGAAGGGCATTTCATGAAATTTTGCACACTGTGAAAAAGACAAGTAGTTATGAAATAAAAGAAAAGCTCATACGCATATAGAAGCCAGTGCAGCTTGATAATATAAATATGATGAAGATGAAATTTTATTTAATCTGAAACATAAGTAAATAGGAATCCATAGTATTATAATACTTTACATTGTAAGCGCTTTCCTATGTAATCATGATAATCAAATAAAGAAAACGATGGAGAGTAGATATTGTAAGTGCGCCAATGACTGGATTCACAGGTAGTGGAGGCTGAGGCTGGAAGGTATATACACCAGGATAGAATGCTAAAAGGGGGAAAAGATATGAAAAAGGATGGAGTGTCGTTGGCTGAATTTATTCAGGAGGATCGATTCGAGCTCAGCTCCTACATTACTTCTTTATTTAATAAACTGAATGACTATGTTCCCAAAAGCATTAAAGATAAAAGGTAAATGAATGTCAAAAATGAATCGGGAAATTATGCATGACTTCCTGATTCATTTTTATTTTGTTTTTGGCATTTCCAGTTTTAAGTCAGTGTCCTTAAGTCAAAGCCTCATTAAACGCATTAAAAGGCTTAAAGATATCTCTAAAGTGACTGGGCAGAATATCTTATTTCGCAACTATCGCATCGGATAGAGATGCGGAATGGTCTTCGTTTACATACAATAGCTTTACCTTCACTAAAATTCAGGCTCCCATTATGGGTGCCTCTTTTTGTTGATGTATTCAGATTTGATTAGGTTATGTAATTCTATTCTGTTGATATAGTAAAATATCTTTTGTTTTTTTAGGCGGAACCGTTGAAATGAAAAAATTCGTTCTGATATATATTTGAGATTTTTCCAATTATGTCCTGATATATCTAAAAAAAAGAAAAAGGAAAAATACAGGAACAACCGAGCGGGATTAACTGGGCGACAGGATCAACAACAGGCCAACTGGAAGGAATTGTTGTTGGTTCGAGGTTGATTTGATTTTAAAGGGTGCTGCGCCTATTCGCAGCTCCATATTATCAACTGCAGACTCAATTTCTAATTATAATAATGATGTGGGTGTTAATTTATAAGCAGATGATACAATCTCCCTTCAGGTATTTGGTCTAGAGGTCGCCGTTGTCTTTGGAGCAGGAGCTTCACTGACGATCATTCATTTAGTTAATATAAGCCTGCAAATCTTTAACATTAATTAGATGAAAACATAAAAGATATTTGTGAATCCCATTCATCTTGAATGTGGATTTTTTTATTGATTATTGTATGTATTATGGCTTTTTTATTGTTATTGTCATTGGTTTATGGCAACTGGCATATAAGGTTTCAAAAGCTCCCTTAGCTTGAATGGCATTTTATTACTAAAGGCTAAGGAACACCATTCATCGTTTCAAGGATTTTAATCCAGATGAATTTAAAAATACTTTTTGTATTTCTTTAATTTATAGATGACCGTTGGCTGACTGACGCCCAAATGGTCTGCCATTTCGTAGGTGGTTTTACATTGTTTCCATGCTTTTTCAATCAGTTGCATTTCAACCTTTTCCAGTGTCTTCTTTAAATCGAAATTCTCTTCACATTCTTGTTCAATTGCCAAGAAAGTGGAGTCTTCAGGCTGTTCTATTTGCCCTGTGATGGATTGGGGAAGGTGTTCGGGAAATATATTTGGCTCTTCAATGGTCAGGATTAACCGTTCAATTAGGTTTTCTAATTCTCGTATATTTCCGGGCCAATTATAATGGGTCAAAACTTCATAAGTCGATGGATGGATTTTTTTGAATTTCTGGTATTTTTCATTGGTTTTCTGTAAGTAATGTTGTATTAAGAGGGGGATATCTTCTTTCCGTTCATGCAAAGCTAGAATTTGGATGGGAATCACATTCAAACGGTAAAATAAGTCTAATCTAAACTTGCCTTGACTTACCATCTCCTTCAAATCTTGATTAGTTGCTGCAACCAGACGGAAGTTAATATGGTTTTCTTTTTTTCCGCCGATGCGCTTTATCTTTTTTTCCTGTAACACTTTCAGTAATTTAGCTTGCATGGCAAGTGGGAGTTCCCCGATTTCATCTAAGAAAAGAGTTCCGCTGTCAGCCTGCTCAATCAGGCCCTGCCTTCCTTGTTTATCTGCCCCTGTAAATGACCCCGGCTCATAGCCGAATATTTCGGATTCAAACAAACTATCAGGTATCGTGCTGCAATTCACTTCGATAAAAGGTTCTTTCTTTCGGTTGCTTTGGTCATGAACAGCACGGGCAAAAGTACTTTTCCCTACCCCGGATGGTCCTAATAAGAGAATCGTGGCATCGGTTTTTGCAACATTATGGATCGTTTTTAAAATCTGCTTCGTTTCATTACTTCTAGCGATCATGTCATGGTAATCCAGTTCCTTTTCTCTTAAATCCTCGACTTCGGTTTGATAGCCTTTTACTTTTCGTTGTAATTGCTCAAATTGATCTTGCAATTGCAGAATCTCGGTTTGATCCTGACCATAGCTGATTACCCTAACGAGAAGTCCGTCCTTATTAAAAATGGGATAGCCAGTCGAAATGACAACATGACCTGTTTTTGTATGTTGCATTATACGCTTCGCTTTCTTTTCTTTTAAAACAATCGCATTGATGGATGGTGTGAGAAGGCCCTCCCTTTCTAATTGATAGACAGAGGTACCGATATAAGAGTCACTTTCCATACCATAAATCTCCCAAAGCTTTGGATTGGAATATAAAATGATTCCATCTTGATCGGTAATGAGGATGTTATTATTCGATGTTTCAATGATTTTATTAAGTTCTTCCTCCAGCATATCGTCATACATGAGTTCCGCTCCTTTTGGTTTTGGGATGATGATTAATTAAAATATAAATCAAAAAGTCGGAATAATCAAAAATTAGATCAAAAAATAAGAAAATGATTAAGTCTTTGATCATTTGATGAAACAGAATATTGAAAAGCCTTATAAACCGCAGCGAAATAGTTGGCGTGAATCTTGCTTATCTAAAAGGTAAGAAGAGAATTTCCAAACAAGGGTGTTATTAGTGTAGAAAAGATGGAAGTTCATATAACATCATGAAATTGCAATGTAGTGAAAATAAGTTGAAATTTAGGAGGATGTTACATGATGAAGTATCAACCGAAAGACTCATTCAAATCACCCCGTTTTTGCGGAGTACGTACGTTTATGCGGCTTCCATTTGTTGAACAGGTAGATGAACATATGGATTTTGTCATTACGGGAATTCCTTTTGATTCCGGGCAATCATTCAGAACGGGTGCGAGATTCGGACCAGAAGCCATTCGCGATTTTTCAATCCTTTTACGTCCTTATAATCCAGAACAAGATATTAATATTTTTGATTATATATCAGGGATTGATTATGGGGATATTCCGATCATTCCTGGTTATATTTCTGAAACCTATAAAAAGATAGAAGAAGAGCTTACCCCCGTCATTGAAAAAGGGATCATTCCCATTTCATTAGGAGGCGATCATTCTATTACTCTAGGGGAGTTACGCGCAATCATAAAAAAACATGGTCCAGTTGCCTTGCTTCAATTCGATGCTCACTCCGATACTTGGGATAGTTATTTCGACCAAAAGTATAATCACGGAACCGTTTTTCGCCGGGCAATAGAAGAGGGTCTTATCGATATATCGCGATCTCTTCAAATTGGAATGAGGGGTGGTCTTTACGGACCGGAAGATCTTCAGGATGCCCGGAATTTAGGTTTGGGGGTTTATACGACGAACGATTATAAACGCATCGGGGTCGAAAAGATGCTAGAGGTCATTCATGAGCGTGTCGCGAAGGGCCCGGTGTTTTTATCTTTTGACATTGATTTTTTAGATCCCGTCTATGCACCTGGAACGGGGACCCCTGAGGTTTCAGGGGCAAGCATTGATGATGCTTTAGCCTTTGTAAGAGGATTGACGAATATAGATTTTGTAGGATTCGATCTTGTTGAGGTTTTACCATCATACGATCACGGACAAATCACGGCTGCCGCCGCGGCTAATATTGTCTATGAATTCATCACACTCATCGCTCTCGCAAAGAAAGGGAAACTGGAGAAAATAGAGAGAACGGGAGATCTGGAAACACAGCTTAACAACTAGTTCCCTATTTAAATTGAAGGGAGGAACGGTGAAATCCATTCCTTCCCCCTTTACAAAGCGATATAAAACAAGAGAACCCCAAAAGGAGATGTGTAAATGCATATTTTGGATATATCGATCATGATTCTATATTTTTCTGTTTTAATCATTGTGGGAGTAATCGGATCCAAACGGGCAAAAACGGCAGATGATTTCATTGTCGCAGGGCGTAATCTAGGGCATTTTATGTATTTATCCTGTTTAGCTGCAGTGATATTAGGGGGGGCTTCCACTCTAGGAACAGCAAAGTTAGGTTATCAGTTTGGGATATCCGGTATTTGGCTAGTGGTGATGATAGGGCTTGGCATTATTGCTATCGGGTTGTTTTTAACAAATAAGATATTTGATTTAAAAGTACTGACGATCAGTGAAATGCTAGAGAAGCGCTACAATTCTCAAACAAGATTGATCAGTGCCCTGGTCTCGGTTATCTATACTTTCATGTTGACTGTGACGCAAGTGATTGGGATGGGGACGATATTACATGTTTTGGCTGGCTGGAATTTAACGGTTTCCATGATAGTCGGGGGTGGAATCGTTTTATTTTATACAATATTAGGAGGTATGTGGTCAGTAACCATGACTGATGTCGTGCAATTCGTCATCATGACGATCGGTATTTTCTTTATCATGCTTCCATTGAGCATCTCTAAGGCTGGAGGGTGGGGAGCGCTTAATGAAAATCTCCCTGCATCCCATTTCGAGTTAGGCAACATTGGCGGAGAGACAATTTTTCAATACTTCTTACTATTTACTTTAGGGGTTGTTGTTGGACAAGATATCTGGCAGCGTCTTTTTACTGCACGAACCAAAACGATATCTCGTGGCGGAACGGTTGGAGCGGGGATATATAGTGTTTTTTATGCGATAGCAATCAGTATCATTGGAATGTGCGCTTTTATTATCCTTCCTAATTTAGGAGATCCACAAAACGCTTTTACCAGTATAGCGATGGAAACTTTGCCTCCTGGTCTATTGGGGGTTGTCATTGCGAGTGTGGTATCTGCCCTTATGTCCACAGCTTCAGGAACGTTGCTTGCTTCTTCCACTTTAGTTGTTAATGACATCATTAAAAAATATATCGGGCCAGGAATGAGTGAACGTCAATTTTTAAAAACATCCCGGCTTACGACTTTAACAATTGGTGTATTGACCATAATCGTTTCGATATGGATTCAAGATATTTTAGTTGCATTGGATGTAGCTTACGCAATTTTATCCGGTGCTGTGTTCTTTCCAATCATCCTTGGCTTCTTTTGGAAAAGGGTCACGGCTACAGCCGCATTTTACTCCATCCTGGCCAGCATGGTCGTTATTATTGTTGGATTGGTGATAAATGGACCTTCCTCCACTCAACCAATTCTGTACGGGCTCGCTACTAGTTTTGCCGTCATCACCACACTTACTTTTCTAAGTTCGAAAAATCATCACGAGAACAAAAGTGAGGAAAGGCATGATGTTAAGAGTAAAGCTGACATGGACACCCTGGCTAATTGATGGTTCACCCCAAAAAACAGAAAAGAATCAAGGAGGAAAGAAAAATGACAAAGACAATTTCCCTGCAACCCGCAACATTCAATTCAATGGAAGAAGAGCGCAATCACAGGAAAGAACGGTTGGCAGCTTCATTCCGTCTTTTTTCAAAGTTTGGTTTCGATGAAGGGATAGCTGGCCATATTACGGTCCGTGATCCAAAATATACAGACCATTTCTGGGTCAATCCGTTTGGGATGCATTTTAGTCAAATTTCCGTTTCAGATCTTATATTGGTTAATCATAAAGGTGATATTGTAGAGGGTGAACATTCAGTGAATGGTGCTGCTTTTGCCATTCATTCGGAAATTCATAAAGCACGACCGGATGCCATTGCAGCGGCACATGCTCATTCGGTCTATGGAAAGACATGGTCTTCTTTAGGGAGACTGTTAGATCCGATTACGCAAGATGCCTGCCAATTTTACAATGACCATGCATTATTTGATGATTTTACTGGTGTGGTTTATGCATCTGAAGAAGGGAAACGCATTGCCAGGGCTCTAGGTCAATACAAAGCTGTCATCCTCCGCAACCATGGATTGTTAACGGTGGGCCAATCTGTAGATTCAGCTGCTTGGTGGTTCATAACGATGGAACGTTCATGTCAAGCACAGATAATGGCTGAATCAGTAGGTAAGCCCATTTCTATAGAACAGGAGTATGCAAAATTAACAGCAGAACAAACGGGAACGGAATATGAGGGATGGCTGAGTTTTCAGCCTCTTTGGGATAGAATTAGAAAAGAGCAACCGGATTTCTTGAAGTGATTATAAAGCACAGGGATAGACACGAAACATTAAACGGATTGCGCTCATCAAAGAGGGAAAAAGGAATCGCAGGTTCTTGAGGAGGTTTAATAATGTCCGATTCTAAGGAAATAGCACCTTCACTTTATATCAGGGTCGATATACCGGAGAAATACATCGATGAGTTTAAGGAGATTTGTTCTGAAGTTGTTATCGAAAAAAACCATAGGAATTCGGCGAACCTGAACCGCAGCCAACAGTGGATCTATCAAAGTTTGATATCCTTTATACGCTGGGACTCCATGATAATCTTAGCATTTTTAAAAAAACCCCAAAAATTAAATGGATCCATTCGGACAGTGCGGGAGTGGAGGCCATGCTGAATGAAGATATCAAAAAAAGCGATGTCATTATCACTAATGTCAAAGGCTGCTCATCTGTCCTGATAGCCGAGCATACAATTGCGATGCTATCTTCGTTAGCAAGAGGTGTGCCGACAATGATCAGAAATCAAATAAACAAAAATTGGGTTGATATCCCTGTGAAAGACCTTGAGAATTCAACAGTGGAGATAATTGGGTATGGTGATATTGGCTTTGAGATAGCAAAGAGATGTAAAGGACTAGGAATGACCGTTATTGGCACTCCCGTTTACGAAAGATACCTCTTATTTTTTAAATGAAGAACGCATAAAAAAAATGAAAAAAGGCAGCCATTTAATTAATGTCGGCCGTGGTAATACGATTGTGGATGAAGATTTAATTGAATCCTTGAGAAATGGGCACATAGCAGGAGCGGCGCTCGATGTGTTTGAAGTAGAACCTTTATCTGAGGATCACCCTTTCTGGCAGCTGGAAAATGTCATGGTTTCCTCACATAATGCTTACAACTCTGCCAAACATCTAGATCGTTTAATGGAGTTATTCCTGAAAAATTTAAAGCTGTTTCCTGACGGTAAGCCCCTCATGAACGTGGTGGAAAAAGGACTGGGTTATTAACAGGAATGGGCTATGAAAAGGAAGGCCTCAACGAATGGAGTAGGAGGGCAGACCCTGATTGGGGTTTGCTTTATTTTTGAATAAAAGGTACTGCCTTCATGTTTTTCTTGTATAGGACAATCTCTGATAAGGAAAAGCTGGATGTAAGGAGGCGGTGTATGAATGGGTACTTTCGAAGTTATTTCCCTAATGCTAAGCTTTGGCATGTTTGTAATTGCTATTCTTGATTTCAAAAATCATGACAAGAATCCTTGAAGATAACGAATATGTTTATGAGAAGCCAGGCCGCTGTGTTTGATTAATGGAAGCGTTTTAAAAAATACCGGGTTTTAATAGAAGGTATGATTTCCTCAAACTTGCAGAGAACACCAATATAAGGTGTTCTTTTTGTTGTATAGGTCTTATTTTAATCGCCTTGCAACAAGATACTCTTGAACTTAAGGCCCGCATTGAATACTGCATAGACTTATGCTTCAATCTTAATAAATTAGTACTACCTCAGGTTTCATTCTCTATTCGTTTAAGCTTATAACAGACTATCCTTGATGATTCAACTTACTTATTTTTATCTGGCATAGCAGAATCAATCATCAAAATTATAACAATTGGGCTATTATGATGTGTTATTTTTGTAAGTCAATTTCTATTATAGAGAAATCGATATTGTTTACAGTCTTTTTAAGGGTTTTAAAAAAATTCGAACGTTGATTTCCACTCCAGGTACTCGCTTTCCGCGGGCGGTCCGGGAGCCTCCTCGGCGCCTTTGCGCCTGTGGGGTCTCCCTTGGACGCGCTTTTCCCGCAGGAGTCTCGCACCTTCCGTTCCAATCAACTTTGTCGTAACAGTTAGATAGAACTCCTTTTGTCTACAAACTGAGTCGATTTCTATTATAGAGAAATCGACTTTTCTTATTAGTTCAATATATTTATTTGGTTTTCGGATAAAAACTTCATGTAGCTATGCTGGGAAGTAGACCGTTATTCATCATAAGTTTGCCAAATAAGAGATCTTTATGCTTTCAAAGATTATATCGCTTTTTCTTTCTGGCCAAAGTGGTTAGATCAATCCCTAGCACATCTGCACAAAGCTTCATGGGCTTATATTTCGATAAATGATAAGAAAGAATTTTCCTTTCGTATTCATTGATTAGCTTCTTTAAAGGCATCTCAGTATTTGTTGGGACAAAATCATCTGGTAGAGTTTCTTGTTTTAGATTTCTTTGACTACGAATTCTGATTGGAACTAATGATTCATTAATCACATTCTCATCGGATATGATGAGAAGCTGTTCAACTAAGTTTTTTAATTCCCGGATATTTCCTGGCCATTGATAAGAAAGTAAAAGGTTTATGGATGAAGGAGAAAAGGACTTGTTCATTTTGTGTTTGGTGTTAAACATATCAAGGAAGTGAACTAAAAGAGCAAATACATCTTCCGGTCTATCTCGAAGAGGGGGGATGTTGATGGCCAAAACATTTAATCTGAAATAGAGATCTTCCCGAAATTTTTTTTCAATTATCATTTTTTCTAAATTTGCATTTGTGGCAGCTATGATTCTTACATCAATTGGAATCTGTTTATGTCCTCCCACTCTTTGAATCTTCATATCTTGTAAAACCCCTAATAGTTTCACTTGAAGCGATAGAGGCATTTCTCCGATCTCATCTAAAAAGATGGTACCATTATTGGCCACTTCAAACAGTCCAACTTTTCCTTGACGAACCGCACCGGTGAAGGCGCCAGCTTCATATCCAAATAGCTCTGACTCAAGTAAATGTTCAGGGATCGCTCCGCAATTTATTTTTACGAAGGTACCTTCAGTCGCCCGTTTACTAATGAAATGGATGTAGTTGGCCAATACATCCTTTCCAACTCCCGATTCTCCTAAAATTAAAACAGGGGTATCCACTGCAGAGAATTTGTGAGCAAGAGTAACGATTTTTTCCATTAATGAACTTCGATAGATGATTTGGTTGCCATCCGCACTTGTTAACTGAACCTCTTGTAGTGTTTGCCTGTATCCTTCAGTAAGAGCATACGTTTCATCTAACTGATGTTTAAGCCGGTTAAGTTCCGTTAAATCTCTTACATTTCCAATTGTGCATACTAATTCACCTTCATTATCGAAAATAGGAGAAGCGGAAATCAATGCTTCTATTCCTGTTAAGTATGTAACGGCCATGGTGACGGTTTTCTTCTTTAAAATGGATTCCTTTGATGCTGAATTAGCCAACAAACCCATTTCGATAAGTTCATATACCGTGTGATTATCTAATTGGTCAGGTTGCAAACCTGAAATGCGTAAAAATGATTCATTATACCAAATAGTAAATCCTTGTGGATCAGTTATCGTTATCCCATCATATGAACTTCCTATCAGTTTCTCGAGAAGTAATTCGGAATTAGCAGCTGTCTTGATTACGGGCATTTTATCTTGATTTTGTTCAGAGCGTTGCATTCTTTCTCCTCCATTTCCGAATATGGCAATAATGCCATATTAATAGCAATTTTGCCATGGCAGAATTGCTATTACAAGAATAAAATCTGAATTTTGTTACTATTCAAACTTATGATATCCACTTTTCTCTTCTCTCGAATGCATTAAAAATGGATTATTTGATTTTGGCACAAATGTTGCATAAGTAAAAATATGAGAAAAGGTGGAAGGAGCTAAGCATATTTACTTAAGAGAGAAATTATTTGGTTTTTTTAGATTACCTACTGATGTAGCTGTATAAAAAACAAAATTTTATAATCAGGAGTGGAGAGGTATGACAGGATTGAATGAAAAACAAGATTTAACAGGACAAGTAGCGATTGTAACTGGAGCGGCGCGTGGAATTGGTGCTACATGTGCATATACCTTAGCTCGAAATGGAGCAAATGTAGTGATTGTCGATTTGCTGTCAGCTAATGACATCCTTACGAAAATCCAAGAAGATTTTCCATTGTGCGAGACCTTGTCTTTCCAAATCGATATTCGTAATAGGAAGGAAGTCCAGTCGGTTATCGATGAAAGCGTTAATAAGTGGGGGAGGATTGATATTTTAGTTAATAATGCTGGTACATGCGGTCGTAAGGGGTTGGAAAACTTTACTGATGAGGATTGGTATAGAGATTTAGATACCAACTTGAAAGGAACATTTTTATTTACTCAGTTGGCCATCCACCCCCATATGATGAAGCGAAAATACGGAAAAGTGGTAAATATTAGCTCGATATCTGGAATTATGGGAGGACCGATTTCCAATCTGGAGGGGTCTGACACCGGGCGTTCAGGTCCTGCGTATGCGGCTTCAAAAGGCGGTGTAATCGCTTTTAGTAAGTGGGTTGCAAAAGAGGTCGGGATTCATGGGATAAATTGTAATAGTGTGGCCCCAGGGGCAATAGAGACAGACATGACACAAAGCCTAAACTACCCATTAGACAATCAGCCGATTAAACGGATGGGTACAGCGGAAGACATTGCCGAAGCTGTTCTATATCTTGCATCCCCAGCTTCGAATTATATCACTGGACAGGTGCTTCGAGTTTGTGGGGGTTTGGTCATTGCCTAAGAAAGGAGACTAAAATATATGAGTGAAAAACCTAAGAACCACTCTATTTATGACGAAGAGAACGGATGTATCTTTGGCTCTTTAATCATGGGTACAGATTTAATGGAAGGCATTATACAAGAGTATGAGAAATATAACATTCAATCTGGAGTGGTCACATGCATCGGTTCTTTATCACGGGCTACTTATGTTTACATTCAAAATGATTTAGATGGTCTGTCTTATAGTAAAGCCATAAGAAAAGAAGGGCCTATTGAAATTTTAAATGCAACAGGATTTTTATGTGAGAAGGGAAACGGAGTAACGGATTTCCATTTACACGGCATCTTTGGGGATCAAAAAGGATCCATTTTTGGCGGCCATATCCTACCAGGGGAAAATCCAACCCTAATTACAGTGGAGTTCAACATCCAGGTTGGAAAAGCCATTGAGGCAGTACGTACATTCAAACCACAGTTAGGTTTTCAAACCATCACTTTTAATCAGGGAGGTTCGGGCGTTGGAGACATTGGGACAAATTTACTTGAAGACTTTCAGCATGTATGCAAAGGAACAAGCTTTATTTGATGGGTTAAAACATTATACCTTTTTACAATTAAAAGAACGCTCCTTGCGCTTAGCAAATGCATTACTATCATCTGGTTTGGCTAAAGGAGATCGGGTAGCTATCCTTATGTCGAATCGTATGGAGCATATCGAACTTGATGTAGCCATTGCGATAGCGGGACTGATCAAGGTTCCAATGAATTATAGGCTCCATCCTAATGAACATGAGTATGTCTTGAAAGAATCGGGAGCAAAGTTATTAATCGGTGAGAATCATTTAATTCAGCATGTAAACGTAAAAATTTCCGTTATCCGAGTAGGGAAGGAATATGAATCGTGGATAGCAGCTTTCGAAATTGATGAACCAAAAGTGGTTGTTGATGAAGAGGATGTATATGCCATTATGTATACATCAGGTACAACAGGAAGACCTAAAGGTGCTATGTTGACGCATCGCAATTTTATCTCTAGTTCCCTTTCCTTGATCACGACTTGTGAAATCAATCAAAATGATGTGATAGGACACGTAGCCCCGCTTACTCATGGCTCTAATTTTCTTGCACATTCTGGATTGTTTTTAGGGCTTAAACAAGTGATATTTAATAAATTCGAGCCCGAACATTTTCTCGAGTCGATTGAAAAAGAAAGGATTACCACTTTTTTTCTTGTTCCCACGATGGTCAATTTAATGATTCATGAAGAAAGCTTAGTAAAGCGAGATCTTAGTTCTTTAAAAACCATTAATATGGCAGGAGCACCAATGGCCGCTGAAAAAATAAAGATGGCTTTAGACATACTCGGACCTAAAATTATAGAAACTTATGGTCAGATAGAAGCCCCCATGACAATTACCGCCATGCCAAGACACGGGCTAAGAAATAGGCTAGCTTCTTCAGGTGCGACAGGACCGTTTGTCGATATGAAAATTGTAGATGAGGATGGCAGGCAAGTTCCTTCAGGTGAGATTGGTGAAATCATTTGCCGGGGATCTTTGGTCATGAAAGGATATTGGAAAAACGAAGAGGCTACTGCAGAGGCAATAAAGAATGGTTGGTTGCATACAGGGGACCTTGGATGGATGGATAAAGAGGGGTACCTATATATAGTGGATCGAAAGAAAGATGTCATCATTAGCGGAGGAGCGAATACGTATCCCCGTGAAGTGGAAGAGGTTTTAAATCTTCACCCAGCTGTAAAAGAAACCTGTGTATTTGGGATACCTGACGACAAGTGGGGAGAAGCAATCTGCGCTCATGTTGTACTTCGGGAGGATCAATACGTGACGGAGCAAGAGCTTGTTGGACTGTGTAAAAGTAAATTGGCCAGCTTTAAAAAACCAAAACAGATTTTTATCGTAGAGAGTCTGTTAAAAAGCACATACGGCAAAATTTTACGGAAAGAAATTCGCGAATCGTATTGGAGGAGGAGGGTATGAAGAAAGTATCAGTTACAGGAGTTGGAATGACCAAATTTGGGAAACGGAGAGAATCCCTTAAATCACTTGCTGTATCTGCTTGTCGAGATGCCTTGATTGATGCTGGAAAACCAAAAGTGGATGCGATTTATGCAGGGAATTTTTTAGGGGGCCAGCTCGCTGGGCAAGAAATTATTGGTTCCATCTTGTCAAAGGAATTAGGTTTGGGTCCTATACCTACTACGAAGACGGAAGGAGCCTGTGCTTCTGGAGGTATCGCTTTTCGTCAAGCCTACCTTATGGTTGCTGCTGGTATTTATGACACCGTATTGGTCGTAGGGGTCGAAAAAATGACCCATGCCCCGACGAATCTCGTGACTCAAGCCATTAATTCAGCTATGGATAATGATTCAAATGAAGGGATTTCAGGTCTAACATTCCCTGGTTTTTTCGGTGTTGTCGCTAACCGGTATATGTATGAATATGGTGCAGAGAAGGAACACCTTGCAAGGGTTGCATTGAAAAACAGAAAATATGCCATGAATAATCCGAAAGCACAGTTTCGAAAAGAAACAAGCTTGGAAGAAATTATGGGGGCACGACCGATAACGGCTCCTCTTGGGTTATTCGACTGTTCGCCCATAACGGATGGAGCAGCAGCTGTCATCCTTACTGCAGGGGATAAGGGGGTCAAAGTCCTTGCTTCCGGTCAAGCATCTGGACCGCCGCTTATGCAAGATATTCCCAATTTATTAGAGGTAGTGTCGATACGGGAATCCGCTCGTCAGGCTTATGAGCAGGCAAGCCTTGGACCGGATGAAATGGATGTGGTCGAACTTCACGATTGTTTTGCCATGACGGAGATTTTAGCCATTGAAGACTTGGGTCTATTTGAAAAGGGAACAGGATGGCAGGCAATTGAACGGGGCCTTACTAAACATGGCGGGAGTGTCCCAGTCAACACAAGCGGCGGATTGCTTTCACGTGGTCACCCAATTGGAGCTACTGGTGTATCGCAAATTATTCAGATTGTTTGTCAGCTTCGCGGCAGCGCTGTAAATCAAGTGGATGGAGCCCGAATAGGACTTGCACAAAATTTAGGGGGGACAGGAGCCTACTCAACTGTCCACATCTTTGAAGGGAGCCGTGCCTGAACATGAATATTAAATTACTTTTCTGCGATAGATGCAGTACAGCTTTTGTACCGCCCAAGTACGTTTGTCCCAATTGCTATAATGTAGGACTTATTGAAAAAAAGATGAGTGGAAAAGGAACGATTTACTCATATACGACCATCTATAGTGCACCAGAAAAGTTTTCCTCCGATGCCCCCTATCATATTATTCTAGTGGATCTTGCTGAAGGTCATCGCATAACTGCTCGTTTGGCCGTCGATGAACCTAGCATAGAGCAAAAGGTTGAACTTCATAAAATAGAAGATTCTGTTTACTGGTTCGTGTGAAATTAGAGATAATCCGCCATTATTAGGTTAAAAATGGATTGGGAAGAGAGCCATGAAAGAGCGAACTTATTCAGGAAGAAGGTATGAGGATTCTTGAAAGGCTAATATCCAGATAGAGGTGAAGATTATAGTATTCAACAAAATGTAAGCAGGGGGGACAGGAATGAAAAAAATACTGAGTGTTTTTGTAAGCGTTATCTTGGTGGGGGTGATGGTCGGATGTCAGAGTGTTGGGACGGTAGCGTCAAATGAAAAAGGGAGTCATAATTTAAAGATGTCTATTACGGTAAGTGAATCGTCAACCTGGTATTTAGGAGCAGAGCATTTTGCAAAAGAAGTGGCGGAAAAAACTGATGGACGAATTAAAATCAAATTATATGCTAATGAACAGTTGTCTGCTGGAGATCCAGCTAAAGGTGTAGAGATGCTATTAAAAGGTTCTACAGATTTAAGCTACCATTCACCTATTATTTATTCGGTCTTTGAAAAGCGTTTGGGTGTTATTACGGCACCATTTTTATTTAAAAATCTGGATGAAGCTGATGAAAAAATGCACGGTGAAGGAGGGGAAGCACTAAAAGAAATCCTTTCTGATAATGGGATCGAACCATTAGGGTTTGGTGAGAGCGGCTTCCGCCAAGTAACGAACAATGTAAGACCAATTAGAATTCCCGAAGATATCGAGAATCTGAAAGTTCGCATTCCCGGAATTAAAATGTATATGGATTTATGGAGAGAATTAGATGCAGACCCTACAGCCATGGCTTTTTCAGAAGTGTTTACAGGACTTCAACAAGGAACGATCGATGGTCAGGAAAATCCTATTGATGTAATTAAGTCTTCTAAATTAGAGGAGGTTCAGAAGTATATCAGCATTTGGAATTACTCATATGACCCACTTATTCTAGGAATGAATAAAGAAAAATTTGACTCGATCCACCCAGACGACCAAAAAATTATTAAAATAGCAGCAAAAAATGCCAATAAATATCAAATTAAAATTTCAAGGGAAAAAGAAAAACAGCAAATGAAAGAATTAAAAGCCTCTGGAATGGATTTTGTCTATCCAACGGATGATGAGATTGAAGCCTTCAGGAAAGCGTCAGAAAAAATTTATGACAATTATGAATCGGAATGGGGATCAGACTTACTGGATACTTTTAGAAAATGAATGTAATTAAAAGCGGAGGTGATTGTTTATGTCAAGAGTGATTGGTTATATAGAGAATTTCATCCTTGCGGTAACAATGTTAGGGATGGCCGTGATTACCTTTGGAAATGTAATTTCGAGATATTTCTTTCATTATTCCCTATCGTTTACCGAGGAAATAACAATAAACCTTTTTGTATTATTGACATTTTTAGGTGCGGCTGTGGGTTTGAGAAAAAATGCTCATTTGGGATTCTCCTTACTCTATGAAAAGTCTAATTTGATAACAAGAAAAGCACTTATTTTATTAAGAACCTCAATCATCTCAATCGTGTTTATCTTACTCGTTTTCTATGGCTACGATATGATGCAATTTCAGATGGATAGAAATCTGATTACGCCATCACTTGGATGGCAGCAATGGGTATTTTCGATGTTTCTTCCCATTGGTTGCATTTTTTGTCTCTATCGTTCAGTGGAAGCGGGAGTGATAGAGTGGAGAAGTTTAGTTAGAAGAGAGGGGATTGATATATGAACGCACTAATCTTATTCGGTCTTTTTGCGGTATTAGTTTTAATCGGAATCCCAATAGCCATTGCATTAGCTGCTTCCTCTATTACCGTTCTTTTCATAAACTGGGGTGCTTCAAGTTTTACATTATTACCAGATATATTATTTGCAAGCACAGGTAAATTCACTTTGCTAGCCATCCCTTTTTTCATTCTTGCGGGTGTAATCATGGAATATGCAGGAATATCAAAAAGACTGATTAATTTTGCACATGTTTGCGTAGGTCACTTTAAAAGTGGCATTATACTGGTTACTGTTATAACGGCCATTTTCTTTGCGGCCATTTCTGGATCTGGCCCAGCTACCGTTGCGGCAATCGGCGGCATTTTAATACCAGCTCTTGTTAAAGGTGGGATGAGAAAAGAATCAGCGAGTGCGCTATTAGCCAGTTCAGGAGGAATAGGAATTGTCATTCCACCCAGTATCGCTATGATTGTCTTCGCTATTGTTGCAGGAGACCAATTGAATGTTTCAATCGGGCGGCTGTTCCTAGCTGGTGTTCTTCCAGGGCTCCTTTTAGGCATCGGGTTTATATTTGCAGCCATATATTCGAAGAAAAAGGATATGCTAAGATTCTCGTCTATAGATGCACAAGATGAAATTGCAGCTACTACCTTGATTAGTGAAAGAAAGGCTTCACCCAAAGAAGTATTTAAAGCCTTTCGAGAGGCTATTTGGGGACTACTAATGCCTGTCATTATTCTGGGTGGGATTTATGGAGGTGTTTTTACCCCGACAGAAGCGGCAGTAGTGGCTGTATTTTATGGGTTCTTTGTCGGTGTCTTCATTTATAAAGATTTGAAAATCGGGAGTATTTACAAAATTCTCTATGAATCAGGGACTCAAACAGCAGTCATAATGTTAATTGTGAGCTCTGCCTCCTTATTCGCATATATTATTACAACAGAACAAATTGCTGAATCCATGGCTAATTCCTTATTATCAGTGAGCTCTAATCCAATAATAATATTGTTGATTTTAAATGTGATTCTGTTAATTGCCGGTGCTTTTATCGATGCTATCTCGGCTTTTTACATTTTCGTTCCAATCTTGATTCCTATCATCCTTTATTTTAATATCGATCCAACGGTATTCGGGATTTTTATGACTGTAAACTTAGCCATTGGGTTGTTTACACCTCCAGTGGGAATTAATCTCTATGTTGCTTGCGGCATTGGGAATGTAAAACTTCATAGCATATCCAAAGCGATTATACCTTTTCTTATTTCAGCAATAGCGGTTCTACTTCTCATTACGTATATACCAGCAATTTCTACTTTTTTACCAAATTTGCTCGGGGTGAAATAGATTATACAGAGAACGCCAAATGAGGCGTTCTTCTTTGATTCAATTTATGCCTGAATAACTTCGTTGGGATATTTCGGATTTTCTGCCTATGAGGAGAACCATTCCATATGCTGCCATCTACTTTGACAAAACAATAATATACAAGTATAGTCTCTAATAGACCGGTTGATATAATTTCAAGGAGTGATCCAGCTATGGCAGAAAAACGAAACTCGAAAGACATTCTTATTGAAGCTGCTTCCCGACTTTTTCGCATACGAGGATATTATGGTGTAGGACTTAAGGATATTATTGAGGAAAGTGGTATCCCAAAAGGTTCGCTGTATCATTATTTTCCGAAAGGCAAAGAAGAATTGGCGATAGAGGCGATTATTCATACAAAAGAATTCGTGATAGTTGAAATTCAACGGGGATTTGATGAAATCGAAGACCCTATTAAAGCGATTCAGGCTCATATTTTTCAATTATCCGAGGTTTTTGGTGAAAGTGAAAATCTATTAGGCCTGCCAATCGGGACGATAGCGGCGGAAACATATACGACGAGTGAGCCGATAAGAACGGCCTGTCAAGAAGCGATAGAAGAGTGGCAATCCATATATGTAAAGAAATTACTCGAAGCGGAATTCAGTGAGAAACGGGCAAAGGAATTGAGTATCGTAATTAATGCTTTAATTGAGGGCGGTATCCTTTTATCCTTAACGGCGAAAAACGGGAAACCTCTCCAAGCCATTGCGGAACAGATACCATTATTGTTGATAAATAAATAAGTCATACGGAAAATTTTTTTTGCTTTGATCGAACAGTCAGTAATTGGAGGAATCATTTTATGTCTACAGATGCAACACAGCAGCAAAACCAAGTCATTAGAACGACCCCCATTTTAATTTCATTTTTAATTGCAGGGTTCATTGGGTTATTCAGTGAGACGGCTTTAAACATGGCGCTGGGGGATTTAATCCAGGAATTCAATGTCAGTCCTTCCACCGTGCAATGGCTGACAACGGGTTATTTATTAACTTTGGGGATATTGGTTCCCGTTTCGGGACTTCTGATTCAGTGGTTCAATACTCGTCAATTATTCATCGCATCAATGGTGTTCTCCATCATTGGGACGCTCATTGCAGCAATTGCACCTGGGTTCGGCATCTTGATGCTAGCTCGTGTCATCCAGGCAATCGGAACGGGTCTTTTATTGCCTCTCATGTTCAATACCATTTTATTGATTTTCCCGATCCATAAAAGGGGAGCGACGATGGGATTGATGGGGCTGGTGATCATGTTTGCCCCAGCTATCGGACCGACAGTTTCAGGTTTGATTATCGAAAATCTGAAATGGAATTACATTTTTTGGGTGTCTTTGCCATTCTTTGTGATTGCTTTACTATTCGGTCTCAAGTATATGCAAAACGTTTCAACAATCACCAAACCTAAAATCGATGTACCATCCATTATTTTATCGACCATTGGTTTTGGAGGAATTGTTTATGGCTTTAGTATTGTTGGGGAACAAGGATGGAGTAATGCGATAGTTCTATCCTCGATCATTGTCGGCCTTATAGCGCTATTCCTGTTTGCTGTAAGACAATTCAATATGGATAAACCGATGATTGACTTGCGCGTTTTTAAATATCCCATGTTCACTTTAGGGTTAATAACCGTCTTCATCACCTTCATGATCATCATGTCATCCATGATTCTCTTACCGCTATACCTGCAAACCGGGCTTGCATTAGCCGCGTTTTCAGCTGGTCTGGTACTTTTACCGGGTGGAGTGCTTAATGGTATCATGTCTCCGGTTACTGGACGAATATTTGATAAGTTCGGACCAAGAGGACTAGTGATTCCAGGCTTCATTATCATGATTGCCATGTTATGGACTTTGACGAACGTAACGACTGAAACATCTATCATTATGGTAATCGTCATGCATACTCTCCTAATGATTGGTGTTTCGATGGTCATGATGCCCGCCCAGACAAATGGGCTGAATCAACTGCCGAAAAACCTTTATCCGGATGGAACGGCTCTTATGAATACATTGCAACAAGTATCGGGAGCCATCGGGACAACCGTTGCCATTACCATCATGTCAGCATCCCAAAAAAAATATATGGCAAATGCAGAAAATCCGTTCGATCCATCAGTCATTAGCGGTTCATTGACTGCAGGCGTTCAAGATGCCTTCATTTTCGGTCTGGTCCTTGCAATCATTGGTTTGATCGTAGCGTTTTTTATCAGAACAGCACGTGACTAAAAAGATAATGAAAAAAGATCCATTAGCCAGCAGGGAAAAGGTTTTCTCTGACTGGCTTTTTTGTTTGGAAAAAAGCAATTTAGAACCAGCCGCTGATTGGTAATAAATAAATGCTTTTTATTGGTCTTTAATACCATTTTTTATCAAATAGTATTAAATACAGAGTGAATTATTTGAAAATTAACCACTTATCGGATAATCTTACACAATAATAGTTACTAAAAGTTAGCTCAGGTAAAGTGGTTAACAGGAGGAATTTAAATGAAAAAAGTAAAAACTAAACTGTTTGAACCTGTAACAATAGGTGCATGGAACTTAAAAACAAGAACGGCAATGGCTCCTATGACACGGTCGTTTGCCGATAACGAAACTGGTGTAGTGAATGACCTGACCGTAGAATACTACCGAAAACGGGCTCAAGATGGAATCGGGCTTATCATTACAGAAGGTGTCGTGATTTCACCAAGAGCAAAAGGTAATCCTGGGGTGCCCGGGATTTATACTCAAGAGCAAATCAATGGGTGGAAAAAAGTAACGGAAGCTGTACACGCTGAAGGCGGAACGATCATTGCACAAATCTGGCATGTTGGCCGTGCAAGCCATCATGAAATTGCAGGAGGACTATCTCCGCAGGCTCCTTCTCCTATCGCTGCTGAAGGAAAGGTTTCACGATTCGGAAAACCTTTTGATATTCCTGAAGAAATGACAGAGACGGATATTGTAGAAGTGGTGAACCAATATAAAAAAGCTGCAAAGAATGCGATGGATGCTGGCTTTGACGGCGTTGAAATTCATGGTGCACATGGCTACTTAATAGACCAGTTCAATTCTGACACTTCCAATAAAAGGACGGATCGGTACGGCGGTGATTTGAAACAGCGTCTGACATTTATGAAGGAAGTGCTAAAAGCTGTTATTGATACGGTTGGAGTGGAACGTACCATTATTCGTTTCTCGGCTTTGAAAATTGACCAGCCGTCTTACATGTGGGAAGACCCTGAAACAGCGATCCAATTATTTATTGAAGCGTTTAAAGAAACAGGAGTCAAAATGATTCACCCGTCCACGATGGAATTTACCAAACCGATTGCAAGGGGATTGACCATGCATGAATTGGTACGCAGCCACTGGGATGAAATTATAGTTGGTGTGGGAGGGCTAGATCCTGAAACAGCAGAAGCCGCACTAGAAAAGGGCACCATTGACGTTGCGGCGATTGGACGTCCGCTTATCGCCAACCCAGATTATCTGGCACGAATTAAGCATGATGAAAAACTTGTTGATTACGAGGCAAAGAAACATTTAGGGCAACTTATTTAATAGAGAAAAAACATAGCCTTTTTAAATGTCAGTGTACGAAATAACCAATCATTTTTTTCTTTCATTTTACTGATGCGATTCTTCATTATGAAGGGTCGCCTTTTCCTTATTGAGCTAAAGGGAAGAAAGAATGATGAAACAACCAATCATTCCCAATACCCAAAGTGAGAAAGCTGGTATATCAATGGAACGTATTATGGTTATAGGAATATCCGCGGGCGTCGGAAAATCTACTTTTGCAAGAAGACTAGGAGAAAATTTAAATATTGTTGTACATCATTTGGATACATTCTACTGGAGGCCTGGCTGGGTGGAAGCTCCTTTAGAGGATTTTATTTCTGCTCAGAAGGAAGTATTGAGTGATGGCAAGTGGATAATGGAAGGTAATTATAGTAATTCTTTTGACTTACGTTCTGAGCATGCCGATACGATTATTTATTTAGAACTCCCACTCCGTGTTTGCCTTTACCGTGTTGTAAAACGTTGGTTGTCTTATATAGGGAAAACAAGACCTGATATGGGTGAAGGCTGTCATGAAAAATTAGACTGGCAGTTTGTTAAATTTATAATGACCACCTACTCTCCACGTAAGAAAAAAATGAAAAAAAGACTTGCAAATCTTCAAAGAAGTGAGCCTGAAAAGATAATGGTTATTTTAAAAAGCAAGCAGCAAATTGAAGAATATTTGTTAAATATGAAGGATGAGCCGGGGTGATCAACAGGTGCAATGGTTCATGAAAGGGCTGTGAAATCAGCTCTTTATCTTATGCAATATAGGGACAGGCTAGTCAATTTCAGTTATACGAGACTTAAGGAAAATACTTATTAACTTTAAATGTTAGATAATCACTTTAATAATTGGTTTTATCACAGTTGCAAAAAGCCTTCCTAGTCCTAGGAAGGCTTTAAGCCTGATAATAAAGGTTTTTTAATATAAGTGATAGCAAAAATGGGAATTTCCAAAGAGTGAAGTGTACAAACAAAGCGGTTTTACAGGAGAAAATTAGTTGGCATGGTTTTTGCTTGATTAAATGATGAGTAAATAGAGAAAGTAGGGAGTGATGAATCGCCAATTACTAAAGCTTTATTGGTAAGGGTCTCAGGAAAGAATGACACTTATTCAAGTGCTCCTCTCAATTGTTTCAGGAACTATTGTCGGATGTAAAATATTCTGAAAATTACGTAGACTTTACATTACATTCCTGAAAAAGTTAGTGCAGGAGAACGACACGCTACTGGCTTGAAAGTAGAAAACAGCGAAACTGAAAAAAGGAAATTCCGGAATCTGATGGTATTTTCATATCAATCGGGCATAAAACGAACACATCTTTTTAGGCAATCAAATCAAAATGGACGAATGGGATATATCTTAGTGAATCCTGGTACAACAGAAACAAATATTCCTGGTGTAATTGCCTGCGGGTCATAAATACCGCATGCAATATTGCTGCAGGAATTGGATGTATGGCTGCTCTGGATTGCGAAAGATATCTTGATGCAAGAGTGATCAAGTAATCGAGACAATCAGTATGACATTGAGAACAAAATATAGGGAGGATTGTAATTATGAAAGAGATCAAAACAAAGCAAGAGTTTGATGAGGCGATTTTATCAACAAAACCAGTTGTTGCCAAATTTTATGTTGAATGGTGCCCAGACTGTCAGAATACCAATTTATTCATGCCAATTATAGAAGAAGCGTATAAAGAAAAAATAGATATGATTGCAGTAAATCGAGACCATTTTCCGGAATTATTAGAGAAGCTAGATGTGTATGGAATCCCAAGCTTTATTGCTTTTCAAGAAGGGAAGGAACTTAATCGCTTTGTAAGTAAACTCGGAAAAAGCCAGGAAGAGGTTGAACGGTTTCTCAATCAAATCGTTGAGGAAAGTAGAAAATTAGAAAGATAATCATTTACTAGTATTTAATTGGGGGGGGCGCCTATCCAAAAAGATTTCGTGCCGCTTCCAAACAAATCTAATATTGAAGCTCAATTAGAGCGCTCTACCATGTAACGTTAATCAGGGTTATAACAATCTGTATCACCCGCATTAATCTAAAAGCCAATAAATATTGAGTAGTCACTAAATATTTATGGAGATATATTCAAATCACCGATTTTATCAACTTATTTTTTTGCATAACTAAACAGCGTATAGGGACGCAAGAGAAGAATATAAAACTTTTAATAACTTTTTTGCTTCAAGAGATTATGTTCGCATTTGTTAGAGCGGGAGTTGGAGGAGGTACATTAAGGAGCTTGGCTGGCAGCACGCTAAAGTAAACAGCAACGAACGCTTTATGTATTTTCTGCTGTTATTATGTCGGTCGCCATTTTCATGCTAATCGTAAATGCTAAAGCGTTAGATCGGTGAGGCTGCTTTATAAAATTGATATGAGGTGATTAAGAATGGCAAAGATGAATAATGAGACACATTACAAAATTTTGATTGTAGGAGGCGGCAGTGCAGGAATTACGGTCGCGGCACGTCTCCTGCGTGAATCAAGCGCTCTGAGCGGCAACATTGCCATCATTGACCCTGCGACGAAACATTACTATCAACCGTTATGGACACTTGTAGGAGCAGGCGAAGCTGACAAAACTGTGACACAAAGGGAAGAGGCATCTGTTATTCCGAAAGGAGCCGTATGGGTACAGGATGCGGTTACCACATTTCAGCCCGATGAAAATGTTGTTGTAACAGCATCCGGAAACAAACTGCACTACGAATATTTAGTTGTCGCTGCCGGGATTCAAATTAACTGGCATGAAATCAAAGGGTTAAAAGAGAGTATTGGAAAGAATGGGGTATGTAGTAATTACTCTTATGATTATGTTGATAGCACTTGGGAGGCGATCCGAAACTTCAAGGGCGGGACTTCCATCTTTACCAATCCGAATACTCCAGTAAAATGCGGTGGTGCTCCTCAAAAAATTATGTATTTGGCGGAAGAATATTTCAGAAAATCAGGAGTTCGCCAGCAATCTTCGGTTATTTTTGTTTCAGGCAGCCCATCCATATTCAATGTAAAAAAATATGAACAGGCACTAAACAAAATAATTGAACGAAAAGAAATCACAACATGTTTTATGCATCATCTCATTGAAATTGATGGTGATAAAAAACGGGCGACATTTGAAAATCTAAATACAAAAGAACGCGTGAATATGCAATATGACATGATTCATGTGGTACCGCCGATGAGCGCCCCGGATTTCATCAAGAATAGTTCCCTTGCTGCTAGTAATGGGTGGCTGGCTGTGGACAAATATACGCTGCAGCATGAACACTTTGACAATATATTTGGCATAGGGGATTGCACAAACCTGCCTACGTCAAAAACAGGGGCTGCTATTCGCAAACAAGCGCCCGTGCTTGTGCAAAATTTACTTCATCGGATGCGTGCCAAACAAATGGTTCATAAATATGACGGCTATACATCATGTCCACTTGTTACTGGATACGGACGGCTTATACTGGCTGAATTCGATTATGATTTACAGCCTCAAGAAACCTTTCCTATCGATCAATCCCGTGAGAGGTTCAGTATGTATGTATTGAAGAAAAACTTGCTTCCCGTTATGTATTGGAATGGGATGCTTAAAGGTATGATGTAATAGTATTTCTGTTATCCATAAAAAAAGGAGGAAGATTTATGTTGCTTAAATATTTTTATGATGAGAAACTGGCCCAAGCTTCATACCTTGTGGGATGTCAAGCTACTGGCGAAGCGATAATTATTGATCCGTCACGTAATATAGAACCTTACATAAAAACGGCAAGAGCAAATGGTG
Organism: Peribacillus sp. NPDC006672; assembly: GCF_050274955.1. Classification (NCBI taxonomy): domain Bacteria; kingdom Bacillati; phylum Bacillota; class Bacilli; order Caryophanales; family Bacillaceae; genus Peribacillus; species Peribacillus sp. NPDC006672. The sequence continues at coordinate 102,832 of NZ_JBNNOR010000010.1, forward strand.
TGAGGATCGTGGGTGTAACGGAAACACACATCCATGCCGATTTTTTGTCTGGTTCACAGGAGCTGGCTTCAAGGCTTGGGGCAACATTGTATTTATCTGATGAAGGAGGGCCGGACTGGAAATATGGGTATGTAACTGGGTATGAACACCGCTTTCTGAGAAATGGAGTTGTATTTGAGATTGGAAATATCCATTTTGAGGTGATTCATTCACCAGGACACACACCTGAACATATATCACTGCTTATAACAGATGGGGGTACAGTTACCAAGGATCCAATCGGGATATTTACTGGAGATTTTGTATTTGTCGGTGATGTAGGGCGTCCCGATTTATTGGAAAAAGCCGCAGGGGTGCAAGGGTCCTCGGAAAAAATGGCACGCAAGATGTATCGGTCTCTGCAGCAGTTTAAAAATCTTCCTGACTATCTGCAAGTATGGCCAGGGCATGGAGCGGGCAGTGCCTGTGGAAAAGCGTTAGGAGCAATCCCATCGTCAACCATCGGATATGAAAAACGGACAAATTGGGCACTGCAATATGATAATGAGGAGCGCTTTATAGAAGCACTGTTGGCTGGACAGCCGGAGGCACCCCCTTATTTTTCAATGATGAAGCGGTTGAATAAAGAGGGACCGCAGCAAATTCGAAGTATAGCAGCGCCACTTCATATGGAGGTTTCGATAGATATTGTACAGGAATGGACGAAACAGGGAATTGTAATTGATACACGTCCGGTCAGTGAATTTGCTAAAAAGCATATACAAGGTGTAATTAATATCCCTTATAACAAATCATTTATAACCTGGGCGGGATGGCTGTTGGACTATGACCGACCTATATATCTTCTGGCAAGCAATGATGTTGTGGAAATTATTGTGAATGACCTTCAGTCCATTGGATTGGATCACGTGGTTGCAACAATGGAACCATATATCAATGAGATGGAAGGAGAAATTGATTCGCGTGTAATGAAGTATGAAGAAGTGACAATGGACCAGTTAGATGGCGCTATTCAATCAGACCGTATATATTTGCTTGATGTCAGAAGCAAGGGCGAATGGGAGGAAGGCCATATTCCGCAGGCGAAGCATGTGATGCTTGGTCATTTACAAGAACAGGCACACAAAATTCCGCATGATAAACCAATTTTGGTTTATTGCAAAACCGGCGGAAGATCGGCCATAGCTGCAAGCCTTCTACAAGTTCATGGTTTTAAAGATATACAAAACCTTGTAGGCGGTTATGAGGAATGGAAAAAACAGAAGAAGTTGCGCCCTACTAGAGATGGTAAATGATTTCTTTGAATTTTATCATACATGCGAAAATACTTACCATAGTTGCAAATGTGCCAATGCTAGGATGAAAAGTTTTTAAATAATGACCGCGGTGTTAGGGAGTTTAATCAAGAAATTCTATAAAAATTAGGAGATTTTATAGAAGAAATGGGTTGGCATGGCAATTGCATATATAAAGAGGCAAGGTACACAAGCGAACATGAGAAGGAGAGATACTTGATGAAATACAATTTTGACCAAGAAATCCGTCGACTGAACACTGATTGTGAAAAATGGGATAATATTGAAAATCAATTTGGGGTAAAGGATGTTATACCGATGTGGGTGGCCGATATGGATTTTCAGTCTCCACAACCTATCATCGAAGCATTAAAACAGCGTGTGGAGCACGGTGTATATGGCTACACACTTAGACCGGACTCGTATATGGAATCCATTGTAAGTTGGCTAAAAAGAAGACATCAATGGTCCATTGAGAAAGAATGGATTACCCACAGCCCAGGCGTGATTCCAGCCCTATCGTTGGCGATTCAGTCCTTCACTCAGACAGGGGACAAAATAATTATCCAACCCCCTGTATACCATCATTTTGCCCGTGTGATTCAAGCGAACGGCCGTGAAGTTGTAAACAACCCGCTTAAGCTTGAAAATGGACATTATTCCATAGATTTCGCAGACCTAGAGGCAAAGATAGATTCAACGGTAAAAATGTTGATTTTGTGTAGTCCTCATAACCCGATTGGAAGGGTATGGAGCAAAGAAGAATTGACGAGATTGGGACAGATTTGCATGAAGCATAACATTCTCGTTGTGGCAGATGAAATTCATTGTGACTTTGTTTATAAGACACATACTCACATTCCTTTTGCCTCTATATCAGAAGAGTTTGCAAATCATTCTCTTACCTGCATTGCGCCAAGCAAAACTTTTAACCTGATGGGTGTACAGACGTCAAGTATCATTATTCCAAATCAACAACTGCGCGATAGGTATGATCGAGAACTTAATACATTATCCATTGGTTCGCCGAACATATTTGGCGTTGTTGCGTTAGAGGCTGCTTACCGACACGGAGAAGAATGGCTGGATCAGCTCCTTGAATATTTGCAGGGGAATTTGGAATTCACTTTGAATTACTTCAGCAAAAACATCCCGCAAATTAAAGTTATCCAGCCGGAAGGCACATACCTTGTATGGCTGGATTGCCGGGAACTGGGTTTTTCAGTTAAAGAATTGGATGAATTTATGTTACGCAAAGCAAGGGTTGCAATGAATGAAGGGCTCATTTTCGGTATGGAAGGTGAAGGGTTCATGCGGCTCAATATTGCTTGTCCGTGTTCGATGTTGAAAAATGCTTTAGGTGGCATAGAAAAAGCTATCTCCTCTTTGTGTAAAGCGTAGAATTTATTCTATAATAAAATTATTTTATTATTGCATTAACGCTATAGCAGAGGAGGATAATATGGCAGGCTTTATCGGCATACAGCAGTTTATTCAAGATTACGCTGAGAACACAGCAGGAATCCTTGGTCTGGATATAACCGTGCTTGATGAAAAGGGCGTTCGCATTAGCGGAACTGGCTACTATAAAGATCTCATTGGCAAAACGGCTCCGGAAGGCTCCTTTTTCAGAATGATATTGGAAACAGGGGAGCCTGGAGTGGTTTACGATGTGAAAAGAGATGAGTCGCAGTGCAGGAGTTGTAAATTCGTGAATCAATGCAAAGAACTCGCTACCATCGGGTTTCCTATTGTAAAGCAAGACAAACCAGTTGGCGTCATCGGCATGATTGGTTTTTCCCATGAACAAAAGGAGAAAATGATTATAGAATCAGAGAATCTAATACAGTTTTTACGCTATGTTAGTACATTGTTGGTCAATAAATTAGCAATGCTGGACCCTGAGAAGGAACCGGGTTGCAAAATTCAAGAAGAGATTCCGATTCCCCCGAAGGTTTTTACTTTTGAAAACATTCTTGGAAAAGATTCCGGGCTTAAAGATGTTATTAAGAAAGCTAAAAGGATTATAAACAGTCCTTCCACTGTTTTGATTAGGGGAGATAGCGGAACGGGGAAAGAATTAATAGCCAAAGCGATTCATTTTGAAAGCAAGCGGCGGACGCATTCATTTGTGGCAGTTAATTGCGCTGCCATACCTGAAAGCTTGTTGGAAAGTGAGTTGTTTGGTTATGAGGGTGGCTCATTTACCGGGTCAAAGCGGAATGGGAAAATGGGGAAATTCGAATTAGCACATAACGGGACCATTTTCCTTGATGAAATTGGAGATATGCCGCTTTTCTTGCAGCCAAAGTTATTACGGGTTTTACAAGAAAGAGAGATTGAAAGAATCGGTGGAAAAAAAGCAATCGAGATTAATGTACGGGTGATTGCAGCCACTCACCAAAACCTGGAGGAAATGGTGCGGAACGGCACTTTTCGCGAAGATTTATATTATCGTCTCAATGTCATCCCCCTCCATACCAAACCTTTAAGAGAGCGGCGTGATGATATCACTTTGTATCTTGAACATTTCATGCATAAACATTGTAAGGTCTTGCAAAGGCACCCATTGAGATTTGACCCCATGCTGGAGCGATGGCTTATAAGCTATGATTGGCCGGGGAATATACGGCAGTTGGAAAACGCCGTAGAATATATGGTAAATATGGCTGAATCAGATATCATCTCCTTTCATGATTTACCTGACTATCTGTTTCAACAGGATCATCTTTCTGTAGAGTGTAGAGGGTTAAGTTTAGAACAAATGATTTCTGAATATGAAAAAGACGTAATCCAGAGCTATTTCCTGGCTGAAAAATATCGGCATGATAAGGAACAAATTGCCCGGGAACTACAGATTAGCCTGTCTACTCTTTATCGTAAGTTGGAAAAATATAAATTATGTTGACTTCATAGAAAATATCTATTTTTCTCATTAAAGTTTCTTAAAAATAAAAGCGGGAGAGTGCATATCATTTTCTCGCCTGAATTTGAGAAGGGTGAGGACAAAAGCTGACGGCAGAGGTATTATGTAAAATAACTGAAAGTTCCAAAAATAATAGATAAAGATACTTTTCTAAATAACAGCGAGATGAACCTTGCATACAAATTGTATTTGAACTATGAGTAAACAGGGGGATACACTATGGGGAAATTAGAAGCGGAGATAAGTAACACCCTAGAAGAGCGAAATTCGAAAGGATCATTACAAAGGAAGCTGCAATCCAGACATTTAACGATGATGGCTATAGGTGGCGCTATTGGAACTGGATTGTTTGTATCCAGCGGATCGACGATTAGCACTGCGGGGCCGGGGGGAGCGCTTGCTGCATATATTCTGGTAGGAATCATGGTCTATTTTGTTATGAATAGTTTAGGAGAGCTATCGGCCTTCTTACCGGTCCCGGGAGCCTTTGACATCTATGCATCAAAGTATATTGATCCTGCGTTAGGCTTTGCGTTAGGTTGGAACTATTGGTATACAACCGCGATAACGGTTCCTGCAGATTTGGTGGCCTCTACTCTTATTATGAAGTATTGGTTTCCGGACTCACCTTCTATCTTGTGGAGTGCACTATTTCTGGGTTTGTTGCTCATCTTAAATGTTTTATCAGTCAAGGCATATGGGGAAAGTGAATACTGGTTTGCCGGCATTAAGGTCATCTCGATCATCGTCTTTCTCGTTATTGGGGTTGCCATGATTTTTGGAATTATGGGAGGACATGCGGTCGGGTTCAGTAACTTTACCCAAGGAGATGCTCCTTTCCATGGCGGGCTTGTATCTATCTTTAGTGTAGTGCTCATCGCGGGCTTTGCGTTCCAGGGAACTGAGGTGATTGCGACGGCAGCCGGTGAAACCGAAAATCCATCGAAAAACGTACCGAAAGCGATTCGGTCAATCTTCTGGCGAATCCTTATTTTCTACGTGTTGACGATCTTTGTTATCGGTTTGATTATCCCTTATACGGATCCAAACCTGCTTAAATCAGGCGTTCAAAATGTATCTATCAGCCCCTTCACTCTTGTTCTTCAGAGAGCTGGGTTGGCATTTGCTGCTTCCGTCATGAATGCAGTGCTTCTTACATCTGTTTTATCCGCAGCAAATTCAGCAATGTATGCTTCTTCACGTATGCTATGGGCACTGGCGAAAGAAGGAAAGGCACCACGAATCTTTGCACGGCTTACCAGGAAGGGAATTCCGATGTGGGCCCTTTGTACAACTGCTTTTATAGGACTTGCCTCTTTTTTGGCTTCCCTTTTTGGAAATGGTTCAGTTTTCATTTGGTTGATAAATGCTTCAGCCCTTACCGGATTTATCAAATGGTTCGGGATTGCCGTTAGTCATTACCGCTTCCGTAAAGCCTATGTAGCCCAAGGCAGAGATCTAAATGAATTGCCGTTTAAAGCCAAATGGTACCCGCTGGGCCCGGTTATCACGCTGTTATTTTTTGTGGTTTTCATTTTTGGGCAGACTTTTTTTTACGGAGATCAAATTAGCTGGGCAGAAATTATAGCGACGTATATAGGTCTTCCTATTTTCTTGCTTCTCTGGCTTGGTTATAAAATCATTAAGAAAACAAAAATAGTTCCTCTGATGGAGTGTGATTTTGAACGTAAAGAATAAGAGGGAAGGCTTGTGTTTGATGTAAGCGTTTTATTCAAAGGGAAATTAAATTCAATTCCGTTTTTTAATAGGATTACACACAAAAAAAAGAGGTGGTTTATATGTTAAAAGAAACAATCATAACCAATGAAGCCCCCAAGGCTATCGGTCCTTATTCACAAGGTATAAAAGTAGGAAATGTAGTGTATACTTCTGGGCAGCTTCCAATTTATCCTGAAACGGGAGAGATGCCTGATAATATTGAGGAGCAAACAAGGGTGTCATTGGAGAATCTTAAGCAGGTTTTAGAAGCGGCGGGAGCAAGCTTACAGCAGGTAATAAAAACAACGGTTTTTTTAAGTGATATGAGTCACTTTGCTGCAATGAATCATGTATATGGAGAATTTTTTTCGGATGATTATCCTGCTAGAAGTGCGATTGAAGTTGCTCGTTTACCTAAAGATGCTTTGATTGAAATCGAAGCAGTTGCTATAATCTAATAATAATAATTGAAAAGAGAACGTCAAATTGATATTCTCTTTTCTTTAATTTATATAGGGTATTCCTAGACAGAGAATACAGGAGGAGAATTAATATGAATTTAGCGCAATTTCCCAGACGTCGATATACACCAACAAATACACCCATTGAGAAATTACATCATTTTTCTGAAGTACTTGGGGGCCCTTCTATTTATATTAAACGAGATGATTTACTTGGGCTGACGGCTGGTGGAAATAAAACAAGAAAACTAGAGTTCCTTGTAGCCGATGCAATGGAAAAAGGTGCGGATACGTTAATTACATGTGGAGGCATTCAATCAAATCATTGCCGCTTAACACTAGCCGCTGCCGTTAAAGAGAAAATGAATTGCATCCTTGTGTTGGAAGAGGGCCTTTCAGAAAGTTCAGAGCCGGATTTTAACGGTAACTATTTTCTGTATCATTTATTAGGCGCTGAACAAATCAAGGTTGTACCTAATGGAACTGACTTGATGAAAGAAATGCAGAAAGTAGCTAAAGAGGTAACGGAAGAGGGAAATAAACCTTATATAATTCCGGTTGGGGGATCGAATACAATTGGTGCAACGGGATATGTTGCTTGCGCTCAGGAGATTTTGACACAGTCCTTTGATCAAGGAGTCAATGTGAATGCTGTTGTTTGTGTAAGCGGCAGCGGGGGAATGCATGCAGGTTTGGTGACTGGGTTTTATGGAAATCAAAGTAAGATACCGGTAATCGGAATAAACGTAAGCAGAGGAAAAGCCGAACAAGAAGAGAAAGTTTTTCAGCTTGTTAAAGAAACTTCAGCACACATCGGCGTTCCGAATTCAATTCCTCGTGAGGCTGTTATGTGTTTTGATGAGTATGTCGGACCTGGTTATGCTTTGCCTACGCCTGAAATGGTGGAAGCTGTCAAGCTCATGGCCAGAACAGAAGGGATTTTGTTGGATCCGGTATATACAGGTAAAGCATTAGCGGGACTTATTGATTTAATACAAAAAGGCACCTTTAAGCCGGACGATAACATTCTATTTGTGCACTCTGGCGGCGCCTCTTCGTTATACGCCAATACTTCACTCTTTTATTAAAGTTTAATTATAATATATAGTGTAACCCATCAAAACAAATAGAAAGATGGGCAAGGAGATATCCTCTCTTTTATAGGGAATAAACTACAAACTAAGGGAGCCAATAAATTTGGCTCCCTGTTTCTATTTTAAAAATAACTGATTTATACTTACCGAAATATTGACCGTAGTAATGCAATATAGAATACTCCTGCTGAAGTTATGTGTTTTTTTCTTAGCTAGGGACTTTCAGTATTTACCCTAATATCGGAGGCAGGATGATCATTTGGTACATCTTTGCAAACCCCGGGAGACCCAATTCTCAATTATCATTTTAATGGATCATCATTACTGGTGATATCATGTTTGTTTAAAAATTCAAGAATTCCATTCACCAATCCAGGTGATAATGGTAGTTCAGGATTTGTATAGGTTGCTAGATTTCCCTCTCGATCTGCAGGGGCTTCTTTCAATATATGATTCATCTTTTCAATTATCAGTAATTCAGAATCGCCTTTTTCCTTATGCAGCGCTTTTGCATTATTGGGAGCCACTTGAATATCTCTATTCCCGTTTACGATTAGAACTGGGATTTGTAGTTCTTTTACTAATTCTATAGGATTATATTGAATCCAAGAAATCATGTAGGGTTGAACAGAAGGCCGGAATACACTATATAAGTCCGCATTGACAGTCTCGACTTGTTTACCTTGTTTTAGATTTGTCAGTATATCCTTGGATTCCGTTAATAACGCCGGTGTCAACTGCTCTTCAAGCTGTTTAACAAGTACTTGGTCTATAGGTTCGCCTGCACCCGCTAATGAAATGAATATGTCTGTCTCCGTTTTCTTTGCAGCTGCCATTCCAATTAAAGAACCTTCACTATGGCCGATGATGCCAACTTTGGAAAAACGCCCATCCTTTTTAGCAAATTGAACCCAAGCAGCTGCATCATCAATATATTGTTCAAATCTCAGGTCCTCTTCTTTTCCTGCCAATTTCATATTTTCCCCTATTCCGCGCTTATCATACCTTATGCTTGCAATACCTTTTTCTGCAAGACTTTCGGCTAACATTTTCAAACTATTATTTTTCCCGGGATTTCCAATGGTGTTCCCATCTTTATCAGTCGGACCCGAACCCGCAATTATAATCATCACAGGAAAAGGGCCTTCATTTTTTGGTGTTTCTAAAAGGCCATTAATTGTTCCTTTCTTCAAGTTGGCCTGCACAACTTCACCTGATTCTCTTTCTGCAACTTCCTGATTGGATTTCTTAAGCAATTCAAAGGGGTACTCTTGCCCATTCTGAGCAAATGTTCCTGAAATCTTTTCCTGATCGACTTTCCCATCAAACGTTATTTGCTGATTTTGAATTTTCATATCAAAAAATAAATCTGATTTACTTAACTTTACACTTGTTAAGGGGAATTCGTTCAATCCTTGTACAGGAATACTTATCGTTCCATCTTCCTTCGTGAAATGAACAATAATTGGAAGGGGTTGATTGGGAATCTTTATATCTCCTTCCCATTTACCTTCAATATCTTTCAACGAGCCCACTTCCTTCAAATTCTCATCCACCTGTTCCGCCTCCTTGATTCTGCAACCTGCCATTAATAGAAAAGCGCTTACGATGATACATATAATCGTAAAAGGTCTTTTCATTTGAGCAACTTCCTTTCGTTATTAGAACTTTATTGTGGTTTTCTGTTTCAGTCACTCTTCATTATTGATATTTGAATCACTTCTATTAGCCTTCATTATAAGTAAATGTTAATATGTATTTCCAATATTTCCCCCTAAGGTGATATTTATTTTTCCATAAACGTGTACCTAATATTAAGGATGGTACTGTTCTCAAGGTAGATTTTTAAAAAATTTACTACCCTCATAGCGGTAGCGATATTAGGTAAATATCAGATTTATTTATAAATCAAACATTGACTTCTAAAAGAAACTCTTTTAGAGTAGATGTGTAAATTAAATATCCTCGTTAGGTGAGGCTCCTGTGTAGGAGATACGCTACTGCCCAAAAATGTCGAAAGACGCCAATGGGTCAACAGAAACCATCGACATAAGGTGGTTTTTAATGTAGCTGGCTTTGTCCTATGCCACACAGTGCTAAAGCTCTACGAATGGAGGAACTGGATTTATGCTATGTATTTGTCATTCAGTCATATACGACTGTTTTATTTGTCATCCAGACAATGTACGCATATATACCGTATTTTTGACACCTTCATTTGTAATGGAGGTGTTTTTATTTTTTTCCTGGAGGTGAGGATAGTGGATCCTTATTCACGACGATATACTCAAAACTTAGTGAAAATTGAATAAATACAAGATTTTGGATGGGGAATAATAATATTTTTTTTACTCTTATTATATTTAAGGGGAATATTTTTGACTCCCCTAAAAAGGAGTGAGTGACGAAATGATAAAAGTCCTGACGGAAGATCAAATAACTTTACAAATCATAAAAGTTTTAAAAGAAGGAAAAAAGAAAGAATTTCAAGCAATATTAGAAGAACTCCAACCATATGACATTGCGCGAATTTTTGAGGGACTTCCAGAAAAACACCATACACGTTTCTTGTTATTACTTGATTCAGAACAAATCGCTGAACTGATTCAAGAAGTTGAAAAAGTACATCAATTAAAAATCCTTAGTAAATTAGGAATAGAGAAATCCGGCCATGTAATGGATTTAATGGATAATGATGATCTAGCTTCATTGTTAGAGGACCTATCCCCTGGAAAAATCGAAGAACTTCTTTCAGGTATGAAACAAGAAGAATCAAAGATCGTTCAAAATATCATGAATTATCCCCCTGAAACGGCCGGGCGAATAATGACAAACCGTTTTGTATGGATTCCCCAACATTATACGGTTCGTGAATCTGTTGAAAAACTGAAAATCTTTGCGGAGTTTTCGGAAACGATCAACTATCTTTATGTTATAGATAATGATAAAAAATTAGTAGGTGTTGTGTCATATCGGGATTTAATAATAAATGATGAATCTGAAAAAATTCAAGATATTATGTATAGCCGGGTTATCTCCGTATCTGCTGATGAAGACCAAGAAGAAGTAGCTCGCGTTATTGAGCGATATGATTTTTTAGCAATTCCTGTAGTTGAAAAAAATAATGAGTTATTAGGAATTGTAACCGTCGATGATATTATTGATGTTGTCATTAAGGAAGCGAATGAAGATATTGAAAAATTATCGGCATCCGGTAAAGCTATAGACTTTGACACGAAGGCGCACGTGGCCGCATATCGTCGGCTGCCCTGGCTTATTTTACTTTTGTTTATCGGATTAGTTTCTGGAACTATTATAAGCGGTTTTGAAGAAACATTGTCCAAAGTTGTTGCACTTGCCTTCTTTATGCCGATGATTGCAGGGATGACTGGAAATACAGGTACCCAATCTTTAGCTGTTGTTGTAAGGGGCCTAATCACTAGTGATACGGATAAAGGAGTCGTAACCAGACTTATTATACGGGAACTGAAAGTTGGATTGATAATAGGTATTACCTGTGGAATATTAATTTCCATCATAGCTTATGTTTGGCAGGGGAATCCCGTCCTGGGATTAGTGGTTGGAAGTTCATTAGTCATGACCTTAATTATTGGGACCTTAGCTGGGACCATCATTCCTCTAATCTTATATAAATTCAACATCGATCCCGCCGTTGCTTCTGGTCCGCTAATTACAACACTGAATGATATACTTTCGTTACTTATTTACTTTGGAATTGCAACGATGTTTATTTCAAAATTGATGTAGACCATCCATTAAACCAAGTTCACATATGCTTGCAAAGATTTTTCAAGGGCGAACATAGTCTCGATGATTGCAGTGCAAACTGTCCAGGCTGACGTTTAAAACCAGGAATATAAATAAGAAGAAAAAAGGTAACTGCTGAGCTTGACCATTTGCCAAGCAGACCAATAAATTCAAGCTGCGGCCTTTTCTCGGTATCCAAACGGGGAAAGGCCGTTAAATTTTCCAGGAAGAACCGTATATTGTAGAAGTCTACGTACATTATTTATTCTTAAAACGAATATTGGAGGTAACAAAGCCTTTTCCTCATGACATTTATATGAATGAAAAACACGGGACATAATTGGTCGTAGCAAGTTTATTATTTTCAGGAAAGGCTACATAAAGAATGTTATGGAAGCAAAAGGCAATCATATTCTTTGACCTATGAACTTCAACAGTGATACGCTTCTTTTCGATATTACGCATTCAGAATCAAGGAGGAACGAATGATGACACAAACAAAACAACAAAAAATCACCCTGGCAAACCGTCCAAAAGGTATGCCTTCGAAAGAAGATTTTAACTTTGTTGAGAGTGAAGTTCCCACACCAAAAGATAATGAGATTTTAGTACGGACGCTATATTTATCTGTCGATCCATACATGCGTGGAAGAATGCAAGATACCAAATCATACATTGCGCCATTTGAATTGAATAAGGTCATCACGGGTGGCGTTGTTGCTGAAGTTGTTGAATCCAACTCGAATTCCTTCAAACAAGGGGATGTCGTTGTTGGGAATATCGACTGGGCAGAATACACAGTTGTCACCGAAAAAGAAGTCCGTGTGATTGATCCCAAGGTGGCTCCCGTCACAACTCATTTAGGGATTCTTGGAATGCCCGGTTTAACTGCTTACTTTGGTTTGCTTGATATTGGTAAACCTCAAGAAGGTGAAACTGTAGTGGTTTCAGGAGCGGCTGGAGCAGTTGGTTCAGTAGTCGGACAAATTGCTAAGATTAAAGGTGCGAAGGTTGTTGGCATCGCTGGTTCAGATGAAAAACTTGAGTACTTAACGAAAGAGCTCGGATTTGATGGAGCCGTAAATTATAAAAGAGATAGTTTTAAGACAGATTTAGCTAATGCTGTTCCCGATGGAGTCGATGTTTATTTCGATAATGTGGGCGGCGAGGTGACAGATGCTGTTTTCACACTTTTGAATGCGAATGCCCGAATTCCATTATGCGGAGCGATTTCCTCGTATAATGCAGAAGGGAAAGATCTAGGACCGCGTCTGCAATCGGCGATGATCAAAACGAGTGCACTTATGAAAGGTTTTACAGTTGGAAATTATGCTGCTAGATTCCAAGAGGGTGCGACAGATTTAGGCAAGTGGCTCCAAGAAGGAAAGTTGAAATATGAGGAAACGATTATTGAGGGATTTGAAAACATACCTGATGCATTTTTAGGTTTGTTTAAAGGAACGAACCTCGGTAAGCAGCTTGTAAAAGTTGCGGAACCTAAATTCGCTCAACTCTAAGTATTGCGGAAATAAAGCTGAGGAAGATCCTTTGTTGTGATTTTTAAGCAGTTTATAATAAAAGCGGCCTTTTTTCGATATTCAATCGGGGAAAGGCCGTTTTCCTTTTCATAATATAATCCCAGACTACTGTAGAAAAACTCGATCTGACCCAATAAAGTTAGACAATTGATGAAAGCAATTTGACTCCCATTCATTTAATGAGTGTTTCATGCCTCTGTTAATAGGAGGAAATTGGAAGTATTATAGAAAAGTCTGTAAAAATGCCAGTTTTCATTATAAAATGTACTTATAAACAGAAAGGTGATGAACCATGTCAAACGTTGCTAAATTTCGTGATTTTTTAACAAGTGAGAAAATCTATATGAATGAGTTGAATGAAGATGGCACCACCTTTTTTAGGGCTGAGCAAAAGTTAAAGGACGGGTGGAAGGTCCTTTTAGTATTTGCATTCAATCAAGATGAAAATGTGGCGGACTTATTTTGCTTTAATGTCGCCGAATTGAAGAATCCTGAAAAGAAACAGGATGTACATACACTGTTGAATGAATATAATGCTAATTTTAGGTATTCCAAGCTTTATGAAGAAAATGGGACCATTTCCATCCGGTATTCATACTCCATTGAGGGGGATATCATACCGGATCTGGCGTTCAGGAAGTTAATCATGCTGCTTGAAACGGCACAGCAGGTTTATCCGCGATTAATGGAAGTCATTTGGTCTTAAATCATCATAGGATGAAAAAGTTCTCTGAATCAGGGGACTTTTTAACATCTTTACTAGAGTGAATGAATATATTAACGTAACAATACATTTATTATAATTTTTTTTTAAAAGACTATTGCATTTTTTCACATTAAACTATATAATTAATTTTGTTGGTGATTCGACAAAGTTCTACAAGGATATGCGGGTGTAGTTTAGTGGTAAAACCTCAGCCTTCCAAGCTGATGATGAGGGTTCGATTCCCTTCACCCGCTCCAATACATACTCATAACGTAGGGTTTCGTTACCTGGAGAACGAAGCTTTGCGTTTAAATATTATTACAAGAATTCTACTGTTTACAGTGGGATTTTTTTATTGTCCAAATGTCATAACCATCTCTTTTTACCTACATATTAACGAATTGATAAGACTGGATGGGGGATTATTATGGGCAAAGATAACCATTGCATAGGTATCTGTTCCAATTTCGATACTTAATTTCGTGGAGAGATTGAAGAATTGGGAACAGATGAAGGATATTAATAATACGAAGGTCTTGATTACTTCTACCGTAACAAAGTTCGGTGTTTCTGATGAGCTGGAGCACTAATATAATAAAACATTTTTTAAAGATCCTACCATTCTAAAAAAAATGGTAATAAATTCATAAAGCGTACACTTGTTCAAAATTGATTACCTACATTTGTAGAATCAATTTGGACAGGTGTATGCTTTTTTACTGTCCCCCCGCTCATTTTAGTCTTCTTCAGGGAAGGGAGACTTTAATGCCCTTTCCATCTCTATTTAAAAGGAATCATTTTAGTGGCCAAACAATGGATATACGTGATTCATAATAAACCACATCCAATTTGTGAATTAAGACTCATGACAAAATGATTCTATAGAACTCCAAGGCAGAAAGCTGGGCATGTCCTACTGTTCCATTAACAATTGCTAAAAAGCCTTAAATTACCCATCGTTTTTTAATTCATAACTCGTCTCCATCTAAAACTTTTTACAGAAAGTGATTAGAGGTAAGCATGTGAACAAGGATTTCAAATCCTGGAGGGCATGTAATCATTATAGATTTAGCTGGATATGATAATCATGAGATTGATAAATTTAATCATATACTAGAACTTTTACATGACCCCACTCACATTAAAAGTTATAGTGCCGAAGATTGGAAGCGTATATTTGATCAGAGCGACTTTAAGGATGTTGAAATAAAAAAGGATCAATCAGAATCTCAAACAGGAGTTCCGGTAAAACGTTGGTGTGAAATAGCAAGTTCAGGGATTCAGGCAGAACTTGCCATTTAGGAAGCATTAAATGATGCTCCATTGAATTATTTGGAGGAAATGAGTATTAAAAAGATCGAGAATGAATATTATTTTCCCATCAAAACAAACCTAATATTGGCTGAAAAGGTAAATGATCATGCCCATCATTAAACTCTACAGTCCAAATTCTTGCCCGGATACAAATATCTTAAGTGATATTTAATGATAATGATTTATTGTAAAAATTCTTATAATAAACAACAAATAAAAGGGATTATAGAGATTATTAGTAATGTAATTACCCAAGCTTGCAGTTGTGATAAAGAAAGTATATATATTTCATGTTTTCGAATAGAGCCTGGTCATTTAATGGTAAGAGGAGAATTGTGGGAAGGGAACTAATGGTTGTTCAATGAATCCATTTTAAATTTAAAATTTTGCATATAGAGGGGGAAGCGAAATGTCACTACTTTTAGAACCAATAGGTTTAATCAAAAATAATAGAGTCAATTTAGAAGATGATTATTGGGGAGAAGTAATTTCCGAGATAATTTTGGATCGTTCCAAATTCAAAGAAGATTGCCTGTTTGGGTTAGAACAATTTTCACATATCGAAGTCATATTTTATATGAATAAAGTGGACCCTGAAAAAATTCAGTTCAATGCAAGGCATCCAAGAAATCGAACTGATTGGCCAAAGGTGGGTATCTTTTCTCAGAGGGCCAAGGCCCGGCCTAATCAGATTGGTGTGTCAAGATGTGAGTTGATAAAAGTAGAAGGTCTAAAGATAACTGTCAAAGCTTTGGATGCCATTGATCAAACGCCTGTTTTGGATATTAAACCTTATATGGCTGAATTTGGTCCAATTGGCCAAGTTAAACAGCCCCATTGGTCAAAAGAGGTAATGAAAAACTATTATAGTAATGCGTTAACAAAATGAGCGGCTATTAATGCCGAAATCTAACTATATAACTAAACAAAAAAAGAGTATGGAAGTAAAAGATACCAAGTTTTTCGAACAATTCATTGCAGAATTAAAGGTGGGGTACCGATATATTCTACATAATAGACAAATTTGGATTCTTTATGTTATCATGCTTTCTTATCCACTTTCCCTTAGAACGATAAATTCTCTATTACCGATCTTCTCAAAAGATGTTCTAAAAGTAGGGGCTGCCGGATTTGGATATATAGATGCAGGCTTTGCACTAGGAGCGATAGCGGGGGGATTTATCTTACCTGTTATTGTAAAAAAATGGGGAATTGGAATTTTAGGATATAGTATCTTGTTCTTCTCTTTATCATTTAATCTATTTACAGGCATTTTAGGGTATTTTTTGGTAGGTTGCACATTTCAAACCCGTATTGCCTATTTAACAACTATACAATATGAGGTGGATATAGAAGTTCAAGGACGAGTTCACTCCTTTTATAACACCTTTGTTTCATTATTTGCTTTATTGGTCATGCTTGGAATATTGAGTGAATTGATATCATCAAGATTGTTATTCGTATCCCAAGGTATAATAATACTAATTGTTACAATGGCTGCCATGTATTTTATACCGAAAAAAAGCGTTAATCAAAGCTATTCAGCATAACGGAATAAAATCATGAAAAGACCCCTTCCGATTGTGGAAAGGGTTTATTTCCGTTCAATTTTGATTAGCCTTCAACAATCGAGTAAATCCCTTCACCACCGTGGATTTCAAGGAACATGTCCATCAACGATTTTGTTAGCTGATGTGCTTCTGTGATTGGAGTATTGGGTTGTAAATAAATGATTTGGATGGCTCTTTTCGTTTCTTCGGTGACTTTCGTGCGTTCTGAATCAACGTAGGGGCTTCCGAATGCGCCCTCATGATCGGCTGATGTAATCATATTTTCCATGGAATTCAAGCGGCCGTTCAAACCGTCATAACCATCCGTTCTTTCGCCAATCTTAATCAAGATGTCTCCTGATAACTTTTCCCCATCATAAATGCCGATCGGAACTTCATATAATAGGGAGAAGAAGTTATTCAAATCTATGGCTGAATGGATGGGTGTCAAGTAATTCTGTTTTTTTACGCGGCGGTACAGGGCTTCCACGGAGGGGCGATACCGTGACGGGTTGGTCCCTGTAGCCTTGAAAATCTCTCGCCACACTTTAATGCCGGAAAAGTCGGTCAATTCCTTTTCCTCAAGGTCGAAGAAAAGAGCTTCCTGAAATAGTTGAAGTCTCCCTTTCACCATTTGCGGGGAGGGACCTACTTCGATGTTTTCATATGTAATGATCCCAACTTTGAATTGGGGGATTTTACTGCTAAGATTAGCTGATACGGTAATTTCCAAGCGTTTCACCTCCAAAAATGATTGCAATTAGTTTATCATAGATAGCAATGGTTTGAAATGGATACAAGCTTCGATTGGAATACTGAATGAACGTAGGTGATTAATATGGATATGAATGCATTCAAGCAAGAAGTGATTTTATATAGTAAAGAGATCGGCATCGATAAAATCGGTTTTACATCAGCCACGGCTTTTGCCGAATTGAAAGCTCGCCTGATACGTCAACAGGAACTGGATTATCAGTCAGGGTTTGAAGAAGGCGATATAGAAAAAAGGGTCAGGCCTGAATTGATATTCGAAAAACCGCAATCCATTATTTCGATTGCACTTGCTTATCCGTCGAAATTGAAGGATGCTCCGCAAAGCACAAAAAGTGAGCGGCGCGGGATCTTTTGCCGGGCTTCTTGGGGAACGGATTATCATACCGTTCTTCGTAATAAATTGCAGTTACTTGAGGTTTTCATTAAAGATAAAGTGCCAGGAGCAGTGGTGAAGTCAATGGTAGATACCGGAGAATTGTCAGATAGGGCAGTGGCTGAGCGTGCAGGAATTGGCTGGAGTGCAAAAAACAGTATGATCATCACTCCGGAATTCGGGTCTTATGTATACTTGGGAGACATGATTACCAACCTGCCATTTGAACCGGATCAACCGATGGAGGATCAATGCGGGACATGCAATAAATGTGTAGATGTTTGCCCGACAGGTGCGCTCGTTCAGGGTGGCCAGCTAAATTCCAAGCGTTGCATTGCATTCTTAACCCAGACAAAGGGTTTCCTGCCGGATGAGTTCAGGACGAAAATAGGTAATCGTTTGTATGGATGTGATACATGCCAGACCGTTTGTCCGAAAAACAAAGGAATGGATTTTCATTTTCATGAAGAAATGGAACCCGACCCCGAGTTAGCGAAACCGCTGTTGAAACCTCTGCTTACGATTTCAAATCGGGACTTCAAAGAGACATACGGCCATGTATCTGGCTCTTGGCGCGGTAAAAAACCAATCCAAAGAAATGCCATTTTAGCTTTGGCCCACTTTAAAGATGAAACGGCATTGCCCGAACTGATCCAGGTCATGAAGGATGATCCGCGGCCCGTCATACGGGGAACGGCGGCATGGGCGGTTGGGAAAATTGGTCGGGGGCAGTCCGTTTCCGTTCTGGAAGAAGCACGAATGAAGGAAACAGATGAAGAGGTACTGGCGGAAATTGAAAAGGGACTGCAGTTTACCTTGGAAACAAAATGATATTTAAGATGGAGAGGCAGTCCCAAAAGGCGTAAATGACTTTTGGGACTGCCCCTTTCTCTTTTTTAGACGTTACCACTAAAGTTAACCGGATAGCTCCCAAGATTAGTAACCACTATGTAGTAGTCTTTTGTAGTAGTAACGACATTATTGAACAGCAGATAAAACCAGTATCGACTATCAGCAGAACTTACATTCTCGTAATAAGATTGTCGTGATACGGGTATATTTGTTACGGTATCTACCAATTCATACTTAAGGTTTAGCTGCAGCACCACTTCTTTCGGATTCTTGCCATTCTAAATAACTAGTTGCTACGCTATTTCTTATGGTGAAATTATTTGTTTTTATATATATTTATATATACCTGCGGGTACCTAAAAAGAGATATTATTGGGCTGCTAATTGGTTTCACATAAGTAATATCCTTTTTGGAAACACTCTGGCTATCCACTTTTTTAAGACAGACAATTGACCATTGGGTTCTAAAACGGCATAGTCTACCTCTTGCATGGAGAATATGCTTTGTTCTCGAAATAACATGCTAAGGTCATCCATGTTTAATCTCTCCCCTTTCAACATTTTCTCTAGGATCTTTGATTACAATTTGTAGGTTCGCCGTCAAGTATTATACGAGCTTTTGGAGATTTTTAATAAAGCTTACAAGAATAGTGAGTACTGACCAACCGATTAAACGAACGAAGGCGACAGCTATATCAATACTTGTATCAATTGTGATGGAAGCAGCCACCGCGCCGATAGTGATGCCTGTAATATAGTTAAAGTAAGTCAACTGACTTACTTGCTTTTTTCCCATAATTCGTGTCATCAATAGTACCCTCGCACATACACATTAGCATAGATGTTAAGAAGGAGGGCATGAACTTGAGGGATCAATTGCAACGACTTTTACAAGAAAGAGTGGAGTTTTATACGTCCGATAATCAGGAACGGAGTGAAAGGAAATTACATCTGAAAAAGGAATTGATGAGGAACCGTGCTGCGGAAATTGTTCGGGTAAATGCAGCAGGCAAGGTTCATTCGAAGAGAAAGGAAGACATGGATACAGTCCTGTCTTATCAAGTGCACCTGCAATATTTATTGAAAAAGGAGGATTCATTTTATATTGAAGAAGAAATGGAAGAAAGGGAGGCTCGGTTTCGAAATGGGTATATAGTGGATGAATGTGAGGTGTTTCCCAGCTTTGAAACGGAAGAGGCACCACCAAAATGTGATGCCGGCGCAAATCGTCTTGCATATCAGTATGAGCGGATGAAGGCCGTCCAATATGCCGAGCGTTGGTGGAATGAATTCAATCCAAGGTATCATAAATTTACTGATGATTGTACGAATTTCATTTCACAATGTCTACATGCGGGAGGAATTCCGATGTGGGGGGCGCCAAACAAAAGTAAGGGCTGGTGGATAAGAGGAAAAAGCTGGAGTTACACTTGGACGACGGCACATTCCTTATATCATCTGCTAAAATCCGGGAATGCCATCAGGACAAAGCAGGTGGAGACAGCAGAGGAATTGAATTTGGGTGATATCCTCTGTATAGATTTTGAAGGGGACGGAAGGTTTGATCATAACTTGATCGTAACGGCGAAGGATCAGGATGGGATGCCGCTTGTGAATGCCCATACGATGAATAGCCGTCACCGGTATTGGACGTATGAGGATTCGAGTAGGTATACACCGAACATCGTTTATAAATTCTTTGTGATTTTGGATGGAGGGTGATTGGTTTTTAGTCTTTTTTGTTTAATGCTATAATTAAAGTGAAGTTTAAACTAGAGGTGAATATGAAGTGGCAATACATGTAGTATTAGGGAAGGGGAAATGGTGATTTTATAGGCTTTTATAAGCATTATTTCTTACTTCTTTTTAGTTTTAACATTCTATAGAATTTCACTTGAATCCGTCTAACCGTATTCAATCCGTATTCAAAAACTATCCGTGTGGGGCAGTGAATAAAAGTATATAAAATGATGAAGCAGTATGTAGATAAATTTATGGGATATGATGATGGGGAAGAGCTGTAAACCTTGATTTGATAAGTTTTATAGCTCTTTTTTGTGTAGGTGACTCCACTTTGCTTTATATATTGTTTTCTCGTATTGGTAAATAAATTTTTTGGCAAGTTCACCAAGCGAAAGCACGGTAGAAAAAACAAGCAATCTGCTCCATAGAAAGGTCGTTAGCTTCTAATTTTCTATATTTTATCTGAATAAAATATAGAAAATTAGATTTTGATAATAGAATAATATCATACCCATAAATGAGCAAACTAAATAAAAAACAGGCTCGTATTTTACTACTAAAGGGGATTTACTATCAGTTTTTATTTCTCCTCTTTTAAGCACCATTACAAATAAAACACGATATATTAAATACCCAACAACCGCCCCTAGGGTGTTCATAAGTAAATCATCAATATCTGTAATTCTAGAATTTAGCAATTGACTTAGTTCAATAGCCAATGAAAAAAATAATCCAGTACACGCAACTTTTTTCAGTGATCTAAACAGCGACCAAATAGTTGGTAATAAAAAACCTAATGGCACAAATAGAATAATGTTCAAAATGTACGTAGTCATGCCTTCAGAATCAAACAGGTGTAAGTTGATTTCACTCATGCGAAATAATGTCTCGTAATTTCCAATACTCCATATAGAGCCCGTTCCAGTTATCATATACACGAGCGTAAGATAGAAAAGAAAAACATATACCCAGAGAAAATGTTTAAGGGAAAACTGCTTTTCCTTTCTTAAAACTCCAACTTGAAAGACCACACATAAAATAATTGTACAAATAAAACGGTATAGCCATATAAGCACTAATGCGGTAGGCATATAAAATACAACTCCTAACTTAATCTTATAATATATTCCCGATTATTCACTTTTAAATCCTAATTTAGGAAAAGGTGGTCACAATCACGCCATCTACATTATTACCTGATATCTCATAATCGCCATTCGCTGGTACATCAACCTCAATGGTATTGTTTTGTGAAATTGGATAATAGGAAATAGTATATGTTTTTCCATCAACACTAATAGAAATGCTCTTTTCTTCTTTTAAATAATCCAAATATTCTTCTAAAGCTAAATTCTTTTCCTGCATAATTGCACTGTGAGGCAAACCGACATAGCGAATATGCCATGGTTCATATTGAATTCCTGTAATATCCGTTTTATATGCAGGATAGCGTAAGATAAAACCGTATTTCCAAGAATTTTCTTCTATCCACTCTCCTTCAGGTGCTTCTTCCATCTTCATTAGAGTAGACCCTACATCAAGTGCCAAGCCTAAATTGTGTTCACTATAACCTGCTGGCAAAGCGTAGTCAGAGCCCATTTCCTCATAAAGGCTAGCTTGCTCATCAAAGTCTCGATAGCCACTAGTAATTAAAAAATCACTAACCCCATTTTTTTTAGCAACTGCTATCATCTCTGAAAATTTTTCAGCGATTTCTTCTGACAATTTAATTTCGTTATCAAGTAAGCCATAGCCCTTCGTTAATTCTTTGTGCGTAAATAAATTTACGATGTCCGATTTTACACCTACTTGGTGAACAGGATATTCACTGTTAACCAAAAGCAGATTCCCTTGATAGATTTGTTCTTCCGTAAGGGAAATCTTTTGGATGCTTTCGGATGCCGTTCTATTATCCAATGTACCTCTATCGTTTTGTTCATCTTTTTGAGTTTCTATTTTATCTTGAGATAATGGTAATATATTAAAAACAAAACCCAGGCATAATGCCAAGATTAATAAAAATCCCCACTTTTTCATTTTTAGTTTCCTCCTTGGCGTAACATGTTTATAGAATAGGAAAAATTACTTAAATAAAAAGTGGGGTAAATATTAAATTTTTCTTAAATCTTTTACTTGGATTTTAAATTTGATTGTTTGGTGAACTTTCCATAGGTAAACGAACTTCAAATATCGTGCGTATGATACTACTCTCAGCAGTAATCGTTCCATCATGTTGCTCGACAATATTCTTCGCAATAAATAAACCAAGTCCAGTGCTATTTTCCTGATGAGTACGTGCTTTGTCACCAGTATAAAGCATATCAAAAATATGAGGCAGTTCATCAGGAGGGATGGAATCTCCATAATTGATAACTTGAACAACTACTTCCCCTGAGTCAATAAAACCAATGAGAAACAATTATAATTTTATTTACTAAGGAGATGGGGTATGAAATTTGAAAACTGGTTACGTAATAAACGAGAATCACAAGGCTATACTCAGATGGAAGTTGCAAAATACCTAAATATCACACGGGAAGGTGTTTCAAAGTGGGAGAATGGAAAGACAAGACCAAGTCTAGAAATGCTCACAAAACTTTTTCGGCTTTTCAACTGTACAAAAGAGGAGATTTCAGAGCTTTTTGATGGAATCGAAAACGGCTTGGAAAAGTAAGATTATTCAGTACATATTTATAACAACAACAAAACCTGCACAGGATTCCTAAAATCTTTGTACAGGCTTTATTGTTTATTCCATACTAAATAAGACTTGTTAAAAAATTTAAAAATGATTTTCTAAGTTTTTTGTGGGATATTGGAGTTTTTTAATTATATGATTGGACTTAATACAAAATATTTTTAGAAGAGATAAACATTCAATTGCACTTTTCTTCTTTTTTTGCTATTTTTTAATTCCACTGATTACTTTTTTATACAGCTTTTCAGCTTTTAAGTTTTGTAAGATGATGTCATCTTTTGTTTCTGTGATATAAGGGTTTGGGTTCTTTGTTTGACTTTTCAAGAATAAAGTTGTCTAGCTTGTCATCATAAAAGGCAACTTGTATGTACTCCTTACTAAGATACAAAACTAAACCTAATCGTCTTGCTAGTTGCTTAAAAGAATCTATGTCCAAGTCCACTCTCCTTGCTTCTTCTATCAATCTTATATAAAAATCTCTTGGCTTATATGGAGAAGTGATAATAATTGTATTTGCAGTGAGTGGCTTATCAAAATATCGGCTTGCTCCCATCACATCATCATTAAACGGGTCAAGCATTTTCAGTAAATCACTGTATTGAAATGTAGATGGTCTTAGTTCGTCCAAGATAATTTTTTTTTGACCTTGATAATGTTGGAAGGGGTCTCGGCTAGAGCCGGTAATAAAATAATCTTCATCATGCTTAGAAACAATATCTTTTGCCAGCCTTGTTTTTCCAACTCCCGAAGCTCCATATATCCAAATCACTTCTATGGATAAATCGTTATTTCTTAGGTACTCTCTCCATTCTTCTGCTCTTATTTCCATACGCTTTTGATGAACAGCGTCGATACGATTTTTTGCCTTAGCGTATTGTGAGCCTGTTAATTGTTGTTCTATTTCTTCTTTTGTAATTTCATCTTTATATAATTTATCTAAAAGCCCTTTGATAATAAGCTCATCTTTTCCAGTTGATATATATTTCATATTTGCTTTTGTTTGTTTCATTAGGTTTTGATAATCAAAATTGGCGATTACTTCACTTGGATCATACTGATACTGTTCTTGTGCAGCAGTTGTAGCGTGAATTAAGTAAGAATAACCATTTGTAGAATCGCCTTTCCACTGTTGAATGTATTGAGGTTTGTCACCTAGTATTTTTGCAATATTATCAATGCTTCTCGCGTTTTCGAATTGCAGCATCACATGGATATGTGGTTTTATTGGAGAATTGTTCTCATCAATATCTTTGTCGTGAAGGATACCAGCGTATTTAATCGGTTTTAATTAGGAATTTCGCAAAGTATGTTGACGAACTACGAGAATGGAGGTACTACTCCTAGAGATACAGCCATTTGGACTAAATTAAGTGAATACTTCGGTGTGACAGAAGGTTACATTATGGGAGTTTCCGAAAATGTGAAGTATTTAAGTTTAGATGACGCAATGAATGATGATGAATTTATTAAGAAGGCAATAATGCCTATTGAAATTAAAGTAAGTACCCGAGATGAACTAGACTTACTCGTTACTATTTCTAATTTAGACAAAGAAGATATAAAAAAAGTGCTTGAACTTGCATCTGTATTGTTTGGAAATGAAAAGTATGATGACAAACGATAATGAGCTTTGAAACTGAGTAAGCTTGGTATCTCAAATTTTGAAGTTGTTTCATATTAATGAATAATCCTCTACTTCTATTCAGTGTCCCACACGGATAAAAGAGAGGGAAAAAATAAATGGCAGTAACAAAACAATACGAAAAGAAAGATGGAACAAAGGCGTGGTTATTTCAAGCGTATCTTGGAGTAGACCCGTTAACAGGTAAAGAGAAAAGAACAACAAGAAGAGGTTTTAAAACAGAAAAAGAAGCCAATCTCGCTCTAGCCAGGTTGCAACTAGATGTGGACAAGAACGGCTTTCGTGTTAACTATAATATTAATACTTTTCAGGATTTATATGAGGATTGGATTGAACAGTATCAGCATACAATAAAACCAACAACATATGAAAGGGTTGTGGCTCTATTTGCCAATCATATCTTACCTAAGTTAGGAACTTTAAAATTAGAAAAAATTAAACACGTTGCTTTTCAAAAACTTATCAACAAGTGGGCTGGTGACTTTAAAACTAAATCGGTTCGAAATCTTAGAACATATGCAAAAATGGTATTTAATCAAGGAATCCGAATAGAAGTATGTGATAGTAATCCTTTTGATAAAGTCGTCATTCCAAAAGACCAAAAAGAGCCAATTCCTGCAAAAAAAGAAGCTTTTTATACCAAAGAGGAACTTAAATATTTTTTTGAATGTTTGCAGCAAGTTGAAAAGCCAATATGGATTACCTTTTTTCGCTTATTAGCTTTTACAGGTGGAAGAAAAGGGGAGATACTAGCTTTAACTTGGGATGATATAGACTTTGTGAGTGGTACAATCAATATCAATAAAACGCTCGTAAGGATAAAAGGTAAACATGGAATTCAATCACCAAAGACGAATACTTCTAATCGTGTAATAGGTATTGATCTAGAAACGTTGGCAATTTTAAAGAAGTGGAAAATTGAACAACAAAAGGAAAAACTTATGTTAGGTATCCGTGAAGCAAGCGGAAGTGAGCTTGTCTTTAATGGAGTTTGCTCTACTGGTGAAAGTAAATATATTTATCTTTATAGACCAAATTATCGACTAGGCTCATTATATAGAAAATTCCCTAGTTTAAAACAGATTACTATACATGGTTTTCGCCATACCCATGCTTCACTAATGTTTGAAAGTGGAGCGGATATAAAAGTAGTGCAGAAAAGACTAGGGCATTCCAATATACAGGTAACTATGGATATCTATACTCATGTATCTCCTAACCACGAAAAAAATACAGGGGAAAGATTCGCAAAATATGTAAATTTTTAATACCCGTATTCAAAACCGTATTCAAGGGATAAAAATACTTAATTGAAGTTACGCTTATCCCTTGATATAATGGCTTTTATGAGTTTATTAATTGTTCGAGGTGAAAAAATTGGCAATACATGTAGTTTTATATCAACCACAGATTCCAGCAAATACAGGCAATATAGCAAGAACGTGTGCAGGAACGGATACGTCTTTACATCTCATTCGCCCGCTTGGTTTCTCAACGGATGACAAACAGCTCAAACGGGCCGGGCTCGATTACTGGGAGAATGTAAAGATCCATTATTATGATTCGTTAGAAGAGTTTTACGAAAAGAATGCCGGCGGTGAATTTTATTACTTAACGAAATTCGGAGAGCAGCCGCATTCCAGCTTCGATTACAGTGATCTAGACAGTGAGATATACTTCATTTTTGGCCGTGAAACGACGGGTCTCCCTAAAGAGCTGATCCAAGAAAATATGGATCGGTGCCTGCGGATTCCTATGACGGATAAAGTACGTTCCCTTAATCTATCGAACACGGCTGCCATCTTGATTTATGAAGCCTTAAGACAGCAAAATTACCGTGAATTGGATTTGAAAACAAAGGGTTGAGTGTCAGCACTACCTTACTGTCATCGGGGGGATTTCAGCCCCGGTGATGGGTTTTTTACTGTACATATTCAATAGGGGTGAGAGCTTTGAATAAAATAATTGAGAAGATTTTAGATCACCGTTCCATTCGTTCTTTTGAGGACAAGCCATTGTCTGAGGAACAAATCAATATGATTGTGGAATGTGCCCAGGCTGCATCGACTTCAAGTTATATTCAAGCGTATTCAATCATAGGGATAACCGATCCGGAAAAGAAAGCCAAGCTTGCTGAACTTGCCGGACCACAATCTTATGTAGAGAAGAATGGACATCTATTCGTCTTTTGCGCCGATTTATATCGTCAGGATATGGTTTCCGAAATGGAAAACATGGATCTGACTGAATCGATTGAAAGTACGGAGAAATTCATGGTTGCCTGTATTGATGCTGCTCTGGCGGCTCAAAATGCAGCATTGGCCGCAGAATCGATGGATCTTGGCATTTGCTATATCGGCGGGATACGCAATAATCTCCCGGAAGTGTCTGAGGTTTTGAATATACCGCATCGGGTTATTCCATTATTCGCCCTAGTGGTTGGATATCCGAAAAACCGTTCGGATAAAAAGCCGCGTTTGCCGCAGTCCAATATCTATCATGAAAATGGATATCAGGAGGATAAGCAGGAGTTCATCGGACAACTTGAAGAGTACAATGAAACGATCTCCAGTTATTACGAACGCCGGACTAAAGGTAAACGAAAAGACACCTGGACCGAGCAAATGGCTGGCATGCTTGGAAAGAAAAGCAGGTTGTACATGAAAGATTACGTGGAGAAGCAAGGATTTAAGAAACATTGATTGATGAAAATGACCTATCAGGATTATGCCATTCCCATAAGGGACATCTTTCAAAATCCTGAGCATGAGCCAAACAGTAAAGATCCCGGAAATATTTCCGGGATCTTTACTGTTTTTATTTATCAATTGGTAAAACGTTTCAGCCAAAAATCTTATAAGGATTTCTTCTTATATACCCATGAACTAACTATTGACAATATATTTAGATAGAATTATAGTATT
The DNA here is from genome assembly GCF_050274955.1 of Peribacillus sp. NPDC006672. Classification (NCBI taxonomy): domain Bacteria; kingdom Bacillati; phylum Bacillota; class Bacilli; order Caryophanales; family Bacillaceae; genus Peribacillus; species Peribacillus sp. NPDC006672. Next base: position 130,209 of record NZ_JBNNOR010000010.1, read on the forward strand.
AAGGTAGTGGGAATGATAATCATTTTCAATTGAGTTTTTACTTACCTAGTTTTCAGTAAATGGAGGTTAAAAAATGGTTCGCCTATATACAGAGAATTTAAATATTGGGTACGGTGAACATTTAATTGTAAAAGATCTCAGTGTGGAAATTCCAGATAAAAAAATCACAACGATCATCGGTTCAAATGGATGTGGGAAATCCACACTTTTGAAAGCGATCACCCGGATCATTCCAAACCAATCAGGTACGGTTGTTTTAGATGGGGTGAATATCTCAAAAGAAAGCACTAAGATCCTTGCAAGAAAAATGGCCATACTTCCGCAGACATCCGAGAGTGCAAGTGGTTTGACAGTTGGCGAGCTTGTATCATATGGGCGCTTTCCCTATCAAAAAGGTTTTGGGCGTCTGACCCAAAAAGACTATGATGTGATTGATTGGGCACTTGAAGTGACCGGTACGAAAGACTTTAAGTTCCGTCCGGTGGATGCTCTTTCAGGAGGTCAGCGCCAGCGTGTTTGGATTGCAATGGCCCTTGCCCAGGAAACGGAAATCATCTTCCTCGATGAGCCGACCACCTATTTGGATATGGCGCATCAACTAGAGGTTTTAGAACTATTACAGAGGCTGAATGCAGAACAGGGACGTACGATTGTTATGGTCCTTCATGATTTAAACCAAGCTGCACGCTTTGCCGACTATATCATTGCCTTAAAAGGCGGGGAAATAGTCAAAGCGGGAGATTGTGAAGAAGTCATCACTCATGAAGTGCTTAAGGAAGTATTCCATATTGATGCGGTAATCGGACGAGATCAACGAACGAACAAACCAATGTGCAGCACATACAATTTATTAAAAGGAGACTTGACATCAAATGAAAAAGATAATGATCCCGTTTATACTGCTGTTAGTGTTAATTATTAGTGCTTGTGGTAATGAGTCGACCAAAAAAGAAAAAAGCTCCGATTCCAAAAAGGAAAAATCAGGTACCATCACATACCAATCTGAAAATGGGCCTATCGAAGTGCCTGCAAATCCTAAGCGTGTAGTCGTACTATCTTCTTTCGCAGGTAACGTAATGGCTTTGGATGTTAATCTTGTAGGGGTTGATTCCTGGTCTAAAATGAACCCGAACTTTAAAGAACTAAAGGATGTCGAAGAAGTGACGGACGAAAACCTGGAAAAGATCATCGAGTTGGATCCGGATTTAATCATTGGTTTATCAACGATTAAAAATGTCGATAAATTAAATGAAATTGCTCCAACCGTAACGTATACATACGGAAAAGTAGACTATTTAACACAGCACATAGAAATTGGTAAGCTTTTGAATAAAGAAAAAGAAGCCCAAGCTTGGGTGGATGATTTCAAAAAACGTGCAAAAACAACCGGTGAAGACATAAAAGCTAAAATCGGTGAAGATACTACCGTTTCCGTATTCGAAAAGTTTGACAAACAGTTCTATGTATTTGGCGATAATTGGGGCCGTGGAACGGAAATCCTTTATCAAGAAATGAAATTGGCCATGCCTGAAAAAGTAAAGGAAGTGGCGTTGAAAGATGGTTACTTTGCTTTATCTTTAGAAGTTCTGTCAGACTATGCTGGTGATTATGTGATTTTGAGTAATAATAAAGATGAGGATAATTCATTCCAACAAACAGATACGTATAAAAACATTCCTGCTGTTAAAAACAATCAACTATTTGAAGCTAATGCGAAAGAATTCTACTTCAATGATCCAATAACATTAGATTACCAATTAGACTTCTTTTCCAAAAGTTTTCTAGGCAAATAATACAGCGAGGGAGAGGGATTCCAATTCCTCTCCTTTTATTCTATAAATAAAGAGATGAGAGAGACAGATGACTAATGAGAATCAACGTTTCATCCCATTTATATATAAACTGATCATTGGGATTGCTGTATTCATGGGCATGTTCTTTATTTCGATGGCGTTTGGTGCGGCAGATGCTACCGTCAAAAATGTCTGGCAAGCACTGACATCAAATGCTACCGGTGATAAGATTTCCATCATTCGGGAAATCCGGTTCCCTCGTGAAGTGGGTGCAATCTTTGTTGGTGCAGCACTTGCCGTTTCTGGTGCCATCATGCAGGGAATGACTAGAAATCCACTTGCTGATCCAGGGTTGCTTGGATTGACGGCAGGTGCCAATGCAGGTCTCGCCATAACTTTGGCATTTATTCCTTCAGCTAATAACTTAGGAATCATGACTGCGTGTTTTATTGGATCCGCAGTGGGGGCTATCATGGTTTTCGGCATAGGTGCGATGAAAAAGGGAGGATTTTCTCCTTTACGGATCGTATTGGCTGGTGCTGCAGTCTCTGCATTCCTATTTGCCGTTTCAGAAGGGGTGGGTATTTATTTCAAAGTATCAAAGGATGTTTCGATGTGGACTGCAGGCGGGAATATCGGAACATCATGGGGGCAGCTCCGTGTAATCGTCCCGTTTATTGTAATAGGCATCCTGATCTCATTTATCTTTTCTAGACAGCTCACAATACTTAGCTTAAGTGAAGAAGTCGCGGTAGGATTAGGTCAAAAGACAACACAAATAAAGGCGGTCCTCTTCGTAGTCATCATTCTCCTAGCCGGTGCTGCCGTTGCTCTTGTTGGGAATATGGTATTCATCGGGTTAATGGTCCCCCATATGGTTAGGGCAATCGTTGGTACGGATTATCGATTTATCCTGCCGATGTCAGCGATTTTAGGTGCCACGTTCATGCTTCTTGCCGATACGATTGGCCGGACAATAAATTCTCCATATGAAACACCTGTGGTAGCGGTTGTTGCGATGATAGGTTTACCTTTCTTCCTCCTAATCGTGCGTAAAGGAGGTAAAGCATTTTCATGATCCAGCCAGCTTTAATCAAAAAACAGCGATTGATATTGGGTGCATTATTCGCACTCATAATCATAACGATCATTATTGGGACATGTACTGGGTATTCGAATCTTTCTTTAGGGCGACTGATTCCAACGCTTTTCGGGCAAGGGACGTTTAAAGAGGAATTCATTTTATTTTCCGTCCGATTACCGCGAATCATCATTACCCTTTTAGCAGGCATGGCCCTTGCACTGTCGGGAGCCATTTTACAGGGAATCACACGTAATGATTTAGCCGATCCCGGAATCATCGGAATCAACTCAGGAGCTGGTGTTGCCATTGCCGCTTTCTTTTTGTTTTTCCCGATTGACGCAGGTTCGTTTGTTTACATGATCCCACTTGTCGCTTTTATAGGCGCGTTACTGACGGCCTGTTTAATATATATACTCTCATTTAAGAGAAGGGGTGGCCTTGAACCCGTTCGGTTAGTTTTGATTGGCGTTGGGTTTTCAATGGCGCTTTCAGGCTTGATGATTGTCCTCATTTCATCAGCGGAACGGGCAAAAGTCGATTTCATTGCAAAATGGTTGGCGGGAAATATATGGGGTACGGATTGGCCCTTCATTTGGGCGGTTCTTCCATGGTTAATCATCCTCATTCCATTCACTTTATATAAAGCAAATCGTTTGAATCTGCTTGGTTTAAGTGAACCTGTCGCAATTGGAGTGGGTGTATCGATTGAAAAGGAACGGATCGTATTGCTAATCACAGCTGTCGCACTGGCTGCGGCTGCCGTTTCTGTTACAGGCGGAATTGCATTCATTGGACTCATGGCCCCGCATATAGCAAAATCCTTGGTCGGACCTCGAAATCAATTATTCATTCCAGTTGCCATTTTGATCGGCGGATGGCTATTGCTGCTTGCCGATACGGTAGGCCGTAATATAGTTGAACCCGAGGGAATCCCTGCAGGTATCATGGTTGCATTGATCGGTGCTCCTTATTTTATGTATTTATTGTTGAAAAAATAAGATCTTGCTAAAATCCCTTGATAATTCTCAGGGGATTTTATGCTTTTTTGGAGTGCTTCCATAGTTTTTTTAAAATCACGGTTTATCTATATCTAATTATTTCATCAGGATTCAATCGTTTAGCTTCGAAATAAAATACTTGAATAAACTTTTTTGTATTTACCCGGGTTGGTGTAAGAACTATAGTTGAATCATTTTGCAGTTCTTTCATTTTTTGGCGAACGACTGTGAAATCAAAAAATTTAGAAGCGTAATTTTCAAACTTCGGATTTGAAAAATCCGTTAAACCGAGGGAAGCAAAATGATTTAATGAATGGTTAATCGTTCTGCGTATCCGCTGTTCGGCAGCCTTTATTTCTCGATTGATATCAGCCTGCAAAGCTGAAGTTCCGAGCTTTTTCTTTGTGATTTCTACAAAAATATCTTTAAGAGTCGGGAAATGCTGTTCAAAAGTAAATGTCCGTTCATACATGAATAAATATTGAAGCATTTCAATTAAATCCTTTGCCCCATTTTCTCCGACAACCCCTAATTCTGATAAAAGAAATTCTCCCACCTCTTTTATACTTTTTTCATTAAAATTACTTGATTTATCAGCCTTTGGCTGTTCAAAATTCAATACACTATTTAAAGAGGCTTGGATATTAGTGATCGATCTTTCTAAATGAATACGTTCCATGACTTTTCGGATAACTGTTAATATTTCAATGCGATTAATTGGTTTAGTAATATAATAATCGATTCCGAGTGAGTATGCTTCACCAATCAGCTCTTTTGATTCAACCTGTGAAATCATTATTATTTTTCCGTTAAATGTACTTTTTATATGACGAAGTGTCTCGATGCCATCCCGGATGGGCATTAATAAATCAATAAATAATATATCAATTTGTTTTAAATTCAAAATATGTCCTTCTAATTGACTGCCATCTTCCGCTTCCTCTACCACTTCTCCTAAATCTTCGTTCTCTATTATTTGGCTTAAGTTCGAACGTATAGCACAATCATCATCAGTTATAAAAAAACGCATGAAATCATCCTTTCTGGATCAACTTATGGATTGGTAACTTAATTGAAAAAACAGCGCCGCTGTCAATCTTATTCTCTAATAGGATATCCCCTCCCAGTTCTTTCACAACTTCTTTAACATATGAGAGTCCAATCCCTGTTGAAGGTGTCCCGAAATGATCATATTTTGAAGTGAATCCAGGTTTGAATATAACGGTCTGATATTTTTTAGGGATCCCAGGTCCATTATCAGCAACTTTAAATTCTACGATATCGTAAAGTTCACTCAAACGTAAACTAACGATTCCCTTTTCTTTAATTGCTTCCACTGCATTAGCGACTAAATTATTGAAAAGAGATAATACGGTATATACATGATATTGTGAATCGGTGTTTACATCTAAAGAGTATTCAAATTGAATATCCTTTCCAAGTGATAAGGCATATTTTTCATTAATTCGGATAATTAATTGAATAAGTTCAGCAGGTTCCATATAATCCTTAAAACTCTCATTAGAAATCAATTTAGAGAGACCAGCAAAAATTCGTTGATTATCTTTCTTAACTTCATGCATTTCACCCGCGATGCGCAATGCTTTTTGACTATATTGCTGTGTAAGAAAGTGGGGGTGCTTTTCCCGTTCTTTTAAATCGCGATACAAATCATACGATTCCTTTGTAATATTCTCTGCATTTTCTAATGTTTTTCTTAAATGAATCGTTTCCTCATATAAATTGGAAATGAGCATCAGCATGTGTTCATTTTGTTTTCTGATTTGTCTTTCTCTTGATTGTGCCTCATAAAGTTTCATCATATTAAAAAAGCTTAAAACGATAAAACTGTGTCCGAATGCAATCACGATCATCTCATTTAGTGAACCTAACGTAATTGTTGTTTCTAATACAATATATTGAAAGATTAATTCTACAGAGTCGGACAATATTTCGATAATGAGGCCAATAAATCCAATAATCAAAGACCGGTTTTGAAAGCGGTTGATTTTCACTAAATAAAAAAGAAAGGAATAGGTGAAATAAAAGAAAAAACTGGGACAATGTTCTTGAAAAGTGGACGCCCAGTGAAAATTATCATGCATGAAGAAGTCTATTAGGATACGAAATACCACAACCATCGTTCCTGTCAGGGCGCCCGATAAAATGGCAGGTGTTTTCTGTAATAATAGTAAAAAGAAGAAAAGTGCAGGCGGGCCAAAACTTATCCGAAACGTTTCATTTAAAGGATAAAAACTCAATTCACCTGCTAATGGCACTGTTAACAACATCAGAGCAAGGATATTGACCTCTTTTTTCATCAACGTACCGAGATTCAAGGTGCTCACCTCCCAATTTGTTTAAAAAAATCAGTATACAGTTTCAGCGGCTTCAATACAATGCTTACTTTGTTCCTTAATAGAACGGCTTGGTCAAATTATGGAAAAACCAATCTTTTATTCTATCCACAAAAAATAGTAACTGCTTTTAAAGGATTTTTATTTTTTAGATTTTTGTAGATTTTTGTAAGATTCTGTAGTTCCCGTTTTAAATTAAAGGTAGGTAAAAACTTTTGAAAGCGCTTAATAATATTTAGAATATTCATTATGTTTTCATCTAATCCATTAGTAAAGCACAACAATTGAAGAGGTGGAAGAATGTGGTTGGAGAACTGACAAAAGATTTTAACATTCATGTTAATAGTCCAAAGCAAGCCTGCTTAGATGAATGGGTAGCAAATTACAGATCCTATGCTACTGAAGGACAAACCGCCAATTATATACCTGCGTTGAGAAATACACACTTATCGCAGTTAGGTATTTGCATACTAGAGCCAGGTGGAACGATGATAAAGTCAGGGGATTGGGAAGTCCCTTTCACGTTGCAAAGTATTTCAAAAGTGCTTAGCTTTATAGCCGCATGCCTGGGTTGCGGCATTCCTTATGTGTTGGATAGGGTCGATGTGGAACCAACTGGGGATGCTTTCAATTCAATCATTCGTTTAGAAATGCATAAGCCAGGAAAACCGTTTAATCCGATGATAAATGCTGGAGCGATTACTGTAGCTTCGCTTCTCCCGGGGGAGTCTTCACAAAAAAAAATAGAATTTCTCTTCGCATTATTTGAAAATTTGTTAGGAAAGCGCCCAATCATCAATGAGGAAGTGTTTCAATCTGAGTTGCTAACCGCTCACAGAAATAGAGCTTTAGCGCACTATTTAAAAGAGATGAATTATTTAGAATCCGATGTAGAGGAAGCTTTAGAGGTTTACCTGAAGCAATGTTCCATAGAAGTAACCACAGAAGACATAGCCCTGTTTGGACTGATTCTCGCACAAGATGGATACCATCCTATTCGTCAAGAACAAGTTCTCCCTAAAAAAGTGGCTAAACTAGCTAAAGCGTTAATGCTTACTTGTGGAATGTACAACGCTTCGGGGAAATTTGCGGCTTTTGTTGGGGTGCCAGCCAAAAGTGGAGTATCCGGTGGGATTATGGCACTAGTTCCTCCAAGTGCCAGAAGCGGAATGCCTTTTCAAGATGGATGTGGCATTGGTATTTTTGGACCGGCAATTGATGAATATGGGAATAGCGTGACAGGTGTTATGTTATTGAAACACATGGCGCAAGAATGGGATCTAAGCATTTTCTGAAAATCAGAAATAATTTGTTCTCATAAAGGGGGCACCCTCAAGATTTCCCCATCAAATGACTAGGCTCTAACAAGAGGTATCTAACCGCGGCGATTACATTAAGCTGTATTTAGACACTAGCAAAAATCATTAATGCAGTTACTTTAAAACGTTATTTAAAGGAATGAATTTTTGGAAAGCATGGTGATAAACATATGAATAATTTGCAGCGTAAGATGGGAACGTTCTCTTTAACGATGGTAGGACTCGGATCTATTATTGGATCAGGTTGGTTATTCGGAGCTTGGAGAGCGGCACAAATCGCAGGTCCAGCTGCCGTTATCTCTTGGATTATAGGAATGGTTGTTATTTTATTTATTGCACTTTCTTACAGTGAATTAGGGGCAATGTTTCCTGAAGCTGGGGGAATGGTGAAATATACGCAATACTCTCATGGTTCGTTCATAGGGTTTCTTGCAGGTTGGGCAAACTGGATTGCAATTGTTTCTGTAATTCCCGTTGAAGCGATTGCTTCTGTTCAATATATGAGCTCATGGCCATGGGAATGGGCGCAGTGGACACATGGTTTAGTAGAAAATGGGAGTCTTACTGGGGGAGGCTTGGCAATTGCCTCTGCATTACTGATTGTATACTTTTTATTAAATTACTGGACAGTTAGTTTGTTTTCAAAAGCTAACTCATTTATTACAGTTTTTAAGATTGTTATACCTGGACTTACGATTGGATCACTTTTATTTGCTGGTTTTCATGCATCCAATTTTACATCAGCAGGGAGTATAGCACCTAATGGTTGGGCAAGTGTACTTACTGCTGTAGCGACTTCTGGAATTATCTTTGCATTTAACGGTTTTCAAAGTCCGATTAATATGGCAGGCGAGGCAAAGAATCCTGGACGTTCGATCCCAATTGCAGTAATTGGCTCCATTTTAATTGCAACGGTTATCTATGTTTTATTACAGATTGCGTTTATTGGAGCAGTTGATCCGTCGATGATTGTGAACGGATGGCATCAGTTGAATTTCAATTCTCCGTTTGCTGACTTAGCAATTGTTTTAGGCATAAACTGGTTAGTTATTTTACTATACGTTGATGCTTTTATGTCTCCATCAGGAACAGGAATAACATACACGGCGACAACGTCACGAATGATTTATGGAATGGAAAAGAATAAATATTTACCAAGCGTGTTTGGAAAACTGCATCCTCTTTATGGTATCCCGCGTCAAGCCATGTTTTTAAATCTAGGTGTATCTTTCTTATTTTTATTCATGTTTAGAGGCTGGGGCGTACTAGCCGAGGTTATTTCGGTTGCCACTTTAGTCTCTTATATTACAGGTCCAGTTACTGTTATGACATTAAGGCGCACAGGTCATAACTTGTACAGGCCATTTCGTCTAAAAGGATTAAGCATCATTGCACCACTTGGTTTTGTTTTTGCTTCTTTGGTTCTATATTGGGCAAGATGGCCACTGACAGGCCAAGTATTATTTATCATAATGATCGGTCTTCCCGTTTATTTCTATTATCAAGCAAAAATTAAATGGAAGGGATTCCGTCAAAACTTTTCAGCAGGGCTTTGGATGGTTGTTTATTTAATCTGTATGATGACTATTTCATACTTAGGCAGTGAAAAGTTTGGTGGACTAAACGTAATTCCATTTGGTTGGGATATGGTCATCATTACATGTTTATCACTAGTGTTTTATAGCTGGGCAATAAAAAGTGGATTCAAAACAGAATATTTGGAACAAGGAAAAAAAGTGAACGACGACTTGAGATCATTGAAGAACGACATCGTATCTCAAACGGAAAAAAAGAACGCTGTATAAAATTTGAAGACACTTCATTGATAATTTATTTTAAAAGATAAAGAATCCTTCCGGGGTATAGTTCAGGTTCGAAAGGACTTTTTTCTATTTATATGGATGGATGTGCAAAAAAAAGGGGACAGCAAATTTAATTTGTTGTCCCCTTTTTTGGAAGTAAGAAAGGCTTTAAAACTTTCTTTATTTCACACCTGGTTTATCGTCATAACCAGCAGTGAAGATAGCAGCTAAAAATGTAATAGCAACTGCAACGATAATAATTGTGCCCATAATGTGACCTCCCTTTACCCATATTGTCCCACTTAAGTATAGGCTTAGTATACCCTAATTTTTAGCAGGAGTGCACACTATTTTTCTTGTCAGCCGATTTGTCATCAATTGTTCACTGATGAAGCCTTTTTCGATATATGGAGCGTGAAGGAGCTTTCTAAACAATGCCCGGACACTTTTTAAAGTCTGACATGTTTGTCAGACTTGGAGCATAGATTTAAGTATTCTCTGAAAGTGACAGGGGGAGGATCCTTAAATGGATATTTTAAAGAAAATCGAAAAATTTAGAGAAGATGAACAGAAGCTGAAGTGGGAAGGCACCTTCGCAGAGTACTTAGAAATATTGAAAGAAACGCCATTAGTTGCTCAATCTGCTCATTCACGTGTATACAACATGATCAGAGATGCAGGGATAGAGGAAGTAAATGGGTCAAAGAAATACAATTTTTTCAGCGGTCAGTTGTTTGGGCTTGAAGATTCACTGGAAAGGCTCATCGAGGAATATTTCCATCCGGCGGCAAAGCGGCTGGATGTCCGTAAGCGGATTTTACTTCTCATGGGTCCGGTCTCAGGAGGGAAGTCTACACTCGTTTCTTTACTGAAGCGTGGACTTGAAAATTATTCTTTAAAAGATTCTGGTGCCATTTATGCAATAAAAGGATGCCCGATGCATGAAGATCCACTGCATCTCATTCCGCAGTATTTACGGGATGATTTTTATGAGGAATACGGCATCCGGATTGAAGGAAACCTATCGCCCCTGAATGTAATGAGGTTAGAACAGGAGTATGGAAGCAGGATTGAAGATGTGATGGTCGAGCGTATTTTCCTTTCAGAGGATAAGCGTGTTGGAATTGGAACATTCAGTCCTTCTGATCCTAAGTCACAGGATATTGCTGATTTGACGGGCAGCATCGATTTTTCGACGATTGCTGAATATGGATCTGAATCGGATCCGCGTGCCTATCGCTTTGATGGCGAGCTGAACAAGGCGAACCGCGGGATGATGGAGTTCCAGGAGATGCTGAAATGTGATGAGAAGTTCTTATGGCATTTGCTTTCATTGACACAAGAGGGGAATTTTAAGGCAGGCCGTTTTGCATTGATCAGTGCAGATGAACTTATCGTGGCCCATACGAATGAAACGGAATATAAAGCGTTCATTTCCAACAAGAAAAATGAAGCATTGCATTCCAGGATTATTGTCATGCCTATTCCGTATAATCTGAAGGTTACCGAGGAAGAAAAGATTTATGAAAAAATGATTCATGAAAGTGATGTCTCAGATGTTCATATTGCTCCGCATACATTACGGGTGGCGGCAATCTTCAGCATCATGACCCGTTTGAAGGACCCCAAAAAGGGCGATATAGATTTAGTGAAAAAGATGAGGCTATATGATGGGGAAAATGTGGAAGGCTTTAATTCCGCAGACATCAATGAATTGAAGAAAGAGTATCAGGACGAAGGCATGAGCGGAATCGATCCACGTTACGTGATTAACCGAATTTCCTCTACGATCATTCGTAAGGAAAATCCATCCATAAATGCATTGGATGTACTTATGTCATTAAAAGCGGGTCTTGATCAGCATCCGTCCATTACGAACGAACTTCGGGAGCGGTATTTGAATTTCATTTCCCTTGCACGTAAAGAATATGATGCCATTGCAAAAAATGAAGTGCAAAAGGCATTTGTCTATTCATATGAAGAGTCTGCGAAAATCCTTATGGATAATTATCTGGACAATGTCGAAGCATACTGCAATAAATCAAGGCTGCGCGATCCTTTGACTGGGGAAGAAATTAACCCGGATGAAAAATTGATGCGCTCAATTGAAGAGCAAATTGGAATTTCCGAGAATGCCAAAAAAGCATTCCGCGAAGAAATATTGATTCGTATCTCTGCATATGCGCGTAAAGGCAAGCGATTCGATTATAATTCACATGATCGTTTACGGGAAGCGATCCAGAAAAAACTATTCGCGGATTTGAAGGATGTCGTCAAGATCACTACTTCAACGAAAACACCAGACGAAAGGCAACTGAAGAAGGTGAACGAAGTCATTACGAGACTTATCGATGAGCACGGTTATAATTCCACTTCAGCCAATGATTTGCTGCGCTATGTGGGCAGCTTGTTAAATCGGTAAATCCATACTTTCTTGCCCCTGCCCCCTATCGGGTGGGGGTTTATATCCTTTTTTAGGAAAGGTAAAATGCTTGAAAAGTGGATTAGGAGGAAATCTAGACGATTCCTTTCAACTGCTGAAGGTTAAGGCGGCATCGGATATTTTAAAATCAAAAAAATACCGGGCCTTGCTGAGCCCGGCATTTTTGATTCCTATTTAGTTACATTCAAGCCATACTGCTCAATAAGTGTGATAAGTTGGTCGGGTGAAAGTTGGTCTTCGCTATGATCGATTTTAATTTCCCCATCATCAACATCGATGATCGCACGATCCACGCCTTCCGTTTTTAAAAGTATGGACTCTAGATTTAAAATCGGACCTTCTGACGTTGCTTCTTTTACATAAAGTGTAGTTGTTTGCATAATTCTTGCACCTCCTTAGATTTGCTCCTAATGTCTTATCTATACCCCATCTTCCCGTTGGATATGTTACGTTTTGGATTTGGAAATATTGGGTATCAATAAGTAGGGGTGATGTTAAATGAGTAAAGAGGAATTGAAAAAAGAACATGTTCCGGAAAACAGCTCCATGGCCAAGGATTATGAAGAGATGAAAGAACTGGGGAAGCAGATGGAAAATCAAAGGACGAATGAAGAATTGAAAGAGTGGGATAAACGCCCAGGTACAGTTCAACATGAAATTGAGGCAGATAAAGATTGACGAATATCACAACCAGAATCATTCTATCTGTGTAAAAGGGTGTCCAGAAAAATTACTGGAGCACCCTTTTGTTATGTTCATTGCTATTTTTGATATGTACTTATATGTCTCTGCTTTTAAATTTTGTACCCCGGCTAACATCAAAAGATATTTTAAGTTACCTCATTAATAACCAATCTGACAAATGAAGCCTGCTGAAAAACGAGTTTGTCTACATTTTTTTATGGCTTGTACAATTCGAACGATTGGAACGTAGGGCACTCGCTTTCCACGGGCGGTTCGCCCTCGGCACCTTTGCGCCTGTGGGGTCTCCCTTGGACGCGCTTTTCCCGCAGGAGTCTCGTACCTTCCGTTCCATCAACTTTGTTATAAAATTAAAATCCCTTTTGTCTACAAACTGAAACGAACAGACTGTTAAGTCTGTTCGTTTTATAAATACTTATTTTACAGTAACATTAGAAAAAATATTTGATCCTATGTCCATGTCATGACTTGTCTAGTTCCTAGGCAAACGTCCATTATTGAATTTTGTGGTAAATTATCCTGCACCGCTGCATAAGATAGAGTAATACTTTTCTTTTAATCCGTTTTTTTGCATAGTATTTTTCATTGGGAAACCGGAATGATGTGGGCTTTCCACACTAATTTATTATATGAAGGAATGATGAAAAGCGTGCAAACATTTTTAAGGGGGGAAGAGAATGTCGGAAGAGAATAATCAACAATATGTTATCTCACAGGAAAATTGGTCCCTCCATCGGAAAGGCTATGATGATCAACAACGTCATCAGGAAAAGGTGCAGGAAGCGATCAAGAATAATTTGCCTGATCTAATTTCAGAAGAAAGCATCATAATGTCTAATGGCCGGGATGTTATCAAGATTCCCATTCGCTCCTTGGATGAATACAAAATTCGTTATAACTATGATAAAAACAAACATGTAGGGCAAGGCGATGGAGACAGTAAAGTGGGGGATGTGGTTGCAAGGGATGGTTCACCGTCCGATGCCGGGGCCGGAAAGGGCAAGGGTGCAGGTGATAAGGCCGGTGAGGATTATTATGAAGCCGAAGTATCGATGATGGAATTAGAGGAAGCCCTGTTCAGCCAATTGGAACTGCCTAATCTCCAGAAGAAAGAACAGGCAGAGCACACGCTTGAACATATCGAATTCAACGATATCCGCAAGACAGGCTTAATGGGAAATATCGATAAAAAGAAAACGATGATATCGGCTTTCAAACGGAACGCTTTAAGCGGGGACCCAGGTTTTCATCCTATTTATAAGGAAGACTTTAAATTCAAAACCTGGAATGAGATCCAGAAACCTGATTCTAAAGCAGTCGTGCTGGCAATGATGGATACTTCTGGAAGTATGGGGTTGTGGGAAAAATATATGGCTCGAAGCTTTTTCTTTTGGATGAACCGTTTCTTGCGGACAAAATATGAAACGGTTGAAATCGAGTTCATTGCCCATCATACTGAAGCGAAAGTGGTTCCGGAAGAGGATTTCTTTTCAAAAGGGGAAAGCGGGGGTACGATTTGTTCGTCCGTATACCGAAAAGCATTAGAACTTATTGATCATAAATATGACCCTGCGAAGTTCAATATTTATCCGTTTCATTTTTCCGACGGTGATAACCTCACATCAGATAACGTTCGATGCGTTAAGCTTGTTGAAGAACTAATGAAGGTTTCCAATATGTTCGGGTATGGGGAAGTCAATCAATACAATCGTCATTCTACATTGATGACAGCCTATAAGAATATCGAAAATGAAAAATTCAGGTATTATATCCTTAAGCAAAAGGCAGATGTTTTCCACGCAATGAAGAGCTTTTTTAAAGACGAGGAAAGTAAGAAGTATGCATAAAAAAGGGAACGTGGAGAAGGAAATTTTCAAGTCAATATAATTGTAGGCTATAAAGGCGTGCGATTCACATTGTACGTCTTTTTTCAAATCATCGGTTTTTTACATATTCAGTAATTACATACGAAAGGGCCATTGCTCAACAGGAGCAATGGCTTAGACTGTAGACAAACTCGATGAAAATCGAGTTTGTTTACATTTTTTTATGGATGTACAATTTGGACGTTGATTGGAACGTAGGGCACTCGCTAGCCGTGGGCGGTCCGCCCTCGGCTAGCGCCTGCGGGGTGATCTGACCCAAAAAAGTTAGACATATAGTTTAAGCAGCTTCTAAGACCTGAGTTCGGTATTCTATCGGACTCAGGTCGTTTCATTTTACCTTCATTCGTTTGTGGTTATCGTAATAAATACAATCATCTAATTCCTTTTCAAAGTGCTCCATACTATCAAATTCTTGGAGATGAAGCCATTCGGATTTTAACAAGCCTAAGAAGTTTTCCATGACTGCGTTATCTAAACAATTTCCCTTACGGGACATGCTTTGTAGAATTTGGGAGTCATTAAACGTTTTTTGATACTTCTTCATTTGATAATGCCATCCTTGATCCGAATGAAGGATGACTGTATCTTCTGGTACGAGCCGTTTCATCACTTTGTAGGCAATAATTTCACCATTACATAAATCAAGGATAGGGGATAAGTAGCGTTTCTCCCCAAATAAATGAAACTCTGTTACGTCCGTTACCCATTTTTAATTCATTTTCTCTGCTTGAGAATCACGTTGTAAAATATGGGAGGCAATTCAACCAACATGCCCCTTATAAGAACGATACTTTTTCATTCGGAATAAACATTTTCCGCCCATTTCGTTCATGAGGCGGTTGATGGTCTTTGGATTGTGAGAAAAACCATATTTTTTTAACTCTTTTGTGATACGACGATACCCGTAACGTCCTTTATGGTCATGATAGATAGACTGAATAGCGGCTTTTACCTTTGAATACTTATCTTCCCGATTCAAGCGTTTTTTCAATAATAGTACGTGGAATACCAGCGACTTTAATTAAGGCCACGACCTCATAAATGGACTTTAGTTCATAAATTATTTGTGCTTTGATTTTGGTTATAATTTTTCCTGCATTTGAACTAAAGTATTCAACTTTTTTAATTACGCATTCTCCATTTCCAGTTGTTTAATTCGTTCTTCAAGCGATTCAACAGAACCTTCGACTTGTTTGGATGGATGGGTTCCTTTTTTTCATGGATGATCTCCCTTTTTATTAGGGCATCTAATCCATAAGCATGAAAATTTTTTCTTCACGTCCAAATTAACGCTGGAGAAGAAATTTTAAACCTTGCGGCTGCGTCGTTTTGAAGCTAGACAGACGAATCTCTTATATAAAAGAATGAAGAGTGCCAAGCTTCCTTATACGAAGACCATTTATGATTTTGACTACACCTTTCAACCTAGTGTAAGTGAGCAACGTGTAAAAGAAACCCTGACTTGTCGGTATATCGCAAACGGGGAAAATAGGATTCTATTAGGCCCGCCAGGAGTAGGGAAAACTCATTTGGCCATATCTTTCGCTATTGAAGCCCTTACACAAGGATATTCTTCCTTATTTTTAACAGCTGATGAAGTGGTATCAGAATGCCGAAAGGCAGAATCTAAAGGGACAATTCACCGCCTAGTTAACAAATGGAGCCGTCCCGATTTACTCATCGTCGATGAGGTAGGGTATTTTCCTTTTGATGAACTTACTGCCAATATATTTTTTCAAGTAGTATCTAAAAGATATGAAAATGGAGCGATGATCCTCACGTCTAATAAATCCTTCAGGGAATGGGGAAAAGTATTTAGTGATGATGTATTGGCCACAGCGATTCTAGATCGTCTCCTTCATCACTCGGTTACTTTTAATATTAAAGGGGAGTCTTATCGTCTCAAAGAAAAGAAAAAAGCTGGAATAATCCCATCGAAAATATCTAATTAATCGATAGAAATGGGGATTTTTATTCCGATGAAAATGGGGAAAAGTAAACCGGTATTGACACATACATCTTTATTATCGAATATAGATGTATCAAGGGGGGCAGATTTAAAGAAATTCTAATATGGGGACACTACTATAGTTATCCATTCACCACTTGTGTATATGAATATAGAGAAAAAATGGTTTCAATATTGGAAAAAGGCAATAAAGTGTTATAATAAACGGTATTTGCGGTAGAAGAGTGTTATCGAGAGTCATAATTATAATTTTCGCATCTGGAAAACTGGCAAGTTATTGAGTTCGTTACTTTTTGATTCTGCCACAGCTAATATATATATCAGGTGTCTAATTAAGCTATATGTTGAGAAATAAAAAAATGGGGATGAATGAGTTTGCACAAACTATATATCAGGAATGAAGAAGCTATTTTTTTTTTCTTATATAATAGAAGAAACTCGGATAAAATAGAAGATACTTGGATAAAAAAGAAACTTCCTAAAAAAATTGAAGTGAAACTTTATAAAATGAAAAACACAAGAATATTGTTAAATCCATATCCTTGTGTTTTTTTTTAAAAAAACTATTTTGGATCAGACTCTATTGTTATGAAGCTGTATCTTCTGCCTTTTCATTTATTTGCTTTAGAAATGAAGAGTTTATAATTAAATTAAATAGAATAAAACCTACAAGCATTAGTACCCCCATGAACAAAAATCCAATTGCTGGAGAAAAATAATCAACTAATCTACCTAGAGAATAGGCTAGGATCGCTTGAAATAGTAACGACATAGCCATCCAA
This sequence comes from Peribacillus sp. NPDC006672, assembly GCF_050274955.1. Taxonomy (NCBI): domain Bacteria; kingdom Bacillati; phylum Bacillota; class Bacilli; order Caryophanales; family Bacillaceae; genus Peribacillus; species Peribacillus sp. NPDC006672. The sequence goes on from NZ_JBNNOR010000010.1 coordinate 147,344, forward strand.
ACTGACATTGCTCTTCCCATAAAACGCTTATCGACCATTTTCATTAACAAAGAATTCATGAGAATCCTTAGGGAGGAATTTGATAAACCAATTAAAAAACTGCCTATAAATAAAATAGTTATATATTTATTTATAGTTAAAACGGTCATAATAATAATTGCTATTCCGAAGAAGGAAAATATTATATATTTAGAGGAAAAACGCTTAGCCAAAGGTGCTGCTAAAAATCCTGACACCAATCCCCCAATACCGTAAAACATGTCAGCTATACCAAAAGCTACAGATCCTGCATTTAATGAATCATTTACATAGCTGGGTACTATAACATTAAAAATCATAGTGGATACTAGAGGAATTATTGAAACTATGCCAAATATAAATAAAAGCTTCTTACCACCTAAGTAAGATAATCCTCCCTTGAAACTTTTAAGAAAGGATTCATTTACTTCCGATACAATCTCTGATTTATAAGTAACTCTTAGTAGGGCTATACTGCTTATCATAAAAGCAATCGAATTGATAAGAAGAATAATTTCAAAGCCAAAGTATTTATATAAGAAGCCAGATGCAGCCCCAGCCATAAACATACCTACCTGCAAACTAATCTCTATTAATGAGTTACCACTAAAGTATTCATCCTCAGGAAGTATCTCTTGTATCAGGCTTCTTGATGCAGACATATAAATAGTCCATCCAATTCCGTTAATAACTGTAAATATATATAAGTAAATCGGATGAAAGCCACTTATGAAAAATAGGGCTGTCAGAATAAATATTAGAACTGCCCTTGTTAAATGGGTCCACATAATAATTACTTTTCGATTGAATTTATCTGTGAATGTTCCTACCAGTGGAAATACTAAAAATCCAGCGATTACGTTAATTGCCAGTAGCAAACCAACGGCAGTAGCTGAACCTGTCTTATCTAGTAGAAACCAGTTAGCTCCAATCGTGCTCATCCCAACTCCAAATCCTTGAGTTATATCTGAAAGGAAAAAATTCCTAAAATTCTTTCCTTTCAACATGTTATATACCATATTTAAACTCCTTTGTTTATATTTAATTATATTATGTTTTTTGTACTATCTAATTGACTTTTATGTTTAATGTAATCAACGCACCCAATAATATCCTTAAAGCTTCATCCCCTTTAGAATCATGATAAAATAGAGTGAAAGTTTTTAAAAGCTGAAAATTCAAATGGTATCAATCGAAATAGTTGATCGAAGATATACAGGAGGCTTACATGGAAATAAAACAATTACGTACTTTTCAAGTTGCTTGTACTACTCTTAATTTCACCCAGACAGCTAAAATATTAAATTATGCTCAATCGAGTGTTACAGCTCAGATAAAGTCTCTAGAACTTGAATTAGGAACTTCTTTATTTGAACGATTAGGGAAGCGATTGATACTAACCCAATCTGGACAGCAATTAAAAGGTTACGCGGATAATATTTTACAGTTATCGCATGAAGCCAAGAATAATATTTCTTTGAATCAATTAGCAAGTACTATCACAATTGGTGCTCAAGAGAGTCAGTGTACTTACAGACTACCTTCTCTATTAAAAGAGTTTAAAACTCAGTATCCATTACTTAATTTAATATTTAAGCCGGCTCATTCTGATACAAAAGCTACTGAAGATTTAGTTGAAGGGAAGATAGATATAGCCTTTCTCATAGATACAGTAAAGGTAAACCAACAATTGCACACTGAAACATTATTAGAGGAGAAGCTGACCCTTGTCTCATCTCCTCAAAACACTTTAGCTACAAAAACTGTAATTAATCCAGAAGATTTAGAAAACGAAACGTTTCTTTTAACAGAAAAAGGATGTTCTTACCGTATGATTTTTGAACAATTACTTCATTCAAGAGGCCTATCTTTAGATAAAACCATAGAGTTCGTTAGTATTGAGGCGATAAAAAAATGTGTAAGTGCAAACTTAGGAATTGCACTTCTCCCAGAGATGACCGTGAAGGATGATTTAGAAAAAGGGGAATTAGTCGAAATTTTATGGGATGAGGAATTACCTTTATTAGTAACAAAAATGGTGGTACACAAAGATAAATATATATCTGTCCCTTTACAAGCTTTTATGGAATTAACACGAGATCACTTTTCTGTTAAAAGTAAAAATTTTCAAAGTGTAACGGCATTTTTATTTGGTGACGGTATATAAAAATTCAATTATGACTTATATTGGTCTACCCGTATTTTTAGTGGTAGACAAAAGGGGTTCGGAATGTTTTAATTCCGAACCCCTTTTAATTTTCTTTAATCTTACTCAGGTTAAGTGAGTAACTCTAACCGCTCACTATATTTCTAATGGGCGAACTTCTTAAAATTTACGGCAACGAAATTAATCAACACCTGCTTCGGAATTTCCCTTGTTTATATGTTTGAATATATCCTCAATGGCTAAGTGAAAAATGCTATATATTTACAAAAAAATACAAAAAATACCTAATTAGGTCTATTTGTATTAAAAAAAAACAAAAAAAATAAAATATATATAAATCTTGATATAACTAGGATTCGAATATGATTATTTAGGTATTAGAGAAAAATAATGGAAATTTAATCTTTACTATTTCAAAAAAATGATATAAAGTGACAAATGAAAAGGGAGGTTGATACATAAATTTCAATTAAAGTAATATTATGGGATTTTTTAGGTGTGTTGTTTAAGTTGTTTCTTTTTCGAAAGGAGGAAATACATTGAGCAATATTTTAATTATCAATGGGCATGATTTTTATGCAAATAGGGCAGAAGGGAATCTATCGTCTGTAATATGTGAGAGGATTATTACAAACTTACAAGACAAGCACACTGTAGCCTATACAAAAGTTTTAGATGGATATGAAGTAAATACTGAAATTAAAAAGTTTCTTAATGCTGATATCATTATCATACAGACCCCTATATATTGGTTCTCCATACCAGGTATTTTAAAAAAATATATAGATGATGTATACAAACCAGGAATTTTCTTTGGAAAATCTAATGACTTCGGCCAGGGAGGGCTTCTTGCTAATAAACAGTATATGCTTTCTGTGACATGGGGAGCTTCTAAAAAAGAGTTTAACTCTCACAAAAGAAGCTTTTTAGAAGGAAAAACTGAAGATGAAGTACTATTCCCTATACATAAAATCCATGAATATTGTTCAATCAAAAAGATAGATACTTTCTCAGTTTTTGAAGCAATGAATAAAGTGAATTTATTCGAACAACTTAATAGATTAGATCTACATATTAAAAATAATATAAATTAAAGGGGTTTTTATAATGTCAAAATTAAATTGTGTAGTTTGTAATGATGATTTACAGGTAGCAGAAGATGTAATAGTAGGAGAAATAGTAGAGTGTACATCTTGTGGACAAGAACATGAAGTTCAAACAGTAGGAGAGAATATCTCTATTGGTCTAGCTCCAGAAATTGAAGAAACATGGGGTGAGTAATCATTTTATGTTTGACCAAAAATATAATAAGATCTTGTTATGTGTAACAAGATTAAGAGAAGAGGAAAAGAGAATAAAGTTCTATTTAGAAACTTTGGGATTCGAAGTTGAAATTTGCTTGGATTCAGCATCTTTACCTCTAAATATTAATCAAAAAAATAATTATATTGCTTTATTAAGAAACTTATCCCAAAAAGAAGCTTTAAAAAGAGCTGAATTATTGGAGTTAGCTGGAATTCCTACAGTTAACTCCGCTAATTCAATCTCCATATGTACCAATAAAGCTAAACAAGCGATCTTATTTGAAAAGAATAGGGTACCTCAGCCATTATATAAGATTGCTTTTACTTTTGAAGATTTGAAAAACGCCCAAACTTATTTTCAGGATGGTTTTGTGATAAAACCTATAAGTTCCTCATGGGGAAGAGGAATTGCCAAAATTGACACGAAAGAAAATCTCGATGTATGGATGGCAGCTAGAGAATCAACAGATATCAGTAACAATAATTTCCCAGTTTTAGCGCAAGAATATATTCATAAAGGTGATTACGATATCAGGGTAGTCGTAGTTGGGGATCAACCAATAGTAGCTTTTAAAAGAATCTCCAATGATTCCTGGATTACAAATACACACTTAGGAGCACAAATTGAACCTATAAATATTTGTGAAGAAATGCAAGCTATTTGCAAGAAAGTTTGTAATATCTTAGGTGAAGGAATTTATGGAATAGATTTATTTTATGATTTTCAACATTCTACTTACAAAATTTGTGAAGTTAATCACAACCCAGAGTTCGCTCAATCATGGAAAATACATGGTATAGATGTAGCAAAGTATATAGCTTCGTATATTCAAATATATTGTGAATCATTAAATATAAATACAGTTATGGAGGAGAAAAATGTTGGGAGAGAAAACATTGCATTATGAGTTAGGTACAACAGAAAAAACACTTACAAAAGAACATTACTTTTCTATTTCTTTTGTACTCTCAAGAGTATTAAATAGTGGTGTTATTATGAGTATCGAAAAGAATGAAAATGAACTTAAAGGGTTAGAAAATAGCGTTAAAAAAATCTTAAATAAAAAATATGCAGTGCTTTTTAATAGTTATACAGGAGCAATTAATGGGGCCCTATGGGGGCAAGATATAATTTATGGTGAAAAATCATATTTAAGTAAACCTTCTCTACAAGAAGAAAGGTTCATAAACTGGCTAGGGATTGATCTTATTACTGAAGATAATAAAAAGAATTCCTTTGAACGTGTTTATATAGATTGGGATAATTTAAAGGATCTAGATACTTTGGTATCATCATTGGATTCAGATGTAATTATTATCGATTTTACTGGATTAGGGTTTGGGCCCTGTGCAGCTTTAGCAACTAATGATGAGCTTGCATGGAAGAAATCCGAAAGGCTAAAAATATTTGGAGCATTTGATTTAAAAACAATGTGGACACAAGAAGAGACAGAATTAGAAGTACAACCAGGAGTTCAATTTAATTATAGATTAAGCCCGTTAGTTGCCGGGTGTGTCAAGCTAGCAATATTAAGGAGGGACCAAGTAAATGAAAACTGATTTTATTAAAAGACCATTAGAGCTACCGAAAGAAGAATGGATTTATAACGAACTTGCATTAAAAGGTGGGCCACCAATAATACCAGAGGAGTTAAGAAAAACGATTTTCCCTGTAATTACAAAAGAAGACATACTACAAATGCAAATCTCTATACAAAGAAACCCTAAAGATGTGATTAATGAATTTACAGAGAAATATCGAAATTACGTAGGAGCTAATTATGCTATCTCAACAGCAAGTGGTACTTCCAGTTTACATTTAGCATTAGTAGGGGTTGGTGTACAACCAGGTGATGAAGTAATTGTTCCAGCATTCACATTCATTGCCACGGCCCAAGCAGTTGTTGCAGCGAAAGCTATTCCTGTATTTGTTGATATTGATCCAGTAACATATTGTATGGACCCATCTGCAATTGAAAAGGCTATTACTGAGAAAACGAAAGCAGTTATGCCAGTACATGTTCATGGATTACCAGCTACACTTGATAAAATTAAATCTATTTGTGATAAACATTCGTTAAGATTAGTAGAAGATGCTTCCCATGCCCATTCGGCGTCAATCAATAATCAGTATTGTGGTTCTATGGGAGACGGTGCCGGACAAAGCTTAATGGCTGATAAGAACTTTCCTGTAGGTGGGGAGGGCGGTATCGCTTTTTTTAAGTACGAGGAAGATTATCAAAGAGCATTAGACTTTTTGAATGATTCTGGTATAGACTACAGAATGTCATGGATTGCTGCCGCTTTTGGTATTAGTCAGTTAGAACGGTTGCCTTACTATGATGCTATTAGAGCTAGGAATGCAAAATATCTAACAAAAGCTTTATCAGAAACAAAATTATTCAAAGGACCTTTTGTTCCTGAAGGTTATGTTCATAGTTATAATATGTATAGAATAAAATTGACTCCGGAAAGATTAGGATTGGAGGACTTAGAAGACTATAAAGTTAAGGAAGCTGTCCAAGAACTTCTAATGGAAGAAGGCGTTTTTGCAAGGGAGTGGCAGAATACCCCTATTCCTGGTCACCTGCCATTTAAGAATAAAAAAGGATTTGGTAATAACTATCCTTTCTCATTATCAAATCGAGATAACTATGATATTAATGAATTTCCTATTACTCTGCAAATGTTACGTTCAACTTTAACCATTTGTAGAGAACTAAGATCGCCGATTGAATATGAGAGAATTCAATCGTATGCTTTAGTATTTAAAAAAATTGATTCTAACCCAGAAGCTATCCGTGAACTAGTAGCAAAGTATGATTCTACAAAAAAATCTTATGAAAAAGATGCTAGGTTAGGGTGAATGTAAATGGAAAAGTTAAAGGTAGCAATTATAGGTGGCAACGGGTTTACTGGAATGGAATTATACAGAATATTAGAAAAACACCCCGTTTTTGAAGTTACATTTATTTCTTCTGAATCAAAATCTGGTGAGTCTGTCGAAAAAAGTATGCGGTCTTTCGCCAATTACAAATCTAAAAAGCTTAGATTTAATAGTATAAAGGATCTTGAAGGGAATTACGAAGCTATTTTTGCCTGTCTTCCAACAGGCGTGCTTCCTCGGTATATTGAGAACATTATTCCTAAAACCAAGTATTTATTTAACATTAGTGGAGACTATAGATTAGGTAATACTGAATTGAGCCACCTTTTTTATCCAGAAACCCATAAATATGCAACTGATTTTAAAACGCATTATTTTATTCCTGAACTATCAGATATAGTAAAAGATGCTAAAATTATTAATTTGCCAGGTTGTATGGCCGTAGCGTCTATTTATTCTTTGTATCCTCTTGTAAAAGAAAGTTTGGTAGAGAGTAATATAATTATAGATGCTAAGACTGGTTCTAGTGGTGGTGGTAAAAATAGTAAAGAACACCATGCTGAAAGAGCACAAAACTTTAGACCCCATAAATTACATGGACACAGGCATAAACCTGAGATTGAATATGCTTTTAACCATTATTTATCAAATGAAAAATTAGACTTGTTTTTTTCTGTTTATAGTCTAAGTTTACCAAGAGGAATAATGGTTAGCTCATATTCTAAGTTAAAAGAAAATGTAACAGAGGGGGATGTACGAAAAGCTTTTTATAAATCTTATAATGAGCATAAGTTTATACAGTATTTTAAAACAAACCAAGTTGGTATTAATTCTCCCATGATTAAAACTGTAGTTGGAACAAATCATGCCGAGATCGGAGTTTATATAGAAGATCGAAACTGTGTTTCAGTAGCTAGCATTGATAACTTATTAAAAGGTGCAGCTGGACAAGCGGTACAAGCTGCAAATTTATACTTTGATTTACCTGAAGAAATGGGATTAAATCTGCAAGCAGAGGGGGTTTGGCCTTGATGGATAATATTTTTGTCATCAAATTAGGGAGTAGTACCATTTTAAAAGATGATTCTATTTTTGAAGAAATTAAACATATTGTAGATGATGGATATAAGGTTTTGCTTGTGGCAGGAGGAGCGGATGCAATTGAACAAAAATATAATCTTATGCAACGAAAGATGCCATTCTTAACTTTGCCTAATGGAGATGAGGTAAGATACTGTTCTCCTACCGAAATGCCTATCATATTAGATTCTTATAGAGATATTATATTTCCCAAAGTGAAAAGAGAGTTAAGTAAATATAATTTAAGTGTGTTCACTCAATTGGGAGGTGAAAATAAAGTAATTACTGGAAAGAAAGCTAAACCTTTGAAGGCTGTACTTAATAATAAAGCTGTTATTGTAAGGGACTCATTTTTTGGAAACTATGAGAAATCAAACAATGAATTATTGTACTCTCTTTTAAAGGCTTACGATGTAGTGTGTGTTAGCCCTCCTATATATGATACAGATCATCATTGTTATATAAATATTGACGCTGATATGTTGGCAGCTCATTTAGCTACAGATATGAAAGCTAAGCATATACGTTTTGTTACATCAACTCCGGGAATTTTACAAGATATAAATGATCACTCTTCGACAATAAAAAATATTTATTTAGATGAGGAATTAAAATCTGTAAGAGGTAAGATGAAACAAAAAGTCCGTGCGGCTTACTGGAGCTTAAAACATGGAATATGCGATGTGTGTATAGTTGGCCCTCATACATTAAAAGGTAAAGGAAAGACTTGGTTTTGGGATATGCCTGAAAATCTAGGGGACTTAGAACTTTTAAATAAATGTATTAGGATTCCTTCAACTTCTCATAATGAGAGAGAATTTGCGCAATTTGTTCTTGATAATATAGAACATGATAGCATCACAGGAGAAATTGATAAGGTGGGAAATTTAGTCTTTCGAAAAGGGAATGGTCCTAATAAGTTAATGCTTTTAGGCCATATAGACACAGTTCCATATAATTGGAAAGTCAAGAATATAGAAGATGGTATTCATGGCAGAGGAGTAGTAGATGCCAAGAGTTCGTTTGTAAATTTTTTATATATGCTAGAAAAAGTTGATGTACCACAAGACGGAAGTTTAATTGTAATTGGTGCAGTTGAGGAAGAGGTTTCTTCTTCAAAGGGTGCACATTTTGTTAAAGACAATTATGAAGCTAATGCTGTTATTATTGGGGAGCCTAGTGGAGAAGGGAATTTGACACTGGGTTACTATGGATTATATAAACTTAAAATAACTATAACAAAGCCACAAGAACATACTGCAGGAAAAGACGCTATGAGTGTAGTAGATTTACTATATTCTGTTGTAGATAATATAAGAAAGAAAGTTGAGAAGGTTGATTCTAAAAATCTATCCTCTTTAATTAAGATTAACAGTTATCAACAAGAAGGAATTAATTATGCTACAGGAATTCTGAATTTTAGAATTTCTCCAGAAGCAGGTAAGAACTATAACGAAAAATTAAATTTTGATTTTGGTGAATTTGTAAATATTGAAATATTAAGAGCGACACCTGGGTTTTCTAATGCTAGAAATTGTAAGTTAGTTAAGTCTTTTGTATATGGTTTTTCTAAAAATGGAAAAAAGGTAAATTATTTAAAGAAGCGTGGAACAAGTGATATGAATACATTAGCTGTATCTTGGAACAGTATACCAATGGTAGCGTATGGTCCTGGAGATTCTAGCTTAGATCATACTTCTGAAGAATTTGTTAAGAATACTGAAATTCTAAACACTAGACAAATTCTTAAAGATTCTATTGATAAATGGTTTCTATTACAAGGAGAGGTATGATGAATATCATAAAAGATCTAGAAACTAGTTTTAAGGTTGATGATTTAATCGATAAAGCTAAAACAGCTAGAAAACTAATCATAGATATGGCAGCTTCTAATAAAGGTTGCCATATCGGAGGTAGTTTATCTGTAATTGATTTATTGATAGGAGCTTACGCACAATATGGGGAAGATAAGGATTCTTCCATTATCTTAAGTAAAGGGCATGCTGCTGCAGCCTTATACGCAGCAATGTATGTTTTTCAAAAGATAAATGATGATCCTTCGAAATCTTATGGGGAGAAGGATTCTTTATTCACAGGACACCCTAATCATAAAATTGAGAATATTGAATTTTCTACAGGGAGTTTAGGACATGGCATTTCTTATGGTGCTGGTTGTGCCCTTGCACAGAAGATTAAAGGGACAAAAGGAAAAGCTATAGTAATTGGAGGAGATGGAGAATTACAGGAAGGCCTATGCTGGGAAACTATGCAAGTTATCCAGGCGAAGTTTTTAGATAATCTAATATATATTGTAGATTGTAATGGAGCTCAAAATGATGGATTCATTCATGATATCTCTCCTATAAATAATCTTAAAGAACGATTTGAATCTTTTGGTTTCAATGTCTTACTAATCGATGGACATAACATTCCACAAATTATTGAATCTCTAGATTACTCTAATTCTAACAAGCCTCTAGCTATACTTGCTAAAACAGTAAAGGGTAAAGGTGTTAAAGCTATAGAAGGAAACCCTAATGCCCATTATGCAAAGATATCTAGTGATCTATCATCTAGATGGAAAAGAGGAATAAGATGAGCTTATCAGGAAGAGATGCTTATAGAGATGAATTAACTAATATAGCTAGGATGAATGAAAAAATAGTATGTTTAGAAGCAGATTTAGGTGGGAAAGATCATATATTTCAAAATGAAATACCTAATAGGTTTTTTAATTTAGGAATTGCTGAAATGGCTAGTATAGATATGGCTGCAGGATTGGCTGAAAAGGATTTAATCCCTTTTTTCTCAACGTTTGCATCGTTTTCTGCTCTTAGAGCAGCCGAGAGTATTAAATTAGCTATGGGTTATATGAAAAAGAATATTAAGATTGTTGCAGCTTATGGGGGAGTCTCTGGGGGATGGTTTGGATCAACTCATCATAGTCTAGAAGATATTGCTATAATACAGTCATTTCAAAACATCAAAATTGCCTGTCCTCATGGCGAAGAAGAAACAAGAAAAGTAATTCAAGAAGCTTCTATTTCTCCAGATCCTTATTATATTAGATTATCTAGAAACGATACCTTTAAAAGTATGACAAGACCTGAGCAGGATAGTTGTGAAAAAATATTATATCAAGATAATCAGAGGTGTAAAACAGATTTATGCATTATATCAGTTGGTGAGCAGGCTACTGAAATAGCAAAAGAATTATATAATAATGCTAATAATGTTGTTCATGCACATCTCTGTTATGTAGATAGGGAAAACTTAGAAAGTTATACTGATGAATTGAGAAGTGTTTCTGAGAAATTTCTTGTTATTGAAGAACATAGAGCTACAGGTAGCACAGCTTCTTATTTATCTTTATTAATGCCTGATTGTAAAGTATATTCGCATGACTGCGGGAATTCATGGCCTTCATTTGGAGGAACCCATACTGAAGTTTTAGAGGAACTTGGCTTTAGTAATGAGAAGGCATTTGCACAACTTCGTGAAATACAAAATGAAAAAAAGTTATTAACTATGTAGATATTTTATAATGAAAGGAAGAATGTGCTATGAATCGAAAAACAGTTGTGTTAGTCGAGCCAAGTTTTTATGGTGTTAGTTTTGCAAAAGCTGCTTATAAGAAAGGATATAAAGTAGTATGTGTAGTGTCATCAGTAGAAAATCCAACAGTATACGGATATGAAGATGTGTTTCATGATCTCATTGAAGCTGATATCAGAGATGTGAATTCGGTATTAAAAGCTATTAAAGAGTCCATTTATTACAATAAAATTGATGCTTTAATACCGGCTACTGACTTCGCATCCGCTATTACTGCTAAAGTAGCTGAAGAGTTAGGTTTGAAAAATGTAACCTATAACGCTGCATTTCTAGCAAGGAATAAAGATTATGCTCGAGAAATTTATAAACAGCATAGTGTACCCAGTGCAAAATTTAAAAAGGTACAATCTTATGATGATGCCTTAATTGCTGCAGAAAGTATAGGATTTCCCGTAGTTTTAAAGCCTACTAATGCTGCAAGTAGTCAGAATGTTTTTTTTATAAAAGATAAAGAAAATCTTTACAACTCCATGAAGAAAATTCAAGAATTTAAATATACCTATATGGACTTCAATGTTAGAGATGAATATCTAATAGAAGAATATTTAGATGGAAATGAATTTAGTGTAGAACTTTTCTTATTGGATGGAAAACCTATTCTAAGTGTAGTAACGGAAAAGCAAACGTCTGATTTACCGTACTTTGTTGAGACAATGCATGTTTTGCCTGCACCTATTAACGAGGACTTAGAAGAACAAATTACTTTAACAGCATTAAAAGCTCTTGAAGCTATTGGATTAGTAAATGGACCTAGTCATGTTGAAATTAAAGTAACAAGCAATGGACCTAAAATAATAGAAGTAAATGGTAGACCCGGAGGTGACAACATATCATCTGATTTGTTGAAACTCTCATTTGGTTTAGATGTTTTTGAGAATACTGTGAATTACTATACTGATTCACCTATTGATCTCTCTAAAAAACATCAAAAGGGGTCTGCAATTGCCTATTTAACAAGTGAAGTAGAGGGAGAATTATTAGAGATTATTGGAGACAAAGAAGTTCTAGAACATGAAAATTTATCTAGATTAGAGATAACATGTAATCCAGGTGATCGTATTTTGATTCCTCAGAGTTCAGATGATAGACTAGGTTATGTTATTACTGTTGCAGAAACATCAGAAGAAGCAAAAATTATTGCTGATCAATTAATATCGCGTTTGAAAATATTAATTAAGCGGGAGCACACTCAAGTAACATCATAGAGTAATCTTGATTTTGGATTGGATGGTATATCTATAAGGAATTGTAAATTACGTGAATTATTTCTTATGATGATGAAAAGCAGGCTTATATATTTCATTAAACAAAAAATCTTGTTAATTATTGGTCGAAGAAGCACACTATATATTTTTTTCATCCTATAATATCTTTTAGGATTGGAGTTAAAGAATATTTAACATTGAAGTTGTGTATGGTGTATTAAGGTAATGAACTTAGTGGGATGCAAGGAGCAAAGGTATTAGTTATAGGTAATCATATTGTATATAGGGTTAACAGGTCAATCAATACAATCGTCATTTTACATTGATGACAGCCTATAAGAATATCGAAAATGAAAAATTCAGATATTATATCCTTAAGCAAAAGGCAGATGTTTTCCACGCAATGAAGAGCTTTTTTAAAGACGAGGAAAGTAAGAAGTATGCATAAAAAAGGGAACGTGGAGATGGCGATTTTCAAGTCATTATAACTGTAGGCTAAAAAGGCGTGCGATTCACATTGTACGTCTTTTTTTTAATGATTGGTTTTTTTGAAGATTCAGGAATTACATACGAAAAGGCCATTGCTCAACAGGAGCAATGGCTTTTTTCATATACACGAAACTTATATCATTCGTTTCGTTACTTCGATAACACGTTGTCCTAACGCTTTCACAGGTTCTTTATCCTGTAAGTAGGGTCTTTTTTACAAAATTTAATTAGAGACTTTCATGAGTTGTTACATATTCATTTTTTCCTGCACGCATTCCAGCAATGAAAATAAGTGCCGAAATAACGACCAACATAAATAAGGGAATTGTCCAGCTGTGTGTAACGTCATGAAGTAATCCGAATAATACCGGTCCAATGGCAGCTAAGAGATAACCGAATGATTGAGCCATTCCTGATAATTCTGTCGCTTCATGGGTACTTTGTGTTCGAAGACTAAAGAACATCATGGATAAACTGAAAATGGTTCCGACGCCAATTCCGATCAGGATCATGCATACTGGTATGAATACAGGGCTTCCGTACAATATGCCAAATATCCCGGTAATAATGAAAATGACAGGTGGGACCACTAACAGGCGCTGACTTTGTAATCGACCAGCTAAAATTGGCACAATGAATGTTATAGGAATGACGGCAAGCTGCATGATGGATAGCATCCAGCCAGCCTCATCAGCATTAAGGCCTTTTTGCTCCAGAATTTCGGGCATCCAGGTAATTACTGTATAGAAGATAAACGATTGCAATCCCATGAAAAAAGTAATCTGCCAGGCTAGCCCAGAACGCCATAAGTTAATGTTTTTAACCTTTTGAGCCGTTTGTACATCCTTACCTGAATGGAATGGCCGTCTTAATTGCGGCATCCAAAAGAAAACCGTAATAAGAGATAGAATTCCCCAGCATCCAAGGGCACCGGCCCAACCCATACCCGATGAAGAAGCAATGGGAATGCTGATCCCGGAACCTATTGCGCCACATAAATTCATGGAAACTGCATATGTCCCTGTCATCAAACCGATATTCCTAGCAAAGTTATGTTTTATCAGACTGGGTAACAATACATTGCCCATGGCGATGGCCAACCCGATTAAAATGGTCCCAATGAACAATGTCCATACGCCGCCAAGGGAGCGTATCCCAATCCCGATTGTTAATAATATCAAGGAAAGGAAAAGGGTGAGCTCCATTCCAAAACGGCGTGCTATCCTAGGCGCAAATGGTGATAATAATGCGAAAGAAAGCAAAGGCAATGTCGTTAAGGAACCTGATAGTGTATTGGAAATTCCTAAATTATCCCGAATCGAAGTGACAAGGGGGCCAACAGATGTTAAGGGAGCACGTAGATTGGCTCCAAGAAGAATGATCCCGATGATGAGAAGTCCCAACCGGGGTTTAATATCCATTTTTGTTTGTTCCAGTTTATTTGCCGCTTGATGAATGCCCATAATTTCCTCCGTACTTACTCTAAAGATTTTTTGAATTGTGCAATGTATTCATTCACTGTTTCGATTGCCCGGTTCACATCTTGCTCGATGATGGCATCTACAAGGTTGCAATGGATGTTCAAATGAAGGTTTGCATCAGAACTCATCTCGACTATCTGATGGATGGAATCATGAAGGGAGTCTTCCATATGTTCGTACAAATCAATCAATAAATCATTATGTGATGAACCCATAATCGATTTATGCAACTGTATATCCGCTTCTTCGTAAGCCTTGATATCCTTTGCTTTTGCAGCATTACTGCATGCTGTTATATAAAACCGCAATCTTTCTATATCTCCTTGGTTACGTCTTAGTGCAGCTAACTGAGCTCCCTCTCTTTCAAGGGCATGACGGACCTCCAATGTTTCTAATAAACTTGACTGCTGGATCCTTCTTTGAAATGCCGCCCCCAAGGCACTGGATGACTTTACGAATGTTCCCTTTCCTTGTTTCGTCACTAAAAGCCCTGCATAAACAAGCGATCGTACAGCTTCTCTTAATGTATTTCTGCTTACATCGAATTGTTGGATCAAATCCATTTCAGGAGGAATCTGATTGCCAATTTCCCATTCACCTGATTCGATTAACGATTCGATTTGGGAAACCACTTGCTCTACAAGTGATAAGCGATTTGTTTTAGATATGGACAATATATACACCTCGAATTTGTAGGATGATCGGGTCATTGGTTATTTTAACATATGTATGTTTAATATATATAAAGAATGTTGTTGCATAAGAGTATTTTGTAAAATCAAATTTCAATTTCCCATAAGAATTTGAAAAAGAAAAAATCCCTGAAATCAATAAATTCAGGGATTAAGACTGTAGACAAACTCGATGAAAATTGAGTTTAGAACCTCTTTTGCCTTCAGTCTTTTTTGTTTTAAAATGGAAGTATTAAAACTTGAGGTGATGAGGATGCTTTCTAAACATGATTCTATTCAGCGTTGATTACTTTAGATCAACTGGTGCCAGCGAACCATTTGGTTCGAAAAATTTAGCATGATCAAAGCTCCTAAAATAATAAAAGCTATTAAAGTTATTATTTTAATACCTGCAAACCAAAACTCGAGCTCCCCATAGTATTTTACTTGAGACAAATTTATTCCTATTATTACTGAAGCGCCAAGTATACTTAATAACCATAATGGTAGGAAACCAATATTGTAGAAAGCTTTCTGCCGCGACTATTTCTACTATGATCGCGATAATGAGATGTTGTACGTTCAAATTTGGAAAAGCGGTTGCCATCTCCCCTAATGCTGCCATTACAATAAATAATGCCTTGGCATAGGCCCTTTTTAAATCTTGATGAGTCCTTTCCAATTTATTCATGCCTTTCTTTTTATACAATTGAACGCTTTTATGTATAAAAACTTTGTTAATATATCCTGATTCGGGAAAATGTCAATTTAAACAGGGATACGGAAAGTGAACATCAGCAAAGAATACTTTTCTTTATTATCTAAAAGTATTTGAATTTTATGAAATAAAGTCTAATAAGTGACTTTTTATGAATGGAATGAAAAAAATTATGTGGGCAATTTTATTTAAAATATCGGAGGTTATTGGAAAAAGCTGATTTTGCATCGATTCTAAAAAAATACATATTGAACGAGAGTAAAAAAAATTATCTTAAATTGCATTTTCACTGTCATTTTGTTTGGTAGTGAATAAGATGATGTAACCAGTTCAAGTCCTTTTATAAAAACGAATAAGGAGATGTTCATATATGTCAGGTTGTGGTTGTGATGGCGGTTTTGGATTTGGCGGAGGTTTCGCCTTTATAGTCGTTTTGTTTATTCTTTTAGTGATTGTGGGAGCTAGCATTTGCGGCGGAGGATTTGGCGGAGGGGGCGCCCAGGGTTACGGATATGGAACATACTGCTGAATAACAAAAAACCGACCTTGATAGGTCGGTTTTTCTATAACAGATAAGGTTTAGAGTGGGAAATGACTAATGGGACTATTCGTTCTCATATAAAAAGGGGAGAGGAAGCGGCTGTTGGTCTTCGGATTCTTGTACCGGATCAATTTCCCTTATAAATTCTAAATAGCCGGAATATACCTGCGAGGCCATCCCTAAATATTGTAATTCAGTGTGGATGATACCCATCATTGGTGAATGGTGCATATACATTTTTGATCCCTCCTTTCAAAAAATAGGCCAGTCTCTTAAAAGAGAATCATAATGTTTTGTTATGGGGAATCATTCATATTCATTTAAAAGTTGGATGATCCAGGTTCGAAGGCTTCTGCATCTCTTTCTTCTACGACCATGCGCAGCCCACTCTTAGGCCTGAGCGTAAGGGACGGAAGTGGGGTTACTTCATGATGGTCAGGTGCAAGCTTTATCCTATATCGTTGAGAAATGCAAGCCAGGACAAGCACTGCTTCCATCATGGCAAAATGATTGCCGATACAAACCCGGGGTCCTCCGCCAAATGGAAGGTAAGCGAACATAGGCAGGTTTTTCAAAAAGTTGTTTTCAAATCGCTCAGGAATAAAAGAATCCGGTTGTTCAAAATACTTTGGATCATGCTGCATCACATAAGAACTTATTACAACCATATCGCCTTTTTTAAAGTGATATCCTCCTAAAACGACATCCTCCTCCACATCCCGGGATATCATAAAACTTGGCGGGTACATTCGAAGTGTTTCATGTATGATATTTTGAGTGTATGGTAATTTCATATAATCGTCAGGGCTGGGTGTCCTACGACCAATTATGCTATCTACTTCACTGAAAAGCTTAGATTGAATTTCAGGATGCATTGAAAGTGCGTACAGTGCCCAAGAAAGAGCATTTGCTGTCGTTTCATGACCTGCAAGAAAAATGGTCATTAACTCATCACGTATCTGTTGGTTTGTCATTCCTAATCCGTCTTCGGCATCACGAGCATCCATCAGGATTCCAAGCATGTCTTCATGTTTTACTGTGTCGGTCTTCCGTTTTTCAATAATGCTGTAAATCACTTTATCAAGGCTTTTTATCGCCTTTTTATATTCACGGTTGATTTTAGTTGGTACCCATAATGGCAAACGGAAAAGCGATCTCATTCTTTTGACTGCAACTTTTAATACAGTTTCCAGCGGTTTCCCTACAATTTTAGAGCCATCCGTGAATTCCATGCTGAACATGGTCTTGCTGATTATCCCCAGAGTGATGTCCATCATATCCTTTGTAATTATCCGTTCATCATTATGTTCCCAAGTTGATATATTAGCCATTGTGGTATCAATTATATCCTTGGCATAATGGCTAATATGATTCTTTTTGAAAGAGGGCTGAATAAGCCTTCTCTGGCGCATATGCAAGTCCTTTTCACTTGTAAGCAGACCTTCACCGATAAGTGGTTTTAAAACTTTGAAGTCCTTTGATTTAACGAAGGATTTTTGTTTTGTTACTAGTATTTGTTTTATTAAATCAGGGTTGGAAACGAGGTAAACATTTTGGAATGGTCCTAAACGGAATTCTGCAACCTCCCCAAATTCCTTGGCCAATCGGGTAAGAAAGCCAAGGGCATCTGTTTGAAACTCCTTTGTATGTCCGGAAATCAGCCTTCCCTTTGGCACTTTTTGAGAATTGAAGGAGACATCATCAGTGTGGCTCAATGTTGTTTGACCCCTTTCTTTAAAGTAATATATGTAATCATTCTATGAGGATAAGCTAAATCGGTTTGGACAAGTCATAATGAAAGGGCAGTTAAATTTTTTTTACTGCTATATAAAGGAAAAGAAGGGAAGTGAGCCTGCATTTAGCCATAAAAAAACTCTGGATAAAAGCGCCAGAGTTTTTTTGAGCCTAGGTTCAGAAGATGTACGATAATTTCCCAGTAGAGGAAACTCCTTGTTGTGGATAAGGACGCTTTAACTTCTTTCTTCATCGTCCCCATCCTGGAAACAATCATTTTTTTCATTAATGGGTCCACCAAATAGTTCATTGATTTCCTTAACCACACTATCTAAAAATTCATCGGATATTATCGGATTATTTTTTTTATGCATGTGATTCTCTGCAATCCTTTCTGGATCTCATGTGTTTGATATATGTTATCAACATAACCTCACTTACAATAAATTATTCTTTTTCTGTTCAATATTAGGGTCATATAATGGAGCTGACTAAACTCAAAA
The DNA here is from genome assembly GCF_050274955.1 of Peribacillus sp. NPDC006672. Lineage (NCBI taxonomy): Bacteria > Bacillati > Bacillota > Bacilli > Caryophanales > Bacillaceae > Peribacillus > Peribacillus sp. NPDC006672. Next base: position 165,757 of record NZ_JBNNOR010000010.1, read on the forward strand.
AATCATTCATTATCAAAGAAATCGAATGAAAAATGCAAGAAGTTATGAAAAAATAACCCAATCACCTCTTGGTAATTGGGCATAGGCTTTTATTCTCCTTATTAAGGAAACAACTGTCTTAAATAAGAAATTAGCTGATCACGAAGTTCAGGTCGTTTCAAGGCGAAATCTATTGAAGCTTGAAGAAAGCCGAATTTATCCCCGACGTCATATCGATTTCCCTCGATGATATAAGAATATATTGGTTCCTTCTCCAGCAAAAGGTCTAAAGCTTCGGTAAGCTGGATTTCCCCATTACAGTCGGGCTGTACGGTTTCAAGGGTTTCAAAAATGGCAGGTGATAAAATATATCGGCCAATAATAGCCTGTGTTGATGGAGCCTCCTCAACTTTTGGCTTTTCCACTAAGTTTCGTACCAGAAATAAATCCTCATATTGTTCTTGGAAATTTACAATCCCATACTTTGAGACTGCGGCAGGTGACACTTCTTTACACCCGATAATGCTCGCTCGAACCTTGTTATACCGTTCCATTAGCTGTTTCAAGGCTGGGACACGGCTATCCACGATATCATCACCTAACAGGACGGCAAAAGGTTCGTCTCCAATAAAAGTTTTGGCACATAAAACTGCATGCCCCAGACCTAATGGTTCCTTTTGTCTTACATAGTGAATATCCACCATATTAGAAATGTTATCCACGATTGTAAGCAGATCATTTTGTCCTTTCTTTTGTAGTAGCATTTCAAGCTCTATGGATTTATCGAAATGATCTTCTATGGCACGTTTGTTTTTCCCCGTAACGATGATAATATCTGTAATCCCCGATTGTACCGCTTCCTCGATAATATATTGAATGGTCGGCTTATCAACAATCGGCAGCATTTCCTTTGGTTGAGCTTTTGTAGCAGGTAAAAATCGTGTTCCTAAACCGGCTGCTGGAATCACGGCTTTCTTTATCATAGCCCAGCCCCTTTTTAAGGTTCTTTTATTCCGCTTTTTGTTCTACCCTTCATTTTATGTAGTCATTGGTTGACCTATATCAAAAAAAGGTGAAAATAAATTTCTGAAAAAGAATAGATTTACCATTGAAGCAAATATTATGGATATATGAATTTCGTCAAGAGGTGTATATTTTGCCAATTGAAAAACAAGAGCGAAAACAAATCCTTTATGCTTTACTCGTCATTATTTTATATCTCTCTCCCCTATTCATCCTTGGAGAAAATGCGCATATTCGTGTACATGATAATTTGGATTCCAACCTTGCCTGGTATAAAGTGCTTACAGAAAGCGGTGAGTTATTTGGTTCAATAAATGCCAAAATTCCACAGATTATGAATGGGCTGCCCCGAAATGCGTTTGGCAGTGAATTCAGTATTATCGTGTGGCTGCATGCCCTTTTTCCGACAATGGTTGCATATGCAATAAGTCAGGCATTAACAAGATTTATTGCTTTTTTTGGTATGTATATCCTATTAAAAAAACACTTCGTTACAGGGCGCCAATCGGGGTGGATTAGGGTAGGAACATCCTTAGCCTTTTCCCTTACTCCATTTTGGCCATCAGGAATGCTCAGTACGCTTGGGATGCCGCTTGCCCTTTGGGCTTTTTTGAATATCCGTAACAAGGACCACTCGTGGAGGAATTATTTGGTCCTTACACTTTTACCTCTTTATTCAAGCATCGTGCTTGGCTTTTTCTTTTTCCTTGTTGCAATGGGCTTTCTTTGGATAACGGATGTGATTAGGAGAAAAGGATGGAATTTAAAGTTTTTTCTTTCAATCGTTTATATGACCTTCATTTTTGGTCTTGTTGAGTATCGTTTGATCGCTTCTTTCATTTTTGATTCGGAGCCAAACAGCAGGGATGAATATTTTCACGCAAAGCTACCGCTCGAGTGGGTCATCAAGCTTACTTTCAAAAATTTCGTTCTTGGACATACGCATGTCATGACTGTACATGCACTTATCATCCTGCCGATAACAGCTTTTGCCCTTTATATTATTTTGATCAAAAAACTGTGGAGACAGGAAAAGGTTTTTGTTTTTTTGTTCGGTTTGAATTTTATGCTCTCCGCGTGGTATGCATTTTGGTTTTATAAAGGATGGCTTCCTTTAACAGAAAGGTTCCACACCTTGGATACTTTTAATTTTGCCAGATTTCACTTTTTAAGGCCGATGGTGATTTACTTGGGGTTTGCGCTCGCCATAAAAATCATCTGGGAACACAGTGAATTTGCTAAGAAAACCCTTTCAATCTTCATTGCCGTTCAAGTTATGGTTTTAATGGGTTTCAATGAAGAAATCACTTACAATAAAAAACCATCTTTTAAAGAGTTCTATGCAGAAAGCCTTTTTCAGGATATAGAAGAGCATATTGGCCTCCCACAAGAAGAATATCGGGTTGCAAGCATTGGTCTACATCCTGCTATCGCCCAATTTAATGGGTTTTACACGCTCGATAGCTATAACAATTTCTATCCGCTTACATACAAACATCAATTTCGTCAAATAATTGAAAACGAATTGGCTAAGAATAAAAACATCAGAATCTACTTTGATGAATGGGGAGGACGTTGTTACCTATTTGTTGATGAGCTTGGTAAGCATTATATGTTCAAAAAAGGCTCGAAGAAAGAGTTGGATAATTTGGAGCTTAATGTAGATGCGTTTAAAGGATTAGGCGGCAAGTATATTTTTTCTGCCATACCAATCAATAACGCGAAGGCAAACGGGTTGGAATTGGATAGGATTTTCACAAAGAAAGGGACCGTATGGAAAATTCATTTATACAGAGTCATTTGAAAAAGGGGGGGATATAGTGAATTCACCGATAGTGACGATTGTTGTACCTTGTTATAACGAAGAAAGTGTCTTGCAGGATACCATTTCCCAGCTTTGTGGATTGGTGAAGGGGTTAGTCGAAAAAAATGTAGTTTCTGGTCAAAGTAAAATTCTATTGGTTGATGACGGAAGCAAAGATCAAACATGGAAGATCATATATAAGGAAACGATTAACAATGAATTTGTTCGTGGGCTAAAGCTTTCCCGGAATGCAGGCCATCAAAATGCACTCCTTGCCGGATTGTTAACAGCTAAGGAAGCCTCGGATTGTGTGATTTCAATTGATGCAGATTTGCAAGATGATATTCAAGTCATCCCTGAATTCATTCGGAAATTCACTGAAGGATGTGAAATTGTATATGGCGTGCGCCAGAAAAGGGACCTTGACTCATTTTTTAAACGAACATCTGCAACTGGTTTTTATAAAATGATGAACAAAATGGGGGTCAACCTTGTCTATAATCATGCAGATTTCAGGCTAATGAGCAAAAGGGCAATCGTGGAGTTGGAACGATTTGAAGAAACGAACCTTTTTTTACGGGGAATCGTCCCGCTTATTGGGTTTAAGACGGACTCTGTTTATTATGACCGCAAAGAAAGATTGGCTGGAGAAACGAAATATCCATTTAAGAAGATGGTTGCTTTTGCTCTTGATGGCATTACTTCCTTTTCAGTCACACCGATCCGGCTTGTATTATGGCTAGGATGTCTTTCCTTTTTCATTAGCTTACTTTTTGGTTCATACTTTTTATGGTTAAAGTTTTATGGGCAGACCGAAACTGGTTGGACCTCATTAATTACCTCCATATGGTTGATCGGCGGACTTCAGTTGATTGCTGTCGGCTTGATTGGGGAATATATCGGTAAAATCTATAATGAATCTAAACGCCGGCCTAAATATATTGTGGATCTGGATTTATTTAATCCGCTCGATTTAAAAAAACGGGAGCAACTAGATAATGAACGGACAAGTATTGAAAAACTATCTAAAACACACTAACTCCTTTATCCGCTTTTTATTGGTTGGAATAGTCAATACAGGGGTTGGACTTTCCATCATGCTTTTTCTCATGAATGTTCTTGAATTATCTTACTGGCTCTCGACCTTTTTCGGCAATGGTACGGGAGCAGTAACGAGTTTTCTGTTGAACAGGACTTTTACTTTTAGAAGCGATATAGATTGGCGGAGAGGGGCTGCCCGTTTCTTTTGCGTCATCCTTATTTGTTATTCCGCCGCATATTCTTTAGGCCAAGCCATCGCAAAATCCTTGGAAGGATCCGTTCATTTTTCCATACAGCAAAATGTGGCTGTACTTATTGGAACAATCTTTTATACAGTACTGAACTATATTGGCCAGAAATACTTTGTCTTTAAAAAAAGCAATTTAGGAACAATTCAAGAAGGAAGGAACTAATTAGAATCAAAGAATGCCCCTTTTAAAATGGATGGAAATCAAAGTGGATTCCGAGAAGCGAATTTTTGATTTTCAGCACGGAGTTTATTGTAAACCTATCGAATGGGGGCAGATCCGTTTAATAAGAAAGGTGAACCGTTGATAAATTAGAGATTTAAACAGTTTCGTAATTCGGTAATCTTTTCCTCAAGTATCACCGTTTTGTTCATGGATTTCTTAATAATTGATTGGGAAGTTTCTCTTTTTTAAACAAGTTATTCACCTTTTTCCTACCTTCGAATCATGCGCTTGGATCACTTATGTTATTTACGTCAGAACAAAGCCTCACTTACAATAAATGAAAATTTTACTGTGCAAAATTTTTATTTACTTTTCCATTTCACGGGAGTATGATAATCAACAGTTTCGTATTTCTAAATCGCTTAAACCTTATGGTACGGGGGACCCGTTATTGGGATTATTTATAATCCAAGGGGTGAATCCTTTCAAGGTAGGGCTACTCTTAGGTCCGAATCCGACAGCTAACCTCGTAAGCGTTATATGAGAAGGAAGGTGGAGCTTGTTAGACAAAAAAATGGATGTCTACAGGTCTATTTAGTTATGACTTGTAGGCATTTTTCCGTTTTTCTGGTTTTTACTATAGCTGTGTAACATAAACTTATAACTTAAAAATGGTGGTGGATTCTTATGTTATCTTCTATAAAGAGGTTTTTGATAGGAAGACCTTTAAAATCAAATGCACTAGGTGATCAAAAGCTTAACAAAACAAAGGCTTTGGCGATATTATCTTCTGATGCTTTGTCCTCGGTTGCTTATGGACCGGAGCAAATATTGATCGTTCTGATCACGGTCGGTGCTGCCGCATTCTGGTATTCCATACCCATCGCCATCGGAGTTTTGTTACTGTTGGCTGCTTTGATCTTGTCCTATAGACAAATCATTTTTGCTTATCCCCATGGCGGGGGAGCCTATGTGGTTTCAAAAAACAATTTAGGTATCAATCCAGGGTTGATAGCTGGAGGATCCTTATTGGTCGATTATATATTAACTGTAGCTGTAAGTGTTTCTGCAGGTACGGATGCCATCACGTCCGCTTTTCCCAGCCTTCATTCATATAATGTAGTCATAGCCATCATTTTTGTATTTTTGCTTACCATCCTTAATCTAAGAGGGGTTACGGAGTCGGCCTCTGTTTTGGCCTATCCGGTTTATCTATTCGTTTTAGCATTGTTCATCTTGATTGGTGTAGGAATTTACAAGATCCTGACGGGAGGAGTTTCACCGGAATTACACGCGCCAATCGGGACTCCAGTAGCGGGCATCAGTTTATTCATACTGCTAAGAGCATTTGCATCAGGAAGCTCCGCGTTGACAGGAGTCGAAGCGATTTCCAATGCAATTCCAAACTTTAAAGATCCAGCCCCGAATAATGCTGCAAAAACTTTAATAGCTATGGGTTCCTTACTGGCTGTATTATTTACGGGAATCGTATTCTTAGCTTACTATTTAAGCATTGTTCCTAGCGCAAAGGTGACGGTCGTCTCGCAGATTGCTGAAGTAATCTTTGGTCGGAATTTCATGTATTTCTTCATTCAAGGTACGACTGCATTGATCCTGATACTTGCTGCCAATACTGGCTATTCCGCTTTCCCCTTGCTTGCGGTGAATCTTGCAAAAGATAAATTCATACCAAGGGCGTTTACGATTAGAGGGGACAGATTAGGATATTCCAATGGAATTATCATACTAGGACTTGCATCCATCATCTTAATAGTCGCATTTGGGGGACATACAGAAAATCTTATTCCACTTTATGCGGTAGGGGTATTTATTCCATTTACGTTTTCCCAGACCGGGATGATTGTCAAATGGATTCGCGAAAAGCCAAAAGGCTGGGTCATGAAATTAACCATTAATACAATTGGTGCCACTATTAGTTTTATCGTCACGATGATATTCTTTTTAACCAAATTTACTCACGTTTGGCCTGTTTTGATTTTTTTACCTATCATCATATTAATTTTTCATCGAATTAGGAAGCATTATGAAGCAGTTGGTGACCAGCTAAGGATTACAACTTGTGAGCCCATCTTGCCAATAGAAGGTAATATCATTATTGTGCCTGTGGCTGGTATAACTCATGTGGTTGAGAACTCTTTAAATTATGCTAAATCTCTATCAGCACATCAGGTCATTGCCGTTTATGTTGCTTTTGAAAGAGAAGATGAAAAGAAATTTGAAGAAAAATGGAAAAAGTGGCAGCCAGATGTTAGACTCGTCACACTTAACTCTTATTATAGAAGTATCATTCAGCCATTAACTAAATTTGTGGATACAGTTGAACATAAGGCGAGTGAATCCAACTATAGAGTTACAGTGATCATCCCGCAATTCATTCCGAAGAAGGCCTGGCACAATATTCTTCATAACCAATCAAGTTTACTGATCCGCGCCTACTTACTTTATAGAAGAAATGTAGTTGTTGCGACAGTGCCCTATCATTTGAAAAAGTAATTTCCATTATTATCTAAATGAAAAGAAGCAAACCTTTACACGGTTTGCTTCTTTTCATGTTTACCGTAGTTCAAAGCAGTATATGTAATAAATTTTATCACTTAAAAGGGTTTTGGAAATGCTTGTCGAAAACATAAAAACAACACGCTCATGCTGGAAATGCCAGGCATTGAAATAATGATAAAGTTCCTGAAATGTGAAGTATATAGATACCATTCAACCGTTGTAAATCCGCAAAAAGAAAATAGGTAAGTACTCCGAATTAAGAATTCCAGTTTTCTGGTCTGATAATGTAATATAATAGGAGCGTGATGATTGTTGAGCATCATTCAGAGTTTCAAAAACTTTGATTACTTTCCATTTCAACCGGAATTCGAGACACTTACGGATTACTATATAGAATATAAACAAAGAAATTCAGACTATTCAACTACATTATTCTATCAATTTAAAATTAATCAAGATTTAATGGATCCCATGTCCGTTATTCCAGATGGGTGCATAGATATATTATTTTATTGCGATCCCGTTAGACCCGCCGCAAATGTATGTGGGACTGTCCTAAAGTACAAAAAGATAAACTTTCAGGCTAATTGTGAATATTTCGGTGTGAGGTTTTTACCTAAACAAGAAACCCAGCATTTTAAATATTCCATGAAGGAAGTGATTGATTGCCAAATTCCATTAGCTGATATGATCACAATTGAACCTACCATTATGGAAAGGTTAATAAATGAACAGGGTTTTCGTGGAAGAATAAAACTTTTCAAAGAAGAAATAGGGAATAATATATTTGCATGTAATGATTTGCCTGCAATAATAGATTATTCCTTGAATAAAATATATTCTACTAAAGGAAATGTAAATATGAACCAGTTGGCTGTTGAGACAGGATATTCTACAAGATACTTGCGAAAGCAATTCGATGCTCATGTAGGAATGCCGCCAAAATTATTTAGCCAAATAGTGAGGTTCCAGAACTCCCTGCATATGATATTGAACAAACAGTTCCTTACAGTATGGGATGTAATTAATGAGAATGGATTTTATGATCAATCACATTTAATTAATGAATTTAAAAAGTTTGGTTATCTGACTCCTAATAAATTCATGCATACCGTCTCAAAGAAATTGTCTGATCAAACCAATTAAGTTCAATATTTTGTTTCCTGGTATATATAGTGATTCTAGTGACAAGATCCCGTTCAAGATGACGAGGATCTATTTTGTTTGGTTTTTTATTGTGTTATAAATTTTCAAAATGTTCCGATTTTTACAATAAAAATAAAGTGTGTAGCCTTATTGTTTTAATAGATAGAAATGGCTGTTTAAGAAATTTCCACTCGAAAGGGGAATGATGATGGGGAAGAAATATCAATTGTTCATTGATGGGAAATGGGTTGATTCTTTATCCGGAAAAACATTTGAATCACTAAATCCTGCAACGGATGAAGTGAATGCTGTAGTTGCTGAGGCTGGTCCGGAAGATGTTGATTTGGCAGTAAAAGCTGCACGAAAGGCATTTGAATCAGGCCTGTGGGCTGAAATGACACCGGGAGATAGAGGGAGATTGCTAAATAAAGTGGCACAGGCCCTTTGGGAAAAAGCCGAAATGCTAGCCGAAGTTGAATCACAGGATAACGGGTTGCCAATCAACGAAACGAAATTCATTGCAATGCCAGCCATGATAGATGTGCTTGAATTTTATGCAGGATTAGCAAATAAAGTCCAGGGGAGCACCCTTGCTTCTCCTAATAACCGGTTCAATTTTACCCTGAAGGAGCCCATCGGCGTCGTTGGAGCCATAGTACCTTGGAACTTTCCTCTAATGTTGACGATGTGGAAGCTTGCGCCTGCTTTAGCGGCAGGCAATACGATCGTAATCAAACCAGCAGAACAAACTCCGGTAAGCATTCTGGAATTGGTTAAAATCTTTCAGGAAGTCGGAATTCCAAATGGAGTCATCAATGTCATTCCTGGATATGGGAAGGTGGCGGGTGAGGCCCTCTCCTCCCATCCTGACGTCGATAAAATCGCTTTTACGGGCTCAACTCATACTGGCCGCCTCATCATGCAAGCAGCAAGTAAGAACTTAAAACCGATAAGCCTTGAATTAGGGGGCAAATCACCAAATATAGTTTTTGATGATGCTTCCATTGAAAATGCAGTGAATGGATCCATGTTTGGCATCTTCTTCGCCCAAGGTCAGGTTTGCGCCTCCGGTACAAGACTTTTTGTGCAAGAAAGCATATATGATCGATTCATGGATTCATTCGTGAAGAAAGCACAATCGATTCGTGTAGGGAATCCTTTAGACCAAACGACCCAAATGGGTCCGCAAGTTTCTTTACAACAATTAGACAAAATTGAACAATACGTAGCGGCTGGTCTGGAACAGGGTGCTAATCTTGTCATCGGCGGCGAAAGAAACAGGGAGGCAGGAAATGGCTATTTCTTCACGCCCACTGTTTTTGAGAACGTCACAAATGATATGACAATCGCCCGTGAAGAGATATTTGGTCCGGTTTTGTCGGTGATCAAGTTCAAGGATGAGGAGGATGCATTGAACAAGGCAAATGACACGTTGTATGGGTTGGCTTCAGGTGTATGGACCAATGATTTAAAAAGAGCGCATCGTATGGTAAGGGGGCTTAAAGCGGGAACGGTATATGTGAACACGTTTAGCATGCTTGATAGCGCAGCTCCTTTTGGCGGAAGGAAACAAAGCGGTTTTGGAAGGGAACTGGGTATCCATGCGATGGATATGTACACGGAAACAAAAAATGTATGGATCGATTTGAACGAGCAAGGCTTGAATTGGTATGGGGTGTAAGGGGAGTGAGCGTTCTATTCATCACTTCCTCGCTTGCAGGTTAACTAAGTTTCCTTTCCAGGATTCCGCTTGATAAACCGTATGAATGGGGTGGGGTTCACTGAATATTGGCTATATCTTCATCATATTGAATATGATTGTTTTAGGTCTCTCGATCCCGGCCGGCAGTGTCGCAATGGCGACCATTCCCGTATGGCTGTTTACAGCCATAACGCTTGCCATCGCTTGTATCATCTTACTGCCATCAGCGAAAATTTACGAGAAAATCAAGTGGAAAGAGTTCGGGTATAAAACGTACTTTGGAATATTCATGCAATCTCTTTTTACGGTGACATTATATACGGTATTCCTCCTATATGGTTTGAAATACTCTAGTGTAATAGCTGCTGGAATCATCAATAGCATGGTGCCTGCCGTAACTTTAGTTCTTTCCTTCATATTGTTGGGAGAGCGCTTGAACATTCGTAAGAGCTTATCCATCATACTAGCTGTTTCAGCTGTTCTGATAATGGAGCTCGCAGGTGCGAGTACGGAGGGGGAATCCAGTGCATTAGGGATTACTTTCATGATATTGGCGGTTGTTTCATTGGGATTGTTTTTTGTATATGCAAAAAAATTCGCAGTGGAGGTGCCCCCGGTGACGATGGCAGCAGGACTATGCTTAATGGGGCTGCTAACTACTTTGCCAGTGGCTGCTTATGAGGCAATATCTTTTGATTGGGGAAAACTGACGCCCAGTTTATGGAGTGCTGTCATTGCGTACTCATTGCTTGGTTGGGTGCTTGCTTATGTATTTACGTACTTAGGAATTCCAAAGGTACCAGCAAGCACCATAGGGATGGCAACGGCAATCATTCCGATTACTGCGATGCTATATGCCGTGTTATTCCTAGGTGATGAATTACGAACGGTAGATATCATTGCTACTGTATTATTAATTATTTCAATATTCATAGCAGAATCAAAAGAAAGAGAAAAGATAGGAAATGAGCTAACGCCAACTATCGAAAAAAAGGATGCAATAGGCAAATAAAAAACGTTGGAATTTGGAAGTCAGTTTGAAAGAAAAGATGACCGAAATAGATAGAACGATATTTTACCTAAAAGGAGAGGGTACGATGGAAAAAACATCAAACTTGAAAGTAACGAGGGAAAATCATCCGCTTGATCCATTATCGGCAGAAGAACTTGAGTTGACGGTCAAGATTTTAAAACGTGATAAAGGAATGGATGACCAATACCGTTTTGCTAACATTAGCTTACTGGAACCGGCAAAATCCATTGTTTTGAATTATCAGGATGAAGAACAAATCAAGAGAGAAGCATTCTGTATCGTTCTCCATAATAAAGAAGGAAAGACATATGAGGCTGTCGTGTCTTTAACGGAAGGCAATATAAAATCATGGAAACTGATTCCGGGGGTGCAGCCATCCATTATGGCAGATGAATTCATGGAGTGTCAAGAAGTCGTTAAAAGCCACCCGGAGATGATAGAGGCCTTTGCTAAAAGGGGGCTTACGAATATGGACAATATTATGGTAGATCCATGGTCTGCGGGGAATTTTGGTATTGAAGAAGAAGAGAACGTTCGAATCGTAAGGGCTTTATGCTATTACCGTACATCATTATATGATAATGGGTATGCACGCCCCATTTCAGGGTTATATGTCCTAGTAGATTTAAATAAGATGGAAGTCATCAAGATTATGGATAAAGGTGTCATACCGTTTCCGCCGCTTGATGGAAATTATACACCCGATCAGGTCGGGAAAATGAGGCAGGATGTAAAGCCTTTAGAAATCATCCAATCGCAAGGTCCGAGTTTCACGACAAAAGGCCATGTGATCGATTGGCAAAAATGGAAGATTCGCTTTGGTTTCAATTCTCGTGAAGGTCTTGTCCTTCATACGGTCAGTTACAATGATGACGGAGTGCAGCGACCAATCCTCTATAGAGCATCTTTATCCGAAATGGTGGTGCCTTATGGTGACCCAACAGATCCTGTGAACAGGAACAATGCTTTCGATGCAGGGGAATACGGAATCGGCATGTTGGCTAATTCACTGGAACTTGGATGTGACTGTCTAGGTGAGATCAAGTACTTTGATGCGAATCTGGTGGATAGTAAAGGGGAAGTCATTCATATCAAAAATGCCATTTGCTTACATGAGGAGGACTTTGGAATTGGTTGGAAACATACGGATTGGAGGACCGGTCATGTTGAAGTCCGCCGTTCAAGAAGACTGGTCTTATCAAGCATCTCGACAGTCGGAAATTATGAATATGGATTCTATTGGTATTTCTTTCAAGACGGGACGATACAGTTTGAAGTGAAATTGACAGGCATATTGCATACACAAGCCATCGAACCAGGCCAAAAGCATCCACACGGCAATTTGGTTGCTCCTCAATTATTTGCAGCACATCATCAGCATTTCTTCAATATGAGGCTGGATATGATGGTTGACGGAAGTAATAATTCAGTCTATGAGGTCAATACAAAAAGGATGGAGAAGGGGCCGGACAACCCATATGGCAATGGTTTCTTCCCGGTTTCGACTCTGCTAAAACATGAATCGGAGGCAGTTCGAGATCTGGATTTGCGAACTGCGCGCTTCTGGAAGATTGTCAATCCATCAAAAACGAATAGAATGGGAGAACCTGTTGGTTATAAATTGTTCGCAGGTGAAAATTGTTTCCCGTTCGCCGATGATGATTCGCCCCTTTTAAAACGGGCTGGATTCTTAAAACATCATTTTTGGGTGACGCCATTCGATCCGGAAGAACAATTTGCATCAGGACGGTATCCGAACCAACATGCAGGGGGAGAGGGGCTGGAAGAGTGGGTTAAAGCCGATCGCTCCATTGAAAAAGATGACGTTGTGGTCTGGTATAACATGGGTCACCATCATATAACCCGACCTGAGGATTGGCCGGTCATGCCGACTGCATATATTAGCTTCATTTTGAAACCAGTAGGCTTTTTCGATCGGAATCCGGCTCTTGACGTGCCTCCATCAAAACCAAAAAAATCGGCTTGCCATATGGATAATAACTCTTCCTGTCATTAAAGAATCAGCCGTCCCACAAAAATAGCTCTTACTAGAAGGGAAGCGAATCAAATGTTGCTGCTTACCAGTTTTATCATAGTCGGGGCATATACGTTTTATTTTTCCAAAAAAGCCAATCGGAATAAAGATAATGTTGGCACGAGCCTTGGTAAATGCATGGTCATGATGTTAAGCATGACGACAAGTTTAACCTTGAGTTTAATCCTAGCATTCTTGTTTCCCGGAATGCTGGCGGTTTTAACTGTTGTAGCCATCGCAATATGTGCCGTGGCAGCCTTCATCATTGGAAGGCCATTCGGTTTAACTGCGGTAATGGAATCTCTATCAACATCTCTGATGGGGGCGATGATGGGCGCCATGCTTGGGGTCATGCTGCCTCTTGACTCACAAACTTTCATGCTCGCTTCGATGGATCTAATTTATCTTGCCAGTATATTATTTGTGACATTTTTTATAAAAAGGCAGGATGTAAAAGAGATGGATCCAACAAAAAGAGTGAGGGAACTTGCTCCTTTCTTCCTGACTCTCTTGTTATCCATCCTCATCATCGGAACGACTGCTGCTTGGGAAAGCGATTTTTTCAAGGTCGGGAATGATCCGGAAATGGACATGCATCATCATCAACATGGTGGATAACTGGATGGGGCCATGGAGGAATAACATTTTCACTTATCAAAAAGGGCGGAGATGGCAGCCCTCAGACTGTAGACAAAAGGGGTTCGGAATTAAGACATTCCGAACCCCTTTTGAAACTCCCTTTGAATCTTGCTCAAGATTAAGAGATTGGCCTCTACGAACCCACTGTATGGTATTGTGAATAAGCTTATGAATGATCTTTACTTTGATGCTGATTTTATGGACAATCTTAATTAATCACAGATAGGGTTTTTCCTAGCCATGGATCTTATTTCTTATGGAACTAACGTGGCAGGATAGTTGAAGAGTGCTGTTTGATCTTTCTTCAACAATTGGGCCAGATTGTTGAGCCAGCCTTTAAAATCTGTGTTAACTTTTGGAGGTGATTGTGAAACTATTTACTCAACCTAATATGGCTGAGATAATTAGTAAACATTGCATCCTTAAAATATAGGGAGGTTGTTGAATGTCTAGTTATAGCACAGAAGCACTTACCTTCGTTCCGTTTACACTTGACGAAAAAACGCAGCTTATTGATTGGTTGACATCAGACAGATGGGATTATTACGTAAATCCTGTTCCTACAAGAGATCGAATCATTTCTGCTATCGACGAAGGTAATTATCATAGCGATGAGAGTCGTACATTCTGGATTCAAAACCCGCAAACAATAAAAAATGTGGGACTTATTCGAGTTTATGACTTGTTAGATCAGTCGGCTATGTTTGACTTGCGAATCAAGACTGCAAACAGAGGAACAGGGATTGGCAAAAAGGCTGTTTGTTGGCTTACTGAACATGTATTCAATACCTATCCAAAAATCATCCGTATCGAAGGACAAACAAGGCAAGACAATATACCGATGAGGAAGGTTTTTCGTACATGTGGCTATCTTAAGGAAGCCCACTATAGAGCATGTTGGAAGACTGAATCGAATGAATATCTGGATTCCATCGGTTATGGGATATTACGAAGTGATTTTGAGAAGGGTATGGTTACCCCTGTCCAATGGAATGATGAGGCATCGTTTTAACTTGGAAAAACATGCATCTTCAGCTAAAGGGCGAGATTCTTGAAGAAGGTTCCCTTTCTTATAAAACTAAAAGGTGCTTTACTTCAATAAGGGAGTTGCTTCAGCAGCTCTTTTTCTTATGGGGGCAGGATAGTTGCATAAGAAATCATAGTAGAATTCAAATTCATAAGAATTGTCGAGGTGATTGTATGAAATATACTTGTCCTTTTTGTGGATATAAAACATTAGATGAAGAACCCCCAGGAACATATGATATTTGTAGAATTTGTTTTTGGGAAGATGATAATTACCAATATGAATATCCAGATGAAGACGGTGCAAATAAAATTTCTTTTAGAGAGTCACAACAAAACTTTATAAAATTTGGCGTTAGCGATCTAGATTTTTCGGAAAACGTAAGAAAACCAAATCATTCCGATATAAAGGATCCAAATTGGAAACCGTTAGAGTGAGGATACATATAGTATTTGTTATTTTGTTCATCAACTAACTGGTGCGTTAGTTCCATAGAACACAAAAGGAGACCGTAATACTATAGGTCTCCTTTTAATATTAGCTAGAAAGTAAATATGCAGCTGGCGCTATAGGATTTCTATCATTCCAAATCTCCATATGGATAAATATAGGAATATATCCTAAAATTGAAATATCTTACAGATAAGCTAAAGGTGTGAAGGTCGATGATTTATATGAAGACGATGAGGAATTATCACATGATCAAGTAGATGGGGGAAAGAAATGTTGAGATTTTTAGGATTACTTAAGAACCTGTAGTTGAAAAAAATTCTATTTCAACTAACGAGACGATACAGAGTGAAGAAAGCCAGGAAGAAGATTTAGAGGAAGAATGGTTTCCCGATACGGAAACGACCAGGGAAGACGAAATCGAAGAAACAATTAACAGCATTATAGATAAGAACTATAGCCAAACGACTGTTAGTGATATGGAAGTTAACGAAAACTTAGGTCTAAATGATGGGAGTTATATAGTTTTACCATATTTGAAATTTGACGCTATGAACAACGAAAAGAGGACTAAGAACTTACTTGAGATGTATAGTGAGGATTTAGCAGCTAATCTTGCCAAAGAGGACGATATCAGTGAGGTGACGATTTTCTGGGAAGCACCTTATCATTTAGAAGGTCAAAATATAGCGAAATTCACTTATACAAGGAAAGGTGAGAATATGATCATTGGTGAACGCTGGTACGATCCTTCTTTAAGGTAAAAAAATGAACATAAATATCAAAGTTTACTTGCATTCAAAAGAAACTAATTTCTTACAGAGTGAAAGTTTCTCAGTTCTAAATTCAGATTTCAAGAAAGATCCTGACTGGACAGCTGCAGTTTCCGCATATGTATGGACCCAACAGATTAATAAGAATATGGGCTCCAGTGAGGATTTTCGTATAAATCAAGTGGTGTATATAGAATGAAAATGGTAATATTATCAAAAATATATCTTTTTTACTACTTTTCAACTTTATTAGGAGGTCTTTATATATGGAATTTATTAAACGCAATGGAATTACTCTTTTGGTTCTTATAGTATTATTAAGTATGATTTTCTTCGATTTTGGTCAAAAAACTTTGATTGGTATAATAATATTAATGTCAATTATTATTATATTTAAACTCATTATTAAATTGAATAATAAAAAACAAATCTGAACGTTCTTTTTATGCAGCAAACAATTTAGTGAAAGTTGCTTTACCTGCCTTTTTATCTGCAGGTATCTTTTTAGCTTTCTGGAACTTTTCTAATGCCGTTCCAGTACCTTTTCCAAAGATGGAATCCAGTGATCCAGGGTTGTAACCTTTGGTGTAAAGCGTAGCCTGTAGAATTCATGTGAGGTTGCCTTTTGCACCCTTTTGGAAAGTGACAATGGCAGCCTTAGTTTTAGCTCCCCATTTACCATCCACAACAAGTTTTTTATTGAACTGCTTATTAAGTTCCGTTTGTAAAGCTTTGATAAGTGCTGATTTGGTTTTAGGGCCATTATATCCGTCCACAACAAGACCAGCTTTATAACGACTATTTAATGTTTTTTGAATGGAAACGATAGTGCTTATCCCCTTTGTTCTTGGAAGATTCTTTACTAACCTCAGATGCCACCTCTTTCTTTGGTGGATCAATAACAATAGTTCCAGCATCAGCTTTGAATTTTAAAGAAAGACTTGGCTTTTTGCCTGCTTGCATCTGTGAATAGGTTAATCCACCCGTCATTTCCAAGTGAGGATAATCTTTAATGCCTGTCCAATCTCCATCCCATTTAAATCCTAATTCTTTACCAATAGCAGCTACACGTTTCCATTTAGTATTAATGGTCCACAAGGGTGTTTTTCCGTCATCACTTACAAGGAAATAGTCTATCGCTACACCAAAGTTATGGAAAGATTGTCCTGGCAAAGCGTTTGTCACTTTTGGCTTAGCTAGATTACCATAATTGTTACCGTGGTAACTATAATATAGACGTCTTTGACCGTATAGTGAAGCTTGTTCTTCCATGGAGCGATAACCTGCGCTGATTTGAGTGTAAATTCCTTCTTTATAAGCCCTTTTAATCATCTCTAATGCAGAGGCTTTCACAATTAAATTGATACCGGACCCCATGTTTTTAATTGAACGATCTAATAAAGTTTGCAATGCTACTGTCATTTTCATCGTCTCCTTTTAATTTAAAATAAAGTCACCCGATGGGCAGCCTATTTTAATCCTTGTTTTTTTAAAACTTCTTCTTGCTTTTGAGCTTTCTTAGTTACTAAATATTGATTTTTATAAACACCATATAAAGCAAAAACAAGGGAACGGCAGCTGTAAGGAAGTTGATAAATGAGTTGATTGTAATCTCATTGAACCATTCAACCTGATAACCTAGCGATTGAAAAAATAAAAGCAGTGCACCCAATGCACCGCCAATCAATGCTACATATTGTTTTGCTTTATCCATATCAAATCTCTCCTTTTTTTCGAATTGATCAATTCGTTTATGAGCTTGTTTCACACTTTCTTCATTTCGAATAACTCTTTCAGATAAGGCAGTCCAACGTTGATCACTTGCCT
Organism: Peribacillus sp. NPDC006672; assembly: GCF_050274955.1. Lineage (NCBI taxonomy): Bacteria > Bacillati > Bacillota > Bacilli > Caryophanales > Bacillaceae > Peribacillus > Peribacillus sp. NPDC006672. The sequence goes on from NZ_JBNNOR010000010.1 coordinate 183,169, forward strand.
TAAAATCAATTCTAATTGAATCAATTGATTGTCCAATATTATCTAACTTTGCACTTGAGATTGCCGATTCTGTAGCTTCCTTTTTAACGTCCTTATCCCTATTCCTGCTAAAAGTGAAAAAGCCAATTACAAGGCCAGTTATCGTGCATAAGCCATTCTTGGACCTTGCCATGTCCAATTGTCCAACTTCTTTACATTCATGGATAATCATGTTTGCAGAAGAATCCTTCTTTTGTTCGTGGACGTGTAGAGTGTAAAACTGAACCATAACCAAAAAAGTTAAAACGAAGTTAATTGGAACGGAAGGTACGAGACTCCTGCGGGAAAAACGCGTCCAAGGGAGACCCCATAGGCGCAAAGGTGCCGAGGGCGGACCGCCCGCGGAAAGCGAGTGCCCTACGTTCCAATCAATGTTCAAATTGTACAAGCCATAAAAAAATGTAAACAAACTCGATTTTCATCGAGTTTGTCTACAGTCTGAGGACTGCGAGGGTAGCCCTTTTTGTATCGACCATTTTTTGCGACTGATGTATCTAAATCAATCCTTCCTTCAACCAAAGGATACTTCATAAAATTACCAAGACTCAATTCAAAGAATGCGAACATATTAAAAGAAGATAAAAAATTTCCTGCTTTGGATTTGAACTTACATATGGGGGTTGAAGATGGATATATTATTAGCTCTCTTGCCGGCATTATTCTGGGGAAGCATCGTTTTATTCAATGTGAAACTAGGTGGGGGACCCTATAGTCAAACATTAGGTACAACGATTGGTGCCTTGATCTTTTCAATTGGGGTTTTTATTTTTGCTGATATTAAGTTGTCTCTTTTGGTGTTTGGAGTAGGGGTTGTCTCTGGTCTTTTTTGGGCTGTTGGACAAGCTAATCAGCTTAAGAGCATTGATTTAATGGGCGTATCTAAAACGATGCCAATCTCAACCGGAATGCAGCTCATATCAACCACCTTATTCGGAGTCATTGTTTTTCACGAATGGTCCACAATGAAATCGATCATTTTAGGGGTCTTGGCCTTAGTTTTCATTATTATTGGTATTGTCCTGACTTCATTGGAAGATAAAGAGTCAAAAGAGGGGAAAAAGGGAAACTTGAAAAAAGGAATTGTTATTCTCCTCATCTCGACGTTTGGTTATTTGGTCTATGTGGTCGTTGCCCGTCTTTTTGATGTTAATGGCTGGTCGGCGTTGTTCCCCCAAGCGATTGGTATGGTAATAGGCGGTCTGTTATTGACTTTTAAACATAAACCGTTTAACAAATATGCGATTCGCAATATCATTCCCGGATTGATATGGGCAGCAGGTAACATGTTTTTATTCATTTCCCAGCCTCGTGTGGGAGTCGCAACGAGTTTTTCCCTATCTCAAATGGGCATAGTCATCTCAACTCTTGGCGGGATCATCATTTTACGTGAAAAGAAAACAAAACGTCAACTGATTGGAATCGTTATTGGAATTATCTTGATCATCATAGCCGGGATTATGCTCGGACTGGCAAAAAGTTAATTGGAGGGCGATGAAATGTATACAGATTTAGAAGGTAAGGTCGTTGTGATAACCGGTTCATCCACTGGGTTGGGAAAAGCGATGGCGATTCGCTTTGCACAGGAAAAGGCAAAGATCGTGGTTAATTATCGCAATAAATCAGAGGAAGCGGATAGTGTATTGGAAGAAATCAAAACCAATGGTGGGGAAGCTGTTGCAGTGAAAGGCGATGTCACGGTTGAAGAAGATATGATTAACCTTGTTCAATCTGCGATAAAGGAATTCGGCAAACTCGATATATTCATTAATAATGCAGGAATAGAAAATCCTGTACCATCGCACGAAATGCCGTTAAGCGACTGGAATAGAGTCATCAATACCAACTTAACAGGTAATTTCTTAGGCTGCCGTGAAGCAATCAAGTATTTTGTCGAGAACAATGTTAAAGGGAATGTGATAAACATGTCCAGTGTACATGAGATGATTCCCTGGCCCTTATTCGTTCACTACGCAGCAAGCAAGGGCGGTGTGAAGTTGCTTACGGAAACCCTGGCGCTTGAGTATGCACCGAAAGGAATTCGTGTGAACAGCATTGGGCCTGGAGCCATAGCCACGCCAATAAATGCTGACAAGCTTGAAGATCCCGAAAAGAAAAAGGATCTGGAAAGCATGATTCCAATGGGGTATATCGGAAAGCCAGAGGAAATTGCCGCGGTTGCTGTATGGCTGGCTTCTTCAGAATCCAGTTATGTAACGGGCATCACTCTATTCGCTGATGGCGGAATGACCAAATATCCTTCGTTCCAAGCTGGAAGAGGATAATGCATCCGCTAGGAAAAGGTAGGGGGAACGCTGCCATCAAGGCCCATTTAACTAATGAATGATGCAGCAAGAATCCCAGCAGGATCGATCTGCTGGGATTCTTGTCTTAAAAGCATTAACGAGTATGGTGATTATACCAGCTAATGAAGTTATCGACGACCGTATCGATAAACTGGACAGTCGACTCATGTGTAAGACTGCCTTCGTTATCGATTTTGTCATGCACGGCTCCAACGTATACTTCATTCCCGGGAAGGAGCGGGGAGGAGATGCCTAGAGCGAATAGGATTTCACGTAAATGCAATTGAGCTTTAACCGTTCCTAATTGCCCCATTGATGCACCCATGATCCATGAAGGTTTGCCGATCAAGACTTTATCCACACGTGACAACCAATCGATGGCATTGCCCAATACGCCTGGAATCGTCGCATTGTATTCAGGTGTTACCCATAGGACTGCGTCTGCATCAGCCACTTTGCTTTTAAATTCTTTAACGACTGCAGGAGGATCATTTTCAATATCTTGATCATAAAAAGGAAGGTCCCGAATGTTTAAGATTTCGAGATCAAAACGATCTTGATATCTAGTTTGAATATATTTGGCAAGCTTTAGGTTGTAAGACTCTTTCCGAATACTTCCCACTATTGCAACAACTTTCATCTTCATTACCTCCGATTGTTTATTTTTCATGGATAATCATGTTAATAAGTTTCACTTATCTATTATAATTGGAAATTAAATGAAAGGAAAAAAGGATGCTTAGGAAATAATTTTTCACCGATTCGCCCTTCTTTCAAACCACTGTGGAAATGCTTCTCCATAATAAAGCCAAAAAAGGAAGCGGGCATTTGAAAAATAGTTTAAAGTAGAAGAGAGGTGAAAGAAATGTCTGAAAAGGTTTCCAGTATAATGTGGTTTAGTCTTGCAGTACAAGCTCTGCTTGTTCTTGCTGATCAGGATGGATTATGTAATAGTACTAAATTGGCCGATAAGCTTGATTCGGAGTCGGGTTTTCTCAGAAAAATATTAAGTAATTTAGTTAAGGCAGGGCTGATTCAAGCGAAGGAAGGCAGGGATGGTGGATATTCACTAGCCAAAAATCCCGAACAAATCATACTTGCAGATATATACGCAGCAATTAAATCCGAACCTTTTTCAAAGGGCTTCCTTGATGTGAATGATAAAAAATGCTTTCAACCTTCTTCTCGCCAAGCTTTATGCGGTTTGAAAAACGAGATGGAGAGCTGGATTATACAGGGCTTGGAACAAAAGACGATTGCTGATTTACTATCAAAATCTTAAACCTGAGAAAACGAAACTAATAGGGTTTCGTTTTTTTTAACTGTGTTTGACAAAAGAACAGTATTCGTAATATACTGTTCCTGTAATAAACACAGTTAAATGGAGGTCATTATACATGACAAAAAATATAATGAGTAAAGAAGAGTACCTAAATAAATCGAAAGAATTGAATATACCGCTTGAAAAGCCGAAGGTCCTTACTGATACAGACTTCATTACGGTAGCAAAAGAACGGAGATCTGTTCGCCAATACGATGCTGAATACGTGATGACTGAAGAAGAAATTAGAGAAATCCTGGAGATTGCGATTCAAGCACCGTCTTCTTCCAACTTACAGCCATGGAGATTCCTTGTGATTCAAGATAAGCAAACCCAACAAGAATTGCTGCCCATCGCAAAAAACCAACAACAAATTGTTGATGCCTCTACTGTCATTGCCGTTTTAGCTGATATAGAAGGTTACAAAAATGCTGAGCGGATTTATGGTGAATTGGTGAATAAAGGAATCATGAAGAATGAAATCAAAGAGCCATATGTGGCTTCGATCATGCATAATTACGGTAATTTTTCTGCTGAAAAGGCTTTAAGTGTAGCCATGATTGACGGTGGCTTGGTTTCTATGCAGATCATGTTAGCGGCAAAAGCAAAAGGATATGATACAGTCCCAATGGGAGGGTTCGATGAAGCCAAATTTGTGGATGCATTCAATGTACCTGAAAACTTCAAACCCGTCATGTTAATTTCCCTTGGAAAAGGAATGAAAGCAGGATTTGAAAAAGTACGTTTGCCACTTGATACTTTATTGACTTGGAATAAATACTAAGGTTCAACATTGGAGCAAGGATTGGATACCAGTAAAAGGATAGCTAAAATTCGCTATCCTTTTTTCGATATACTTTTAGATTTGCTCTGCGCTCCAGTTAATAAAAATGATTAATTCTCGCAAGCGATAAATGGATATGTTACAATTTTTCCAGATAATTCTTTTTGAATATCTCCTCTAAGAACCGACCGGCAAAACTCAGCATTAAGGGATTAACAGAGCTGAAAAATTGGTCTTGACGCTTCATGGATTGGTTTCAAATGTTAGCCGTTCAAAATGGATGGGAGGAGTCCTTATGAAGAATGATATGAAAACTGAAGTGTTCTCTTGGTTGAAATCTATCTTATTCGCTTTCATGATCGTGTTTATTTGCCAACAGTTTTTATTTACGCCAGTTACCGTCAAGGGTGAATCAATGGAGCCGACTTATGAAAACAATGACCGGCTCGTGGTAACTAAAATCGGAAAGCCAGAACGTTTCGATATGGTTGTATTTAATGCACCGGACGCAGATGAGAAGTATATAAAAAGGGTGATCGGTTTACCAGGTGACAGTGTCGAAATGAAAGATGATAGGCTGTTTATTAATGGAATAAAGTATACAGAACCATATTTGAAAACGAAAAAAGAGAAAATTCCACCTGAAGAAAATCTGACGGAGAATTTCACCCTGAATGATTTACTTGGGAAATCCAAGGTACCTGCTGGTCACTTATTTGTCATGGGGGACAATCGCAGGAACAGTTGGGATGGAAGAAGATTTGGTTTTATTTCAGAGGAATCACTTGTGGGCAAAGTGGAATTTCGCATCTATCCATTAAATGAAATAGGAGTGCCGAAGTAAATGATCTTAGTGTGTCACAAGTTAGTTTAGAGGATAATTAGATTGACTAAGTTGTATTTATAGAAAATGATGGGTAAGAACCTTTTCCGATGGTTAAGGTTTTTCATTTTGGATTATGGAGGTTTTTAATATGACGAATGGGTTAACCGCCATTTCCATCCCGATGCTGGATGAAGATATGGGACGGCAGGTAAAAGGCCATGTCGATTCACTGACGCTTCCTCAGGGAAGTTTAGGGCGACTTGAGGAATGGATAATCGAATTGGCCAAGATGACAGGAGAGGCCTTTCCGGACATTTCTAAACCGGGTGTTATCGTGTTTGCAGCCGACCACGGAATTACGGAAGAAGGGGTGTCGGCATATCCAAAAGAAGTGACGGAACAAATGGCACTCAATTTCCTGAATGATGGAGCTGCCATCAATGTACTCAGCCGTGCGATAGATGCTTACTTGGACATTGTTGATATCGGGATCGATGGAGATATTGAGGCTCCGGAATTAACTTCGAGAAAAGTCCGCCGTGGAACTAGAAACTTTTATAAAGAAGATGCGATGACAAAGGAAGAAGCACTTCAAGCGCTTGAAATTGGATATGATCGTGCACAGAAAATGATTGCCCGTGGAGTGAACTGCCTGATTCTTGGTGAAATGGGAATCGGAAATACGACATCCAGTTCCGCCATAATCTCCGTCGTAAGCGGGAAAAGCTCCGAATTGCTAGTGGGACAGGGAACAGGTTTAAAGTCTGAAGGCATTTTACATAAGCAAAGAATAATTGAAGAAGCGATTTTATTAAGAAAACCTAGTCCTGATGATCCAATCGATATTTTGATGAAAATCGGTGGATTCGAAATTGCAGGTATGGCTGGGGCCATGATCGCTGCAGCGAATAACCGTATACCCATTCTTGTTGATGGTTTCATTACAACCACGGCCGCTGTATTGGCCAACCTCCTAGCCGAACATGCAGCAGATTATATGTTTGTTGGACATCGATCGGCTGAACCAGGTCATAGAACAGCCATAGAATTGCTTGGTAAGGAGCCGATACTCGATATGGGAATGAGAATCGGAGAAGGAACAGGGGCCGCAGTGGCATACCCCATCCTAAAGGCAGCGACATTGGTCCTTAAAGAAATGGCAACATTTGAATCGGCAGGCGTGTCAAATAAATAAGAGAAATAAGAGACCTTCATGTGAAGGTCTCCTATTAGGTTGCAGTGAAATATTCTTTTAGTTTACTTTTACTTAATGGGTAATTGACCTTTATATTTCTTCATTTTCCTAACGACTGAAGGCTGGCTTATACCTAAGAATTTTGCCATTTCATATGTGGATTTACATTGTTTACTCGCTTTCATCATCATCCATTTTTCCACTTGTTCAAGAGCGGTATTGAGATCACGATCCTCAACCATCATTTGGTCGATCATTAAGGTATCATCTTTTTTCTCCAAAGATACTTGTCCATGTAAATGGGAGGGGAGGAAGCCTGGGAAAATGATGGAGTCTTCCGAGGTCAGAATGAGCCGTTCAATCAGATTTTCCAATTCACGCACGTTCCCTGACCATTTATGCTGAATCAGGATTTCGTAAGTGGAAGGATGCAACTTCTTATCTGTTTTGTATTTCTTGTTGATGATTTCGAGATTATGATTGATTAAGATGGCAATATCTTCTTTTCTTTCCCGTAAAGGCGGTATTTGGACGGGAATCACATTTAAGCGGTAATACAAATCGAGCCTGAATGTTCCCTTTTCGACCATTTCCTCAAGGTTTTGATTCGTTGCGGTTACAAGCCGGAAATCTATTTTATGCTCTTTTTTTCCGCCCACCCTTTTAAAAGTCTTCTCTTGCAGGACATTTAATAATTTCACTTGCATATCCAGGGGGAGCTCCCCGATTTCATCCAGAAATAAGGTTCCATTATCTGCCTGTTCGATCAGCCCTTGCTTTCCATGCTTTTGCGCACCGGTGAAGGATCCCGCCTCGTATCCAAACATTTCAGATTCAAAGAGACTTTCTGGAATGGTACTGCAGTTGACTTCGATAAATGGCTCTTTGCTGCGGTAACTCTGATTATGGAGCCGGCGGGCGAAAACGCTCTTGCCCACCCCCGATTCCCCAAGAAGCATGACAGTGGCATCCGTTGTGGAAACACGGAGTATCGTTTTGGCGATTTGCCGCATTTCCTTGCTGCGATAGATCAGCTCCTCCTGTTCCCTGAGTTCCTCGACCTCCGATTGATATTCTTGAATTTTTTTCTCCAATTGGCCGTACTGGTCCTGAAGTTTCCTGATTTCAGTTTGATCTTGGGCATAACTGACGACACGAATCAATTCACCATCATCATCAAAGATGGGATAGGCAGTCGACATGACGATCTTTCCCGTCTTCGTATGCTGCATGATTTGGACAGGTGTTTTCTCTTTCAATACCATGGCAGATATTGAAGGAGTAAGGATTCCTTCCGTTTCAAGCTGGTAAACGGATTTTCCAAGATAATGGTCGGGTTCAATTCCATAAATCCACCAATGGTTAGGATTCGTAAATAAAATGAAGCCTTTTTCATCAGTCACGGTAATATTATTATTCGATGTGCTGATGATGGTTTCCAAAACTCTTTTTACATTGTTTTCACTCATTATTTTCCCCCTTGTACGCTTTTTCGGTTGATTCAAATATAAATCAATATTAGAGGTGAAATCAAGAATTTTCAGATTCTTTGATTTGGAATTGAATCATTTTTTTGAAATCCGTATTTTTATAGTAGGCAGTAGCTTTAGGGTAGCGGTTCGTTTTTTGAATGGTTGGGGCATAATAAATTTTCTTCAACGCCTTCAAAAGCATCCTCTTCCCTTTGAGTGGTTAAAGATTTTCACGCCATTCTAGGACAATATCACCTGCTTCATTTATCAAAGTTGAAATTAGATTAATAGATTAGCGAAGGCAGCTCTTATTTAAATGGATACTTATACGGTTAACCTACTTATGTTTGGGTATTAATAAAGTAGAGATGAATCGATGAAGGAGTGATTAACTTGGCTGGAAACAGAACCTTGGGACAATATTTATACGACTGCCTAAAAGCAGAGGGCATTACAGAGATTTTTGGTGTGCCCGGAGACTATAATTTTTCATTGCTAGATACTTTGGAAGATTACGATGGGATTGAGTTCATTAATGGACGAAATGAACTCAATGCTGGATACGCAGCGGACGCCTATGCCCGGGTGAAGGGCATGTCGGCACTAATCACCACCTTTGGCGTTGGTGAGATGAGTGCATGCAATGCAGTCGCTGGTGCGTACAGTGAAAATGTGCCGCTCATTCATATTGTCGGCTCGCCAAAGTCCATGATGCAAAAGGAGAAGGAGCTTGTCCATCATACGTTAATGAATGGAGATTTCGATGTTTTCCGTAAGGTTTATGAGCATATCACCAGTTATACGGCGATTCTTACACCAGAAAACGCGGCTAGGGAGATACCGGAAGCGATCAGAATTGCGAAGGAAAAGAAAAAGCCCGTTTATTTGGTAGTGGCCATCGATCTCGTTACAAAGCCGGTGATTTCCCACACCGAGCCTTCCCAAAATAAGACCAAAACGAATGACGATGCATTGCAGTCAGCAGTGGAGAATATAAGGAAAATGTTAGAGGATGTAAAAAAAGCAGTCCTGCTTGTAGATATGAAAACACTCCGTTATAACTTGCAAGGGTCCGTGCAGCAGCTGGCTGAGCAGTTAAATGTTCCAGTCGCTTCGTTAATGCAGGGGAAAAGCGGGTTTGATGAGAGTCATCCCCTGTATATTGGTGTTTACGGCGGAGCTTTCGGAAGTAAGGATGTAACCCAGACTGTTGAAGAAGCGGATTTCATCATAGCCGTTGGAGCTGTTTGGTCAGACGTCAATACATCCAAAGGTACAGCAAAGCTTAATCCACTGAAAATGATAGAGGTTCAACCTGACTCATTAAAAGTGGGAGTTGCCAGTTATATGAATGTCAATGCTGAAGATATTCTAAATGCTCTCAAAGAAATTGGCTACCGGCAGAAAGAATCTGTTGGAACAACCTTGTTTCCGTATGACACAATGGTTGAAGACCCATCAGCACCACTGGAGGCGGCCTCTTATTATCCTCGAATTCAGCAAATGTTGAAGGAAAATGACATTGTGGTCACTGAAACAGGAACATTCTCTTATGGTATGTCACAGGTTAGATTGCCAAAAGGGGCGACCTATATAGCTCAGGGAGGCTGGCAGAGTATTGGTTATGCGACACCCGCTGCTTTTGGGGCTTGTATAGCGGATAGAAACCGTCGTGTACTTTTGTTTACTGGTGACGGCTCGATACAGCTGACAGCACAGGAAATAAGCTCGATGTTGGAGAACGGCTGCAAACCCATTGTGTTTATCCTCAACAATAACGGCTATACGATAGAAAAATTCTTAAACGTAAAAGTCGATATAGAAAAACAGAAATATAACGAGATACCAGAGTGGGATTATACAAAGCTAGCCGAAGCATTTGGCGAGGAGGCTTTCACTGCAAGAGTCAGGACGAATGGTGAACTGGATGATGCCATCAAAAAGGCTCAGGACATGAACGCCGAAAAACTTTGCCTTATAGAAATGATCGTAAAAGATCAAATGGATGGACCAGAGTATCTTAATAAGATGAGGCAGTATCTTGAGAAGCAGGAAAAACAAAATTAATACCAATAGGCCTTCTATCGGAGAAGGCTTCAGAATGTAGACTAATTCGATGAAAATCGAGTTGGTCTACATTTTTTTTGAGAGTTTTTAAAACTCGAACGTTGATTGGAACGTAGGGCACTCGCTTTCCGCGGGCGGTCCGCCCTCGGCGCCTTTGCGCCTGTGGGGTCTCCATAGGACGCGCTTTTCCCGCAGGAGTCTCGCACACCCGTTCCAATCAACTTTGTTTTAACAATTAAATATAACCGCTTTTGCCTACATTCTTTTTTGTTTTAAAATAGGAGTATTAAAACTTGAGGTGATTAGGATGCTTTCTAAACATGATTCTATTCAGCGAGATCAACTTGAAATGATTACTTTGAATCAACTGGTACGTGCTGAAAGCCAGTGTTCAGAAATCACTCTTCTGGGCTTTAACAGCTTCCTCCGTTGACAATTGACAGCGATTGATTGAACGTTTGTAACCGGTGATAAATGGTAATGTTGGATCAAAAAAGCGTGTTTGATCTTTTTATCAAAACACGCTTTTTCCATTTGTTATAAACTTTTTTTAAGTGAATGTTTAACCAACAATAGTTATTGCCATCATCATTTAGTTAATAACACGGACAGCATTTACAAAACTAGGTCCCCAGTAAGAATTGTTAATGTTAGCGTAGGAAACACCTTTGGATGTGGAAGCATTCAGCATTTGACCGTTTCCGGCATAAATTCCTACATGATTAATTACACCATTATTATTGGTATCAAAAAACACTAAATCCCCTTTTTGAAGGGCTTTCAGAGATACAGCCGTACCAGCCTGTGATTGTGCCACTGAATTTCGAGGCAAGGAAATACCTGCACTTTGGAACGCTCTTAATGTGAATGAAGAGCAATCAAATATGTCAGTACGTGAAGTGCTCGCACCGTAAACATACTTGGCTCCTAGATATTTTGCGCCGGCAGCCAAAACTTGATCCGCTTTGGCAGAATAAGACAATTTGGACGGGTTTTTAGTTGCAGATGCAGATGCTTTCCCGGAAACACGGATGGATTGGCCTATACGAATACGATCTGAATTAGAAATATTAGGGTTTATTTTAAGTAAGGCACTAAGGGAAAGATTATATCTGTTAGCGATGGTCGATAAGGAATCCCCTAGTTTAACCACATAAACTTCTGTTGTATTTTTACTATTATTCGTATAGTTGTTAAGGGTATTAACCTTCAAAACTTGTCCGGGAAAAATAAGAGTACTAGTCAAATTGTTTTTAGACTTTAATTGTTGGATAGTCATATTATTGACCCTAGCAATTTTGTCTAGGGTGTCCCCTGATTTGACTGTGTATGTATCACTTGAATTACTGTTTTTAGCCGTAGAGCTAGATGCAGGAGCTTGTCCGGAAACACGGATGGATTGTCCAATATAAATACGATCAGAATTAGAAATATTAGTGTTTAATTTAAGCAAAGCACTAAGGGAAAGGTTATATCTTTTAGCAATTTTAGATAAAGTATCCCCCAGTTTAACCACATATTTTTCGGTTTTGTCTATATTTTTATCTGTATGGTTGTTAAGGCTATTGACCTTCAAGACCTGGCCGGGAAAAATAAGGGAACTGGTCAAATGGTTTTGAGATTTTAACTCTTGGACAGTTGTATTATTAGCTTTAGAAATTTTATCAAGGGTGTCCCCTGATTTGACTTGATAAGAACCAGCATAAGCAGAAGTTCCTGCCACAAGGGTACCTATAATAGTTCCTGCAAGAATAAAAGAGTTTTTCGAATTGTTCATTTAGGAAAGTTCCTCCTGATGTGGTAAAAAAATATGTAGCATTTATATTATAAGGCTATGAAATATAAAAAACATGACAATATAAAAAAAAGTTCATTCAGAAAATAAATGAAATTCGCCTTTTTCAGGTTATCCTGTTGCAGGTAAATGTGGTCTAGTCACCTCGAGTGGGATTCAAATGCAATGAAATAGGGCACATTCAGATTATATTAATTGAAGAAAGTAGGTTGGGGTGGTTCAAAGATAGTTTCAAAAATACAGGATATGGCCGTAGGAATGGATAACAATTCTCCTTGAAGTTCGTTGCATAAAATGGAAGTTTAGGGCCGGGTAATTAAAAAGAAAGGTAAGAATACATATCCTTACCTTTCCTTGATTAATTTTTTAATATTGTCTATAAACGTAGGGATCATCAGGTTCAACGATTTTGCTATGTGATGATACTTTGAGTATGGGAATGGTTTTCTTAAACGGCTGATAATAAATGGATTCCAATTCACCCGTCACGGAATACCACTCATCATTTTTAGGATGCATTCCTTCAGGAAATTCGATTAGCATACCGAATACCCCAGAGTCTGCGACACAATGAATGACCCCAAAACGAAACAGGAATACCTGGTTTTTGGCTAGCTCATCTGAATTGTACGAAAATCCGGTTAAAGTAATTTGTTTACCGGTGAACTTTCCAGGGGAGTAATAGATGGCTTCTAAATCGGTAAGATAGTTTTCATCGGTTAAATGAAGACTATCACGATCGACCAAGCTTTTGAGCGAGTGATCCATTAAAGTTAAATAGTCATCCTTGCCATAATAAAGACTCGTATCCGGCTGCAGAAATTGATGCTGGCTATATTCATCTGAGTCATCATACACGGGGAAATGAAATCCTTTTTTTTCTACGATATTGGAGTCCATTGTGGCAACAGGCAAAAAGAGGCCGGTTAAAATGGGAATTAAAAATAGCGTGTAAGTAAGGTTTTTTTTCCATTTCTTGTTTTCATGGGAGTGATCATGACCGCACTGACAATCTTCACACTCTTCTTGATTTCCTTCTTTAAAATATAAGTAAGATCCCATCAAAGTGAAAACAGCCAGTACATAGATAGCAATCTGTGAAACATAAGAATATTCCATATTAATGTATTTCGATATATTCCCTGAGGCGTGTAGATGCATGAATAAAAATGTAAGTCCAAGTAATATGAATAATCTTCCCATATAAAACACCCTCTTTAAGAAATAAACAATAAAGTTAAACCCAGGACGGAAATAAATATATAAGCCATCAAACATAATACGAATTTTGTTTTGAATGTACCTAAAAGCATGATCGTATTTTTAATATCAAACATGGCCCCAAATACAAGAAAAGCAACTAGTGAAGAGGGCGAGAAGGTACTTCTAAAAGAACTTACAACAAAGGCGTCTGCTTGTGAACACAAGGACATGACATAAGACAAAGCCATCATGACTACATTCCCGGATAATTTACCTTGACCAATTTCTAGCAATAGGGATGTTTTCAAAAAGGTTTGAATGGCAGCTGCCAGAAGTGCACCAATGATTAGGTACTTTCCAACAGAAAAGAACTCTTCAATCGAGTGTTTAAACATCCCCGTTATCTTGTCTTTAAATGTATGTTTATTGTGATGTGTATGTTCGATTAGTTCCTGTTTAAGCTGATTTGTCTTAAATTGAAACGATAGGATGCATGCAATGATCAAGACGACCACTAATGCAATGCCGCCACGATAGAAAACCATGCTCCAGCTATTACCAAACGCAATATAGGTGGAAAACAGGACGATCGGATTCAGAATAGGCGCAGAAAGCATAAAGGCAATGGCCGCTGAAAGAGGAACCCCTTTAGCAATCAACCGGCGGGTAATCGGGACGATCCCGCATTCACATGCAAGAAAAAAGACCCCTGCACCTATTGCGTATAGAACTGATAAAATCGGATTTTTCGGTATAATCCTTGCGATCATTTCTTCTGACACAAACATTTGGATGATTCCAGATATAAGGACTCCCAGAAGAATGAAGGGAAGGGATTCAATTAGGATACTAATAAAAATTGTATTCATTTGCAAAAGGGCCTGAACGTTCATCATAAACCACCTTCCATGTTGCTGACTTAACTATATTAGATTCGTAATATAAGGAAGTCAATTAATTATTATTGATGTAATAGGCTGGAAGTTGAATGTTTAGGCGAAAATTGTAAATAAATTTAATTGTAATGTAACGAATTATTTTGAAAGAAGAAAAAGGAGACGGAATTGTGACAAGTTATTAGTTGTCACTAATAAAAGAAGGATTAGTAATTACTTCAACTAACACTTTGTTCCTTATGTGTCATCGACTGACTCTACATACATTCACAGTGCTTTCATCCACAACCTTTTGAAATGGATTTCGAGATGAGGAGCCCATTATTTTTTCGGCTTTTCCCCGCTGCCCATTAATCAGACCGTCTGGGAAAGAACTCTCCGACTGGTAGAAATTACTCCTCTTAGTAAAATCGATTGTCTTTTACTAAGAAGTGATATCTTATGAACATAGTAAAATCCCCTCAAAGTGTTAGGGTAACATCCACAGAATACCTGTAGCCTTTTACACCATTCACTTAGAGGGGATTTCATCACCGAGATTTTCCGGTCATCCTTTTTTAATTAGGTTCTTGCGGGATATGAAGGGGTTGCCGGTAACCCAAAAACGCCACGGATAATCTTTTGCTTCCCCGGAGTTATCAATTCCGACGCGGGGCCCGCTAGAGATGTGTTCAGGTTGCTTTCCGGCAGCAAGATATAGAGGAGGATTAGTAAAGGACCGACCATAATCATCCATGGTGATGCCCAGTGCCTTGGTTAGCTTCCCAGGTCCATCGGTCCATTTATGAATATCGGCAATCCCGCGTCTTTCATGCATTAACTGAAATCCTGAATAGGGTTCAACCGCCCGGATTAAAATGGCCTCCGGATTTTCAGGCCCGCCGCTTACGACATTGACCAGTGTATGTGTGTGCATGACGTATGTATAAATTAAACCGGACTCACCGAACATCACTTCCGTCCGTTTAGTCCTTCTATTTCCAAAACTATGTGCGGCCCTGTCCACAGGTCCCATATAAGCCTCTGTTTCAACAATGAATCCAGAAGCGGTTCCATCCGCAGTTTCTTTTACAATCAGGCAGCCAAGAAGGGATTTTGCCAGTTCAAGCGTGGGCTGCTGATAAAAGTCCGCAGGCAAAATCGAATGGTTTATCATGTTCATAGTATCACTCCATTTAGTCTCTTACAGGTAAATTTCCCTTATCGATGAAAAAGAAACATAGGAATGTGGGGAAATTAAAAAGGCCGGCTGATATAATCAGCCGGTCCCGGGCATATTTTTAACCTAATTCTTTTTCCGTTTCTTGATCTTTTTTGATTCGGCCCGAACCCACGGAAAGTGCCACTAATATTCCGGCGGAAACAAAAAAGATACCTGTGACGAAAACACTGGAAAATGCATCAATCCAAGCATTTTCAATTGCTTTTAAAAGGACATTGCTGACCTCTGCCGGCATTTTAAGGTGTTCAGGATAAAGCATGATGTTGAATAACTTATCCGTTTTATCGGCTAATGCTTTCAGTGCCTCATGCAATACAGGGTTCTTTTGACTTACGACCGCATCATCCATATTTTGCTGAAGATTATGGTTCATGACGGCATTCAAAATTGTGATGCCCATCGTACCTCCTATTGATCGGAAGAAGGTCGAAGCCGCTGTAACAGACCCTAGCTGTGATTTTGGAAATTCATTTTGAACGGCAATCATCAATGTCGGCATGACAAGACCCATTCCGATCCCAAGGACAGCCATGAATGAGTAAGCAGTGAAAATAGTCGTACTATCGTCCATCGTACTCATTAGGAAGAAGCCGAGCGTCGCAAAGGCCATTCCAAAGGTAAGCACGGTACGAAATCGGAATTTCAACAGTAACCGCCCGCCAATGACGCTGGAAAGAATCATACCAATCATCATCGGAGTCATGGTTGATCCCGCTTTTGTCGGTGAAACTCCCAGTACGCCTTGCATGAACAGTGGGACGAACATGATTGCCCCGAACATGCCAAGGCCCAGCAAGAATCCCAAAATATTCGTGGTGGCAAAAACTCTATTTTTAAAGAGGGATAAATCAAGGATCGGTTCAACTGCTTTTCTTTCAAAAATAATGAATAGGGTAATGAAGACGAGGGTGCTGCCGAAAATCAAGAGAGATTCAAGTGATTTCCATTCGAACTTATCACCACCGAATGTTAAGCCCAATAATAACAGGACAATACCAGGAATCAAGGTGAAAATACCAAGATAATCGATATTCACTTTCTCAGATTTTCGAATGCCTTCATGTTTCAAGCCGAGATAAATCAAAATGGCAGATAATAAGCCCGTCGGTACATTGATCAGAAAAATCCAATGCCAGCTGATATGGTCAACGATCAGGCCGCCCAGAAAAGGACCTATGACAGAACTTAAACCAAAAAGGGCTCCAAATACACCCTGCCATTTGGCCCTTTGTTCCGCAGAGAATATATCGCCGATTATCGTTTGGGACAAGGGCATGATCATTCCGCCGCCGATTCCCTGCAAACCCCTGTAGATGATCAATTGCTCCATCGAAGTGGCAGTGGCACATAAAAACGAACCGATAGTAAAAATGATCGTACCAAGCAGATAAAGGGAACGTCTGCCATATAAATCAGATAGCTTTCCAACAATCGGTACAACTGTCGTTGAGGCTATTAAATAGGCAGTCGTTACCCATGCAAAGATGGTAAAACCATTCAATTCCCCGATTATTGTCGGCATTGCCGTCCCGACAATCGTCTGTTCCAATGAACTGAAAAACATTCCAATGATCAATCCTGTTAAGACAAGCTTGGTATTGACCGCTTTTTTCTCAATTTGCATACTATTTCTCCATTCCTTAATCTATATTCATTTATTAGGTTGTGACTAGTAGGTCAAAATTATAAATCTGAAGTGACCAATTAGTCAACATTTTTTTTGCAAAAAATGTTGCATGAAGGAGTGAGTTCTTTAATATAAAGGTAGTTTCATTCATATCATATTAGTAATTCGACCAGAAACCACTAAATCCTTCCTGACTTAATACCCGCAAGTGTGTTTCCATTTACCATATCCGATATAATAAGAAGGAATATAGATGAACTTATGATTGGAAGTGTAAGATATGAATAAAAAAATCGGGTTTATTGGATGCGGTAAAATGGGGGAAGCAATGCTTGAGGGCATGTTGCATGCAGAGGTCATTTCCCCTGATGGAATCATGGTCAGTACAGCGAGTGTCGAAACTAAAACTAAAATCACCATGAAATATAAGGTTAAAGGAACTTTGGAGAATAAAGAAGTTGCCGGTTTTGCCGATTTTCTGTTTCTAGGGATTCAACCTTCCATGCATAAGCAAGTGCTTGAAGAAATGAAGAACCATGTTAAAGATGACGCTGTGATCATTACAATGGCAGCTGGAATCACTATATCTCTAGTTGAGAATAGCTTCGGAAAAAGAGTGAAGGTTATCCGGACGATGCCAAACACCCCTTCGCTTGTCGGTGAAGGCATGACGGCTATGAGCATTAATGATGAAATTACGGGTGCTGATATAGAGGATGTGACTGCACTGCTGAATAGCTTCGGTAAAACGGAAATCCTGCATGAAGATTTGATGGATGCTGTACCAGCCATCAGCGGTTCGTCACCTGCTTATGTTTACATGCTCATCGAAGCACTAGCAGATGGAGGGGTCCGTGATGGCATACCACGGAAACAAGCATATCGAATGGCAGCACAGGCTGTAATGGGAGCTGCTAAAATGGTACTTGAAACGGAAAGACATCCAGCCTCTTTAAAGGATGATGTCTGCACCCCGGGTGGTTCAACGATATCCGCAGTAGCGTCTTTAGAGAAGAATCAGCTTAGATCCAGCATTTTACAAGCAATGAAGGCCTGCACGGATAAAACGAAAGGGTTTGGCAAGTAAAGAAGGCTGGATTGCCTCCAAGCGGGCAATCTCCTTTTTTACATGTTATTATCAGAATGTTTAGTGAAAGAGAGGGAGATGCAGAATGAATGGCTATATAGAGGATCTAAGGAAGATACTGACGGAAGAACAAGTAACAGTGAATAAGACTTTATTGGAACAGCACAGCCATGACGAATCATATCATACTCCGCATTTACCGGATATGGTCATATACCCAAGAGATACTGCGGAAGTCAGTGCAGTCGTGCGTTATGCGAATGAGCATGAAATACCGGTCATTCCTTTTGGATTAGGATCAAGTTTGGAGGGGCATGTCGTTCCGGTCAAAGGGGGGATTTCCCTGGATTTGTCATTGATGAATCAAGTATTGGAAATCAGGGAAAATGATTTCCTTGTGAAGGTTCAGCCAGGTGTGACAAGGACGCACCTCAATAAAGAATTAAAAAAATACGGTTTGTTCTTTTCCGTCGATCCTGGCGCAGATGCAACAATGGGAGGGATGGCAGCTACGAATGCAAGTGGGACGACCTCGGTCAAATATGGGATTATGCGCGATCAAGTCAGGAATTTGGAAGTGGTTTTAGCAAACGGTGAAGTGATCCATTCCGGAAGTTTAGCGACAAAATCATCTTCAGGCATTCATTTGAATGGCTTGTTTGTCGGCTCGGAAGGTACGCTAGGTGTATTTACTGAACTGACATTAAAGGTATACGGCATTCCTGAAGTCACCATGGCAGGAAGAGCCTCATTTCCAACCGTAGAACAGGCTGTATCTGCGGTTAAGGGAATCATGCTTGCTGGAATCCCGATTGCACGAATTGAATTAGTTGATGCCGAGTCCATAAAAAAAGTTAATCAATTCATGGACAAATCCTATGATGTCAAACCAACTTTATTCCTGGAGTTTCATGGTAATTTTGCAGGACTGGAACAGGACGTCAAATTTGCCAAGGAAATCGTAAGTGATTTTGGAAGTGGGGATATTCAGTTTGAAACGGATTCAAAAGCACGGAATGCACTTTGGGAAGCCCGCCATAATCTCGCGTATGCATTCATTCACAGTGCCCCTGGTAAGAAACTGATGGTGACCGACGTAAGTGTGCCACTTAATGAATTATCGAATGCCATATTGGATACAAGGGAGAAAGTCGAACAATCAAAAGTGGAGGGAGCGATTGTAGGACATGTAGGTGACGGGAATTATCATGTGTTGTTCATGATCGATCTAAATAATCCTGAAGAAGTTAATGAAGCGAAGAGGTTAAATGAAGAAATCGTTGAATATGCGTTAACGAAAGGCGGTACATGTACTGGTGAACATGGAGTCGGCCTTGGAAAATCAAAGTATCAGCGAAGGGAACATGGCGCAGCTTATGAAGTGATGAAAACCATCAAAAAGGCATTGGACCCTAAAGGAATAATGAATCCCGGGAAAATTTTCGCAGACTAGAGGAATAGTCTATTATGGTTGATTAGTATAACATCAATCTTAATTTGCATTAAAAATTCCGACCTTCATCCAGATAAATCGACCGAAACGAAGGAAAATCCAACTTATTAAAAATTTTGTACGAATAGGGACATCCTTAAGGGGAGTCCCGTCCAAAAAATAAGAGTCCAGACACGATGTGTGTCTGGACTCTTATTTTATATTAAGCGTTAATGTTATTTGGGTTTAATGCGTTATCAACACTTACGTAATTGTAGCCTAGGTCTGTTGCAACTGCTTCGAACGTGATTTCACCGTTTGCCACGTTGACGCCTTTTGCAAGTGCATTATTTTCAAGGATCGCTTTGATTGCACCTTTGTTTGCGATTTGCAGTGCAAATGGTACTGTTACGTTAGTTAAAGCAACTGTAGAGGTTTGTGGCACCGCTCCTGGCATATTCGCTACTGCGTAATGCACTACTCCATGTTTAACATAAGTAGGGTTATCATGTGTTGTTATGTGGTCAACCGTTTCAAAGATACCGCCTTGATCGATTGCAACATCGACAATGACTGAACCTGGGGACATCGATTTAACCATTTCTTCTGTAACGAGTTTAGGCGCTTTAGCACCTGGAATCAATACAGCACCGATTACTAAATCAGCATCTTTGACTGCTTCTGCAATATTATAAGGATTGGAGATGAGTGTAGTCAGTTCATTTCCGAAAATATCATCAAGTTGACGAAGGCGGTCAGGGCTTAAGTCAAGAATGGTAACATCTGCGCCTAATCCAATAGCGATTTTAGCTGCATTCGTTCCAACCATACCTCCGCCGACAATAGCGACTTTACCACGTTTCACTCCAGGAACTCCGCTTAAGAGGATTCCTTTGCCACCGTAATTTTTTTCAAGGAACTGAGCACCGATTTGTGCAGCCATGCGTCCAGCCACTTCACTCATTGGTGTCAATAAAGGTAGTGTGCGGTTCACTGCAACTGTTTCATAAGCAATGGCCAAGACACCGCTTTCTTTTAGGGCCTGAGCTAGTGCGGGTTCAGCCGCAAGATGCAAATATGTGAAAAGGATTAAATCCTTTCGGAAATATTTATATTCAGATGAGATAGGTTCTTTTACTTTCATGATCATTTCTGTGCTTGACCAAACGCTTGCAGCGTCCTCGACTATAACAGCGCCAGCTTCTTGGTATGATTCATTTGTAAAACTGCTTCCTAGACCTGCGTTCATTTCGATTAATACTTCATGCCCCGCATTGACTAATGCTACAACCCCAGCTGGAGTGATAGCTACACGGTTTTCATTGTTTTTAATCTCTTTTGGAATTCCTATTCTCATCTTAATCCCTCCAATAATATGTTTTACTATTTGTATCTCAAGTATAGTTGGAAAAAGAAACAGTTAGTATGTGGAAATCAGATAAATGAAAAAGGTGTATTTGTGGAATTCCACAAATGCAGTTTCAAAAAAGATGGACTTACCTAGTACCAAGGTACTTGATTCAAATTATAAACGTGAGAAAATATAACGCTGAATTCTAATTCTTTGCTATAGGTTCTTGAATGCGCTCTAAAATTCGTCTTTTCTTATAAAGCATGATTCCCGTATCGGCCATATCGGCAATCATGGAACGATTGGTCAGGGCACCAAAGATAATTCCAGCAACCGGAACCATTTGCAGAAGCTTTTTCCAGCCAAACTGATCACGATATGTATAAACGACTTCTCGCCATCCTTGCAGCTCGGATGCCATTTCCCTTTTTGATTCTGAATCAGGCAGGTTCATTTTCGACAATTCATTTAATAGGGCCTTTTTGCCGACAACATCCGAAGTTGTGAATTGCAGACATTTGACGATGAAAATACGCTCTTGACGGTCACTTGGATTGAAGCCATAAGTGATGGCGATATCCTGAAGTGTTTTGATCGACATGCCGAGAAGAAGCGGGATGTCGATGGCTATGGTGAAGATTCCGCCAATACCGGTAGTGGCGCCTTGAACCGTTGCCAATTTGCTGCCTGAATTTTTAATTTCTTGACTCACGCTATCCATGGTATGGAGGGGGATGCCTGAAACATCTTCCAGGGCAGTAATATTCACCTCGGGATTCTTGGCCTGTAGCTGACTTAGAATATGAGCTTCTTTCGTTAGATATTTTCCGCCGTTCTGAATGTAGCTGCCGATTTCATCAAGCATGACACCCAATTTTTTCTGAATGAAATCCGGTGTCAATTTGTCCAATAGTTTGAAGGGGATTCGCCCAATCCGTTCCCAAAACCATAGCCCTTTCTGATCCTTTTCCCATTTTTCTATGATCTTTAATTCTTTTTCAAGTTCTTCTTTTGTTTCAAGTTTCATATGATCAACTCCATATCAAGGAATATATCATTAATTTTTCTTGAAAAATTCATCATATTGTTCAAGTTTTATGTTAAGAAACAGGGACATTTTTTGAATGGGGTCCTTTAACCGGATGTTTCCCACTTCTGAGATTCGTTTTAATCGGTAATTCAATGTATTCACATGGATATGAAGATTTCTAGAAGCTTCATTTGGGTTGCAGTCTTTCTCTAGGTAGACAGTGAGTGTCTGCAGCAATTCCGTCTGGTTTTTCATGTCGTATGCTTTTAGCTTCAATATGGAAGGATGAACATGACGTTGTTTGTTGCTTGCGAGCGCTTCAATCATTTGAAACATTCCAAGTTCTTCATAATGTAAAATGAGCTTCATGTCATCAGGGAAAATATTCTTCATTTTCAGGGTGTATTGTGCTTCTTCGTAACTTGATTTAACATCCATTAAGTTTTTATACATATTGCCAGCCGTTCCAAGGATATGCTCAACTCCGAAACGCCGTTTCATTTCCAGTATGAAAAAAGGAATGAATTCATAAATCGATGCAGTGAAAGAAGGGCTATTTTCCTGGTTGGCTCCTGCGAAAAGAATGAGCTTGTTATGGTCAATGGCAAATAAGGAACTGTTTATCTTTTGCGTAGTCGTTAACATGTATGAAATGTAGCGTTCCACTTCGCGATTGATCTCTTTAGGAAATTCGAATACCAAAATGGAAAAAACTACGGGAACATGGATGGAGAATTTCGTGAAATTTTCATTTATTTCAGATTCTTCTTGGTAGTGTCCAGTCAACATGCGCCAAAGGAACTCTTGATGCCCCGCTTCTTTCCTTTTCTTTTTCAATTGCAATTGCTGTAATTGGTTTTTTGCTTCCTTGGCAGCGAATTGCAGGAATTCCATATCTTCTCCGGAGAAAGGTTCATTGACTTCCAAGGCCCAAATGAATCCAAGGACTTCATTATTTTTCCGAATGGAAACCGCAGCCCTGTTACCTAGACCAACATCATTGATGGCCCCTATTTTAATGGGGGCATTTTCTTTCAATAAAGCTGGGATGAAACCATCTTTCCATAAACTGTTGATGACCTTTTCGGGTACACGTCTTCCGATAATGGTCATGATACGAGCCTGATCCGTAGTATCATCATGTGTGCTATATGCAAGTAAGCGGTGGTTACCGTCCTCGATTGTAATGGGGCAACCTAAAACAGAACTGACTCTATCGGCAAACTCCATCATATCTCCATAAAGGTCTTTAAAAATATCTCTATTTTTTTCGAATTCCTTCATATTTATTTTGCCCCTCGCTTAAAAAAATTCCTTCTCCTTGAATTTTATACGATTTCTTATGAATAAGCATTGATAAATCCTTAAATTACAAAGATGCTTTTTGGATGAAAACAAAAAATCCCTACCGATGGGAACCGGAAGGGATTTTTTTATATTAGAATAGAAAATTAATCAAACGATAAATCAAACCTGCTAGTGTTGCCGAGATAGGAATGGTAATGAACCAGGTAATAATCATTTTTTTAGCCGTTCCCCATTTTACACCCTTCACACGGTGGGCTGAACCAACTCCAAGAATCGAAGAAGAAATAACATGGGTCGTACTTACTGGCAAGTGTATCACGGTCGCGCCAAAAATGATTAAGGCTCCGGTTAAATCCGCTGCAACACCATTGACAGGGCGGATTTTCATAATCTTACCGCCAACTGTTTTAATGATTTTCCATCCGCCAACGGAAGTTCCAAGCCCCATCGCTAACGCACAGGAAAATTGAACCCAGAAGGGGATGTCAGAACTGTTTGCATACCCATTTGCAATAAGGGCCATCGTGATGATACCCATCGCTTTTTGGGCGTCGTTCGTTCCGTGGGTATATGATTGAAGCGCTGCAGTAGCAATCTGTATAGTACGGAACTTTTGGTTTGTTTTTGTCAGGTTATTGTTTTTAAAGACGACTTTAAAGATGCTGTATACGATAAACCCGATTGCAAAAGCAATTAACGGGGAGAAGATCAAAGCTTGAAGAATTTTCAAGAATCCTTCCCATTTAATGCCGGCGAATCCTGCTGCAGCAATTGCCGCACCTGCAATCGAACCGATCAATGCGTGGGAGGAACTGCTTGGTATTCCGTAATACCAGGTAAGAAGATTCCATATGATTGCGGCGAGCAGAGCTGCCAATATTACATATGAACCATTCGGAAGCGTGAACGGATCCACGATATCCTTCGTTATTGTCTTTGCCACCCCAGTAAATGTCATGGCTCCGACGAAATTCATGATGGCCGCCATGATGATGGCATGCCGAGGCTTCATGGCCTTTGTTGAAACAGCAGTCGCTATTGCATTGGCTGTATCATGGAAACCATTGATAAAGTCAAATGCTAAAGCAAAGAAAACGATTAATATTGTTAAAATTAATAAAGTATCCATTTATTGGTACTCCTTAGGCGTTTTTCATTATGATTGTTTCAAGTGTATTGGCCACTGCTTGACAATGATCTGCGATGTCTTCAAGGCTTTCGTAAATTTCTTTATATTGAATGATCCTGATTGGATCTTTTTCTACCGTAAACAAGTTTTTGATCGATTGACGTTGGATTCCGTCACAAACGGATTCAAGATCTTTAATTTTGATTGCATTTTCACGAATCATTGGCAATTTTTTTGTGGATAGTGTATCGACAGCTATTTCAATCTCGTATGTACACTCTTTGATTGCATCCACAAACTTAAGCATATACTCATCTGCATTGACAATTGAGTACATTTCGAATAATGCGGAACAGTGTTCCAAACCGTCTATGACATCATCCATTCTCATGGTTAATTCAAGGATATCCTCGCGCTCGATAGGAGTGATGAAGGCATTGTTCAGCTCTTTAATCACGTTATGAACCATTGAATCGCCTTTATGCTCATAGTCTTTCATCGTATCTGAAAATACTTTTAGATCGGAGATGTTTTTCAGTTTATAATCCGCGAAATAGTCAGCACCTTCTTTAAGGTTTTGAGCGATGTTGAAAAGCATTACTGCGAATTTGTCTTTTTTTGATTTAAAAGCCATGTTAAAGCCTCCCAATTAGTCATGCAAATTTGCGCACTTTTAGTCGTACGCTTAGTATTAACAAATTGATTGTAACGAATTCATGTAGTTTCAGGGAAGGTTTTTCGACGAAAATTTACAAAATCTTAATAAAACTTTACATACAAAAACAAGGATAAGTAAAAAATGGTAAACAGTTACACTTGCAACCGTAGAAAAAAGCCTTTCCGATATGGAAAGACTCAAGGTTTTATAAAAATAAAGCAATGAAATAATAAATAATTCCAGCTAATGAAGCGGAAATCGGCAAGGTAATGAACCAAGTGATCAACATGCTTTTAGCTGTTCCCCATTTTACCCCTTTAATGCGGTGTGCAGAACCGACCCCAAGTATGGAAGAAGAAATGACATGTGTCGTACTGACCGGCATATGCAGGAAGGTGGCACCAAAAATGATGGCTGCACCAGTCATATCTGCAGCAACCCCATTTACCGGCCGTATTTTCATGATTTTACCGCCAACCGTTTTGATGATTTTCCAGCCTCCGATTGATGTACCAAGCGCCATGGCTATTGCGCAGGATAATTGTACCCAGAAAGGGACTTCCGAGTTAGAGGTATATCCGTTAGCGATTAATGCCATCGTGATGATACCCATGGATTTTTGAGCATCATTCGTTCCGTGTGTATAAGACTGGATGGCGGCCGTGAGAATTTGTATTCTCCTGAACCGCTTATTGGTCTTTCCTAAATTATTATTTTTAAAAATCACCTTGAAGATACTGTACACAATGAATCCAAGCGTAAAGGCAAGGATAGGGGAAAGAATCAATGCCTGGATGATTTTAGTGAATCCACTCCATTTAATTGCATCGAAGCCACTTGCCACGATGGCAGCTCCCGCAATTGAACCAATGATTGCATGGGATGAACTGCTTGGAATGCCAAAATACCAAGTGATTAAATTCCATGTTATTGCCGAAATAAGAGCAGCAAGGATAACATAAGAGCCATTGTTTAATGTGAAGGGATCAACGATATCCTTCGTAATGGTATGCGCTACACCAGTAAACGTCAGCGCTCCTAATAAATTCATGACCGCAGCCATGATGATTGCATGGCGTGGTTTTAGAGCCTTGGTCGATACTGCTGTAGCGATGGCGTTAGCCGTATCATGGAAACCATTGATAAAGTCAAAGACCAAAGCAAAAATAATAATTAGCGCGGTTAAGATGAATATGCTATTCATACATGGAAGACTCCCTTAATTTCAAGTATGTAATGTAACTTTGGATTGTGGCCATTGAATTTGGCACAAGACAATTTGCGACTCTTCATTAATTAGAATGGAAGTTTTACGTTTGATTATTCTTTAAAGATGGCACCTTCTTTTTTACTTGGTTTTAAATCAGCTATTCAATTGTAACGAATTTTATATCTATAAGGATAGATGTTTCGTCATTTTTTTACAAAATATTTAATTTGGTGAAGGATTAAATGGGAAATTGTTCATTTTGTTATATATAAATGGATATTTAAGAGTTCGGTTTCATTTTAGAAGCCGTTTAATCCAGAGGCTTTTGGTTAGAAATAGAAGGTCGGTCGATGTATAATTGGTAAATAAAAGTAAAGGGGGAATGACTGAATGATTACAAATATTGGGGAAACGATCACTTTACATAATGGAGTCCAAATGCCACAGTTGGGTTTCGGTGTATTTAAAGTTAAAAACGGCAATGAAACCGTTGAGTCCGTCAAAAAAGCCATCGAAGTAGGATATTGTGCAATTGATACGGCAGCTATTTATGAAAATGAAGAAGGAGTTGGACAGGCGATTCGGGAGTGCGGTGTGCCTCGTGAAAAATTGTTCATTACATCTAAAGTGTGGAATACGGAGCAAGGATACGAAGCGACACTCAAGGCATTTGATGATAGTTTAAATCGTCTTGGCTTGGAATATTTGGATTTATACTTGATCCATTGGCCGGGTAAAGATAAATATCTGGAAACCTGGAAGGCGCTGGAAAAGCTTTATAAGAATGGAAAAGTGAGATCAATCGGTGTAAGTAATTTCCATGTTCATCATTTGGAGAATTTACTTGCAAACAGTGAAGTGAAACCGGTCGTCAATCAAATCGAATTGCATCCACTTTTGACTCAAGTCGAAATTCGTGAGTACTGTGCAAAACATGAAATCAAGGTAGAATCATGGAGCCCCCTAGGCAGAGGAAATCTTTTGGAAGAGCCGACAATTAATCATATAGCGAAGAAGCATGGGAAAAGTTCAGCACAAGTGTTAATTAGATGGCATCTGCAAAATAATCTCGTCGTAATACCTAAATCGATTACGCCGTCCCGTATAGAGGAAAATGCACAGGTATTTGACTTTTCATTAAGCCTTAACGAAATGAATCAAATAGATGCCTTGAATAAAAATGAGCGGTTCGGAAGCAATCCAGATGAACTTTTGTTCTAAAGAACGTACTGCAAGAATGTTGCAAATGAAAGGAGGGTGTCCCGATCTAGAAGATGATCTCTGTATTGAACAGGGGTCATCTTTTTTAAATCCCACTGGTATCTATACTGGTTGTAATAAGTCATATACTCTTTTATTTCCCTTTTTAACGCCTCTAAAGTCTGGCATGGCTTTATATAAGCCTCGTCCTTAAAATGGCCAAAAAATGACTCTTGTGGGGCATTGTCCCAACAATTACCCCTTCTGGACATAGACTGGCCCAATTTATATTTCTTCACTAACGTTTGAAAGTCTGGGTGTGTATAGTGGGTTCCCTGATCGGAGTGGATAAAGGCACCTTTAGCCAACTTAATCTTCCTATTCTTCTTCAATTTGTTAAGGGTATCGGTAGCGATATCCATGGTAATGCGGTCTGAGACATGATAAGCCAGAATCTTATTAGTAGATGCATCTTTAAACGTTGATAAATATGCCTTTTGGCTATTCCCGTAAAAAAGATAGTACTGACTGATTTCACATATGGATTGGTTGACAATATCTCTATTTCTTTTGTCGTAAAGAGCTTTTTAGCCATTTTTCCGTTCTCCTCTGCCTGTAGTCATTTCATTGTACAAAAAAAGACCCTGTAGGGCAGAGGGCACTGAAAAAGTCCCTTCGGGCCAATAGAGGTAGATTTTCTCAGTTTATTCTGAGGAAATCTACCTTTTTTTGTTTTATAATCAAGGAAATAAATTTATGTGGGTGAGTACGATGATTCAAAAACAAACGTCTATGGTTTTTAGTCCTCATATGGCCATTTATGATGTAGTGGTTCCAAAGGA
>NZ_JBNNOR010000011.1:0-133705 GCF_050274955.1 Peribacillus sp. NPDC006672
AAGACGATTTCCATTCAAGTATCGAATGAGAATCGTCTTTTTTTAATTTGATTTACCGTACTAGTTAGAAAAACGTGAGTTTTTCAGCAGCCTCGCGAAAGCAGCCCTGTTTTTTTTATGTCGTAAAACAGTGAAAATCAATGAAATGAATGATTTGCTATTCTGCATTTTCAGTTCTATGGGCAAGCCGGCTTGAAGCGGCAGCTGCAATTGCTCCAACGATATCATCTAGAAAGGTATTTACCTTACCTGTGCTTTTATCGTTCAAATATTTTAAGATCCCCGGCTTTTGCTTATCAATGAAACCATAATTAGTAAAGCCAATGGATCCGTAAACATTCACAATAGAAAAAGCTAATATTTCATCCACCCCGTATAGGCCTTCATCTATTTCAATGATACTTAACAAGGGTTCCTCGAGCAATTTTTTCTCAGCTAGAATATCCAACTGAATACCTGTCAGTATGGCATTTTGGACCTCGCGTTTTGAAAGGACCCGTTCGACATTGTGAAGGCAATCGGACATTTGCAGATTTTCATGGTAACCTGCTTGTAAATACATGACAAGTTCAGCGATATCCTCCAATTTCACTCCTCTTTCACTTAACCATCTTCGAGCCGTTTGTTCAGATATTGATTGTTCAATATTAGCCATGTAATCACCCATTTCTCTATATTTTAAAGGGATGTTCTAATGCCGGCAGTTTTTAGTTGATTAAAATGAAAACCCATGAAAAATGTTTTAATGCGAATTTCCAATAAGGTTTCGATAATCATTCAGAAAACGGATTATTCCACATATATATAAGTATATGATGTCCAATATTTCTATATCCATTAATGAAGGGGGCCATTCCATGATAGAAGAAATCATTTTTAATAATTATGGTATACAGGTAGGGCCTGAAGAAGCCAATAGCAGGTTTCCAAGCTTCCGTTCAGGGAATATGGTTTACAGCATTGTTCCCATTGGAAATATGGAGCAGGAAGAATTAGTGGAACGGCATAAAATGTCTCAACACATGATTTCACAAGGAGATCGTCATGTATCGGTCTTTGTCCTTGCCAATCATGGAAGTTATGTTTCGGAAGCGGATGAACAGTTATTCATCCTTCTTGCTAATCAGGCTTTAGAAGGCCCGAAAAATTTCAACCCAGGAAGACGTCTGGCAAGATTTCACCAGCGCGGGAGAAATATTAATGCACCGATTCAAACATGTTCAAGGATTGGTAAATGGAAAGAACTTTGGGAACAAAGGATCGATCAGTTAGAAATGATTTGGAGGGATAAGCTCAATGCCCATCCTGATAACCAGTTTGAAAAATTATTTATAGAAACCTTTCCCTATTATATGGTACTTGGTGAAAATGCGATTCAATATTTAGTCGACACGGAAATTGATGATACCCCGGAAATTGTCGATAGTGGAACGGTATGTTATGAACGTTTTTTACATGATACCTGGAAAAACAATAAATGGATGAAAAATCCGTTTGATTGGGTATTCGATCACGGCACCAGGGATGTGGCGGAATGGGTGAGGGAACACTATTTTCAAAATGTGCATACTCATCAGCGAGGAATTGGCCATTTCTTTCACGAATATCAGACTATAGAACAATTCTCCAGCTTTTCAGCCCGGTTGTTATATTCGAGAATGCTATTTCCCATTCATTACTTTGAGACCGTAGAAGAATATTTTTCAAAACCGACGGAATCAAGGTCGAATGAATTGGAGGACAAAATATCGTCGATCACGAAATCCTCCCAACAATATGAATCATTCCTCAAACATTTTTATGAATTGGCGGAAGTTCCGGCCAAGCAATATAATTTGCCTCAAATTGACTGGATTTAGGAAAGAAATATGATTCATCCTTAATTACTATGTTATGATGATAACAAGATTTTTTTGAATAGTTAGATATTTAAAGCGAATTACTTAAAGATGTGGAAAGGTGAGTCCATGAAAAGATTGATAATGGCGGCCCTTTTATTCCTTTTAGTCATCCAGACGACAAATCTTGCTAAAGCTGAAATGAAAACAAATTGCGAAGCAACTCAATTCAAGATTGTTATGAAGTCTACTACGGATATGAAAGAAAAGGCATCGGCTGCAAGTAAAACATTAAAGAGCTATAAGAAAAATAAAGAATTATCGGCAAGTGGAAGAACTGGAAACTGGTATAAGGTCTGTCACTCAAAAGAGACTGCATATATCAAGATGGCAGATGCAAAAGAGGTTTTCAGTTCCGGTGAAGAAGCCCTTCTGCAGAAGTTCGATTCGAGAAAGGGCGTTAACCAAGTTGTATCGGTAAAAGGGAAATCGATGAGTGATACGGAGGTCACGATCCAAACCTATGAAAAGAAACAAGGTGAATGGAGACGGGCATTAAAGAAGATGGAGGGCGTCATTGGGAAGAACGGCTTCACGAAGAGCAAAAAAGAGGGTGATGGCAAATCCCCGGTTGGGATTTATTCATTTGGTACTGCCTTTGGAAGCAAAACGAAGCCGGCCGGAATGAAAATGAGCTATAGGAAAACGACCAATTATGACTACTGGATTGATGATCAAACATCCAAGGATTATAACAAGTGGAAAACCTATAAAGGGAATCCGGCAGATAAATGGAAGTCTTTCGAAAGGATGAATCATGAACTATATAGGTATGGGGCGGTCATCAATTATAATACGAATCCCATCATAAAAGGAAAAGGCAGTGCAATCTTTCTTCATATATGGAGAGGGGAAACAAAGCCGACGGCGGGATGCATAGCCACTGCCGAAAAGAACGTCCTGAGTTTACTGAAATGGATGGATCCCTTGCAAAAGCCACATATAGTAATGGGTACAAATGATTCATTAAAGAGCGTTAAGTAATAATCTTCAAAATGGTTTTCCCATAAAAAAATTAGTGCTATCCGTTCTTACTTATTCAAGGGATGGACCAAAAAAGTTCGTACATCCATCTTTTCTAACTATTGATAATTAGATGAATTAATCTTATAATGTCTACTATACAAATACAAATGTTTTCTTCAGGTAAACAGTTCTTAAGGGGGAACCAAATATGAAAGCCATCTCAATCGGTTTATTGGGGTTAGGTACAGTTGGATCAGGAGTCGTACAAATCATCGAAAGTCATCAGGACAAGCTCACGCATCAAGTGGGCTGTTCAATATCCATTAAGAAGATACTAGTCAAAGACACGACGAAGGAGCGGCTTGTCGATATTGATAAAGGTATGTTAACTGACAATCCTGAGGATATCCTTTCGAATCCCGAGATTGATGTTGTAATTGAAGTTATGGGTGGAATTGAAGAAACACGCGTTTATCTGATGGAAGCAATAAAAAATAAAAAGCATATCGTTACGGCCAATAAAGATCTAATGGCTTTATATGGACCGGAACTGCTGGAATTGGCCACCGAGAATCAATGTGATTTATTCTATGAAGCAAGTGTTGCAGGCGGAATTCCGATTTTACGCGGTCTTGTCGATGGATTGTCTTCTGACCGCATCACGAAAATGATGGGAATCGTCAATGGAACGACAAACTTCATTTTAACGAAAATGAGCAAGGAAGGCAGAGCTTATGATGACGTATTGAAGGAAGCTCAGGAGCTGGGATTTGCTGAAGCCGATCCTACAGCCGATGTAGGGGGATTGGATGCTGCCCGTAAAATGGCGATACTATCCACACTCGGGTTCTCAATGAACATTGGCTTGAATGATGTGGAGGTACAGGGCATCACCGAGATATCCGAAGAGGATTTGAGATATAGTAAAAAGCTTGGTTATACAATGAAGTTGATCGGCGTCGCTTCCAGGGCAGGGGATAGGGTCGAAGTCAGCGTCCAGCCTGCACTTCTTCCGGAGGCACATCCATTAGCATCGGTAAATAATGAATATAATGCGGTATACGTTTATGGTGAAGCTGTAGGGGAGACGATGTTTTATGGACCAGGAGCGGGAAGTCTACCGACCGCGACTGCAGTCGTTTCGGATATGGTGACGGTCATCAAGAATATGAGGCTGGGCGTAAATGGCCGTAGTGCCGTTTCACCGCAGTACCCGAAACAATTAAAAGCTGCTACTGAGATCTTCGCTAAGTTCTTCATTCGATTGCATGTTCAGGATGAAGTTGGCGTTTTAGCCCGAATCACGAATTTATTTGCCGAGCATGGGGTAGGGTTTGATAAAATCCTTCAATTGCCGCTGGATGAAAAGGAATCTTCCGAAATCGTATTAGTTACGCATACTGCCACATTGGCTGCATTTGAGCAAATAATACAGAAGTTACATGATTACAATATGGTAAGAGAAGTGAAGAGCACATACAGAGTTGAAGGAGAGGACATCTAATGAGCTGGCAAGGACTTATAAGCACATATAAAGACTTTTTACCTGTCAATGAAAATACACCTCCACTATCCCTTTTGGAGGGGAATACACCTTTAATTAGACTGAATCGATTATCCGAAGAGTGGGGAATCGACTTACATGTAAAATATGAAGGGGCGAATCCAACTGGATCTTTTAAAGACCGCGGAATGGTCATGGCCGTCGCCAAAGCGATCGAAGCGGGTAGCGACACGATCATCTGTGCTTCTACTGGGAATACATCGGCTGCTGCCGCAGCTTATGCCGCTCGTGCCAACCTGCGCTGTATCGTTGTCATTCCAGAAGGAAAAATAGCAATGGGTAAGCTTGCTCAAGCCGTTATGTACGGAGCGGAAATCATCTCGATCGAAGGGAACTTCGACCAGGCTTTAAAAATCGTCCGTTCACTTAGTGAGAGCTCACCGATAACTCTTGTGAATTCGGTCAACCCATACCGGATTGAAGGGCAGAAGACGGCGGCTTTCGAAATTTGTGACGCTCTCGGGTCTGCACCGGATATATTGGCGCTTCCAGTCGGGAATGCAGGTAATATCACGGCTTACTGGAAAGGGTTTAAAGAATATAATGAATCGAAACAAACGGGCCTTCCTGAAATGAGAGGGTTCGAAGCGGAAGGGGCGGCAGCAATTGTCAGGGATACCATTATCGAAAACCCCGAAACGATTGCAACTGCCATCCGGATTGGTAATCCAGCCAGTTGGAACTTCGCTGTGGAAGCAGCAAATGAATCCAAAGGTAAAATTGATGAGGTGACAGACGAAGAAATTCTGGAAGCCTATCATTTTCTCGCTAAAAAAGAGGGAGTATTTGCAGAGCCAGCATCATGTGCTTCCATTGCAGGCATCTATAAACAATTAAAAAGCGGTGAAATCAAAAAGGGCAGTAAGATCGTTGCGGTACTGACAGGAAATGGATTGAAAGATCCGAATGTGGCAGTCGATACAAGCACGATTCAACCGACATTGTTGCCAATGGATGAAGAGGTCATTTTAGGACATCTACAAGGTGTGAACCAGGCATGAGTGCAGATTCAGAGATGTTCTTGATCCGTGTACCGGCGAGTACGGCCAACTTAGGACCAGGATTCGATTCCATCGGTTTGGCGCTAGGACTTTACTTGGAAATACACGGATCTTCATCAGATCATTGGGAAGTCGTTCCGCTCTCAGAGGAAATGTCTGTTTTTCCAAGGGATGACCGTAATTATATCGTGCAAATTGCCAAGAAAACGGCTGCTTTTTATGGAAAGGAACTATCCCCATGCCGGCTTTTCGTCTCTAGTGAAATTCCACTGGCACGGGGGCTTGGAAGCAGTGCCTCTGCCATTGTAGCTGGTATTGAATTAGCGAACATCGTTGGTGAACTCCATTTATCCGATGAGGAAAAGAATAGGCATGCTTCCCTCTTTGAAGGGCACCCGGATAATGCAGGGGCATCTGTGTATGGTGGAATGGTTGTGGGTCTGCATTCAGAGGAAAGAACGGATGTCGTTTCATTTCCGATCGAGGGAGTTAAGGTGATTGCAGTCATTCCCAATTTTGAATTGCTTACTGAGGATTCAAGAGATGTCCTTCCGAATTCGCTTTCCTATAAAGATGCGATAAGCGGAAGTGCAGCCGCCAATGTTTTGCTTGCGGGAATTTTATCCAAAGACTGGAAGCTTGTAGGTGAAATGATGCAAAGTGATCGTTTCCATCAACCCTATAGGGCGGGGTTAGTCCCTCATTTAGCACTAATAGAAGAGGTTGTCCTTAAAGAAGGCGGATTTGGTACAGCCCTAAGCGGAGCAGGTCCCACGGTTTTATGCTTGGCATCCGCAGAAAAATGCGAAAGTGTGTTCACTGGATTGAAGGGGAAATTTCCGGAATTTCTTGTGAAAGAGCTGGAAATCGATAATGATGGCAGCCATACGGCAATCCTATCAGAACAAGAATAAAAGGAATTGAAATTTTTGAAATCGTAAGCCATGTTTGATTTAAACACAGTAGATTATAAAAAAGCTGACCCGCGTCAAGCCGTATCAAATCATTTGATAGGGCAAAAGCCGAGTCAGCTTTATTTTATAACAGTCCAGAAAAGGTTCCGGTCTGCACGAAAAAAGGTTGAACGTTTATAGATGAGGTGATCCTTCATCCATACGCTGCATGTTATTTAAAGGGCTATTAGAAAACTTGTTCAACTTCCACTACACCAGGGACTTCTTCAAGAAGGGCACGCTCAATCCCAGCTTTTAGCGTAATGGTCGAACTAGGACAGCTTCCGCAGGCTCCTAGTAATCGTAATTTTACAATTCCATCTTCTACGTCAACTAGTTCACAGTCACCGCCATCACGAAGAAGAAACGGACGAAGCTTATCTAGGACTTCTTGAACTTGAACTTCCATTGTTTGTTCAGACATTGCAATCGACTCCTTTCCTAATCATATTATAATGCGAAGGTAGTAAAAAATCCAACTGTAAACTTTGCGGAAATATAATCTATATTATTCTGGTAAGATGGAAACAGGTGAATGTTTCTAAAAAGTATTCAAAATGAAGTAAAAATACTAAAATGGTGGAGGAAGAGTATGGTAATGAAAGAAATTGAGATAGAAGTGTATGGAGCGGAGCAAATTTGCGCGAGCTGTGTAAATCTCCCCTCTTCTAAAGATACTTGTGAGTGGCTTGAGGCTGCTTTAACGAGAAAGTTTCCTGAGCAGAAATTCAAAATAACCTATATAGATATATATAATCCTCCAGAAAAGGTGAAGCAAAAGAGCTTTGCCATGAAGATGATCGAAGAAGATTTATTTTATCCACTGGTCCTCATTGAAGATGAAATCATTGAAGAAGGAAATGTGCGGCTAAAAAAAGTGGTGGAAACTATGGAAAGATATGGATATGTAATACAAGTGTGATATATAATGTAAGAAACAAAAAAATGACCCATGAATGAGCTGCACGCAGCTCCATGGGTCATTTATGAAATGTAATCGCATAAGAAGGTTTGGAATTAACCGTTATGGTATTTATACATCCAGAGAATGCCTGATTTCATTAATCGTGCCACTCTTCCAGTGATAGGGCGGTTTGCAACAAGACCAAAACCTTGTTTCTTCCCAAGAGAACCTAATGTCCCTTTTAATTTCATGGTAGGGAAGCTTTCTGGAAGTGGTTCATTTGCCCATTTTTTCACAAGGACTTGGACGATTTGCTCAGCTTGGGACTCCGCTAATTGAGCACTAGGTGCATGAGGCAGGCTTGCACAGTCACCGACCACAAAGATGCTGTCATTATTAGGAAGGAAATGCTGAGGAGTCAGAACCGCTCTTCCTTGACGGTCTTTTTCAATATCCATATCGCGGATGATTTTACTTGGCTGAATTCCAGCTGTCCAAACGATGACGTCACTCTGAATGGCTTCGTCGCCATTATAAAGAAGGTTCGGCTCAACTTTGGTTATATTTGAATGATGGATGATATCGATTGTATGTTTATCGAACCAAGACTCGACAAATGTGCTTAATCTTTCTGGGAAAGCAGATAGAATATGCGGTCCACGGTCAAATAACTTAACGTTTAAATCTGAACGGCTTTCAATCAATTCACTTGCAAGCTCAACACCGCTAAGTCCGCCACCTATGATAGAAACGGTTGCACCAGCCCCTAAATTATTCAAAGCTGAATATGTGCGGCGTGATTTATCGATTGTTTGGATACTATAGGTGTGTGTGTCTGCTCCAGGAATATTGTGGTATTTATCTTCACAGCCAAGGCCGATGACTAAATCATCATAAACGACAGGGTCTTGATTTTCTATAATGACTTGTTTATTTTCCATATCGATGGAAAGTACTTCTCCGTATACGTTCTTCAAGCGAGGATGTTCAGGAAATGCAACACGGATGTGCTGATCAGGAATGGTACCTGCTGCTAAAGCATAATATTCCGTTTTTAAGCAGTGATAAGGATTCCGGTCGATAAGCGTGATGCTCACATTTTCAGGAAGCTGATTAGGCAGCAATCTTTGCAACATGCGCATACCACCATACCCACCACCAAGTATGACTAAATTCTTCATATTATTTTCCCCTTTATTTGATCTCTTAAAAATTTGATAAATGCTTCACTTGTGAAAAACAACTATCCCATTATAGTATTTCCCCAAATGAACCTTTTAAAGTTATTTAAATATATATACCCCGATAGTAGTAAGAATAAAAAAATTAAATAATTTTCTTTTTTTACGTACCCCGACAAAAGTATAACGAATATAAAAGGAAATCACAACCTGTATCTTAAAATCGGCTTATTTTATATGCGTAAATATTGACTGTAACTGGGAAAAGTAATAAGATGGTTTGTTAGTAACTGTGAGGTGAAACAATGTACCCGATTATTGAATTTTGTGTAAGCAATCTGGCCAGCGGTGCTCAAGAGGCTCTGGAAAGATTGGAGCGGGATCCGAATTTAGATATCATAGAATATGGTTGTTTGGGATATTGCGGCAAATGCTCCAGTAACTTATATGCGCTTGTAAACGGTGAAGTGGTTTCCGGTGACACAACGGATGAATTGGTAGATAAAATATATAAGTTCATTGATGAATTTGACATGTTTTAATCATCAAGGACGTAAAAAGGCTGTCCCTGCCTGGGACAGCCTTTTCATTGCTTTATCCATTCATAGCTCCAGCAACGGGTGGGGTGTTGCCCTGTTCTTGCTTAATTTCCTGAAAGCGGTCCCTGGCCATCTGGATGATGGAGGTTTCCCGGGCATTTTTTTGTCTTTCGAATACTAACGAAAAGTACTTGATTGCTGCTTTTTCATTCCCTATTCTCTTGGAGATGTCGCCAGCGAGATATAGGATTCTGGCTTCAGATACCTGGGTACCGCTGAAGTCTCCCGTTGAATAGGATGCTTCATATTCCTTAAGTGCGAATCTCAAAAATCTTTCCTCTTGTTCCTTGGACCGATTGATCCTATATAGCCAGGCAATCCGTAAATGGATTCCGGCCAGGATAATATGTTTTTCCTTTTTTAAAGCCCCGCAATAACTTGCCAGCTTGTATGTATTGATAGCGTCTTTAATGGATCTCTCATTGCTGAAATGATGGGGAACCCATTGGGAGCTTACCTTTTCCATAATGATTTCCCTTGTGGCTGGAGGGAATTGCCGGGAGAAATCATCGGAATAGGAAAAGCCGCAGTGAGGGCAAACAAAAATATTATAGTAAAGGGCTTTAATGGCTGAATCAGCATAAATGGGGCAAAAGTCCGTATCATATTTAGCTACTTTTACAAAATGCGATCGTACCCTTTTTGTGGTTGATTTTTGTTTGCATAGAAGGCATTCCATGTTTTTGTCATATAGAGGCTGGATATCTTCGATGGAAATTACCTCCCTTCCTTTTTTTGATTAGGTCAAAGTATTCAGTTCGATATACCTATAATTCTTATTATAAACCATTTTTAAAATAATGTTGGTAAAATAGGTGCGGGAATATGAATTTTTTCAAGCCGGAAAATTGAGCGTGGGAAATTCTTTGGTATATACTATAAAGAGAAATAGTTCTATCTCACTTATAAGAAGAAGGAGGGATTTATTGTGAGTGAAGTTGTTCAAATAACGGAAGCTGCCGCTTTTCAGATAAAAGAAATGATGAAACAAAATGGTGAAGAGGGTTCCTTTTTAAGAGTGGCCGTCAAAGGCGGGGGCTGCAGTGGATTATCCTATGGAATGGGTTTTGAAAATGAGCCCGGAGAGAAAGATAGCCAGCTGGAACAGTTTGAAATTAAGATCCTTGTTGATAACGGGGATGCAGATATATTGAATGGAACGGTAATTGATTATAAACAAACGATGATGGGTGGAGGCTTTACGATTGAAAACCCAAATGCTATCGCTTCATGCGGTTGCGGGTCTTCCTTCAAAACGGCAAAAAACGCCGGTACACCGGAGAATTGCTAACAAACTCTGTTCATTTGGAAAAAAGGGGGGGCACTTTAACAAGTGCCCCCCTTCAGTTTGTAGACAAAAAGGAGTTCGGAATGTTCCCGAACCATTTAAAGAAATTTACGACACTCTGCCGAATAACTGGCTAGCGAGACACCAAAGGCGCTTGTGTCGAGGAGGCAAGGCAGAAAGTAGGCGGAAGGGGAGCGGATTATTGCGTGGACCGCAAAATAAATGCTCTGGAGAAGGTCGAATAAATTCGTGGACGGTCAAAAAAAGTGTCATGAAGGACGAAAAAGTGGTCCAGATCCTG
Organism: Peribacillus sp. NPDC006672; assembly: GCF_050274955.1. Taxonomy (NCBI): domain Bacteria; kingdom Bacillati; phylum Bacillota; class Bacilli; order Caryophanales; family Bacillaceae; genus Peribacillus; species Peribacillus sp. NPDC006672. The sequence goes on from NZ_JBNNOR010000011.1 coordinate 10,656, forward strand.
CTGAAAAATGATGGCTTCGATGTTATCCACTCTTTATCCACATTTCCCTCTAAATCTGCAAGGATTGGATGCCCGCCGAGTTCTTTTATCGTTCGAGCCTGTTCCTTTCCGGATCATTCCATATCCATTCATTTGTGGATTTTTTGATGAGTTCCCCAATTATCTGTTTTCCGGTCGTTCCGTTTGCTCCTTCAATTAAAGTATATTCTCCTTTCCATCGAATAACATGGTTAGCACTGTGGATAACTAATGGGAAATAGTTATCCACAATCTTGGAATTGGGGACAAAAAAACCGGCTTAATGAAAGCCGGTTCTTTTTCGTAATATTGTTAAAACATTGAAGAACTGTGCATGGGCTGGACTTTTGCTTTTGGGTCAATATATTGCTTGGCATGATTGACAGCAGTGGGTGCCTCACCAAAACCACTTGCGATTAATTTGACTTTGCCATCATATGTTGCTATATCACCGGCTGCATAAATTCCTGGAATATTCGTTTCCATTCTTGAATTCACCAAAATACTGTTCTTCTGGATATCAAGTCCCCATTCCTTAATAGGACCAAGAGAAGAAACGAAGCCGTAGTTGACGATGACTGCATCTACCTCCATCGTTTCTGTATCTTCACCATTTGTATCCTTGATGACAACTGTATGGATCCGGCGGTCTGTACCAATCAACTCTGAAGGTATGTAAGGAGTCTTTATTTCAACTTTTGAATTTTTAAGGTTTTCTACACTATGTTCGTGGGCACGGAATTTATCTCTTCTGTGAATGATGCTCACTTTCTCGGCGATCGGCTCCAGCATAAGTGCCCAGTCCACTGCTGAATCCCCACCTCCGAAGATCACCACTTTTTTGCCAGCAAAATGATTGAGATCATCGATGAAATAGTGAAGGTTGCTGCTTTCATATTTTTTTGCATCATCAATTTCGATGCGGCGGGGTTGGAAAGCCCCATTTCCAGCTGTGATGATGATGGTTTTGGAATAATGGATTTCTTTATCCGTCGTTAACTTGAAAACTCCATCTGCTTGCTTCTCCACTTCTTGAACGGCTTGCTCCAAGACAACCTCTTGTTCAAACTTTGCCATTTGTTCTTTCAAATTATTCACTAGCTCCTGAGCACGCACTTTGGGGAAACCTGCGATATCATAGATATATTTCTCAGGATAAAGGGCCGACAATTGTCCGCCTAATTGTGGTAGGCTCTCGATGATTTTTACGGATGCCTGTCTCATGCCGCCATAAAATGCAGTAAATAATCCAACTGGGCCGCCGCCAATGATGGTGATGTCATAAACTTTTTCGTTAACTTCCAACTTTATCCCTCCGATATACTAGGTTTGCTGAAATTTATTCTCTTATTTTAACATAGATAATCTTTTAAAAAAGGGAGTAAGATTAGAAAAGTTAGAAAGTTTTGAATATAACTGAACGGTTGCATTATGAAGACTGGTCACCCCCTTTCATAAGTGGATAAAAATACTCTTTACCAAGGTTGAACATATAGTATGAATATGGTCCGTCACCGGGTGAAAAGCATCGTTTTTCAGCTTTATTTTTCACGAGAAAAAGTTCGGTTTGTTACTTGAAAAAGGTATGGAAAAAGACTAATATTTACTTATACATCATTTAGTGAATTTTTTATGACAATTACGAAGTATTACGTGAAATACGTCACAAATGTATAAGAGTGCTTTTTATAATGGAAATTAATAAGATAGACAATAGATTTTAGTTATGGAAAGCATCACAAGAAAATATCGTAAAGGTGGACGAATACTTTTGAAAAAGCCAACTATCGTTGTTTTAGGAGCAGGTTATGGTGGACTGATGACTGTTACTCGCTTACAGAAGGCATTAGGTCAAAATGAAGCAGAAATCGTATTAGTTAACAAAAATGATTACCACTATGAAACAACATGGCTGCATGAAGCATCTGCTGGTACGCTTCATCATGATCGTGTGCGCTATCCAATCAAAAGTGTCATTAACGGCAGCAAAGTTAAATTCATCCAAGATTCTGTTTTAAAAGTGAAAACAGAAGACAAAAAAGTCATCCTTGAAAAAAGCGAAATTTCTTATGATTACCTAGTGATTGGACTTGGACCTGAATCGGAAACATTCGGGATCCAAGGGCTAAAAGAATATGCTTTCTCTATCTCTAACGTGAACACTGCACGTGAAATCCGTGATCATATCCAATTGCAATTTGCTACGTACAGTTCTGAGGTCGAGAAAAATGAAGACCGCTTGACGATCGTTGTTGGCGGAGCAGGATTTACGGGTATCGAATTCCTTGGCGAATTAGCTAACCGTGTTCCTGAACTTTGTAAAGAATACGACATCGATTTCCAAAAGGTTCGTATGTATTGTGTGGAGGCAGCACCAGCCGTCCTCCCTGGCTTCGATCCGGAATTAGTGGATTATGCAGTTTCCTACCTTGAGAAAAAAGGTGTGGAATTCAAAATCGGTACACCGATCAAGGGGGCAACTCCTGAAGGAATCATCGTCGCTAGAGGCGAAGATGAAGTGGAAGAAATCAAAGCGGGGACTGTTGTATGGGCAGCTGGCGTGCGTGGTAACTCAGTGATTGAAGCATCAGGTTTTGAAGCAATGCGCGGACGTATTAAAGTGAACCTTGACATGCGTGCACCGGGTCATGATGATATTTTCATCGTAGGGGATTGCGCTTTGATCATCAACGAAGAAATTAATCGTCCATATCCGCCTACTGCACAAATCGCCATGCAACAAGGTGAGGTCATTGCGAAGAATCTGACTAAATTGGTTCGTAATGAAAGTGACCTTGAAACGTTCACTTTCGAAAACAAAGGAACGGTATGTTCACTTGGTCATGATAATGCGATTGGAGTTGTATTCGGCAAGAAAGTTACAGGCAAGACTGCATCATTCATGAAGAAAATGGTTGATAACAGGGCATTGCTAATGATTGGCGGAGCTTCCTTGGTTGCTAAGAAAGGTAAATTCAACGTCCTTTGATTTTTTGCGATATATAATGATGGCCATTTGGGGATTGTCCCTGAATGGCCTTTTCAATGGCATCAATCGATGAGCGTGCCATGGGCACCTTTTATATGTGGTACATCATCGTATGTTCACTAGCGATTTGGAATTTACACTACTTATAATGAATGAAGGGGAAGTGTGTTTTGGTGGAACGATGCAAAAATGTTTGGTTGGCAGTGTCCGGTCTTGTGATATCTGATAAAGGCGAGTGGCTGGTCGTGAACAAAAGGTATGGCGGATTGAAAGGGCAGTGGTCGCTTCCGGCAGGTTTTGTCAAAAATGATGAAACCGTTGATGAAGCTGTCGTAAGGGAAGTGTTGGAGGAGACGGGCATTCATACAGAAATCGAAGGAATTGTTGGAGTGAGAAGCGGAGTCATCAAAGGGGAAATAAGTGATAATATGTTAGTATTTTTACTTAAACCGATCAGTTTTGAAGTCACCGCTCAATTGGATGAGTTATATGAGGCTAAATTTTATGACCCTGATTTACTCATACAAGAGGGGAAGCAATCGTTATTATTGGAACAGCTTTTAGCTTTTAAAAAGGAAAGAATGCAGACGATGCTTGATGGGTTGAACCCGGGAGACCATTTTGGCTATACATCATATAAATTATTCATGTGATTTGGGTAATTATCTTTTCTTCGGTATTATTTGGCATTAAGTCGTTGACGTAGCAATTATTTTTTCAGTAAACTAAAGGTGTCGCTTTTAAGGAGGGTCAAGAATAACATGCCATTGCCTGTTTTAATTATCTCAATACTCTTATTTTTTATATTGTTTTTCGGAATTGGCTTTTTGCTGAATATGCTCTTCCGTTCTTCGTGGATCATGGTCATTTTATTTCCAATCGTCTTCATCATCATTGTCAATGAAACGAAGCTAATAGAATATTTTAGAAACCCGGGAATATCTTTTTCACATCTTGGAACGAACCTTACATCCTTGCATTCAGCAGACATCATTATTTTATCAAGCGGGCTGCTTGGTGCGGTTTTAGCTGGTGTGGTCATCAGGATTCTAAGGAATAAAGGATATCAAATGTTTTGATAATGGGAAGGGCCGTCATTTATGGACGGTCCTTTTTTTGTAAGGGAAAATTGGATCTTTTCATATTTTATGAATACTTTCACTCTGGAAAGGGAACAAATATCCTTGTGAGAGGAGTGGAATTAATACATATGAAGATTGTAAAGGCATTATTTTTGAGGGTTGCTATTATCATATTATTTATCTTGGCCATCGACTCAACCTTAAATCATGTTTTTGGGGCTGCGCCTGAAGATCATCCTTTTGAAGAGGCAATGAGACAACATCGAATGCTTGGTCTCGAATATAAAGCGATCCATAGTGGAGGTCAAGTGGCAACGCTAATGGCATCCGCATCCATGAGCAATGGTCCCACGACGATATTGGAGGCAATGGAGCTCTTGAAATATCCGAAGCATGAAGTTTTGGCTACAGGCTATACAGCAGGGTATGAATCAACCGGAAAGTATCCGGAAAGCCCATCCTATGGAATCACTTATTCAGGGGTGAAGGTGAAACGGGATTTGTTTTCCACCATTGCCGCCGATCTTGCCGTATTCCCTCTCGGAACCATCCTTTGGATTCCGGGCTATGGATATGGGGTTGTAGCGGACAAGGGCGGTGCGATCAAAGGAAACCATCTGGATCTATACTATGACACCGTACAAGATGTGTACGAAAAGTGGGGAAAGAAAACCCTTGAAGTATATGTTGTGCAGAAAGGGAACGGCGAATTATCTGAAGAACAGCTAAACAAGTTGAATGAAACCAAGATCAGGCAAGTATTCAAGCCTAAAATCGCCGGAAAAACATTGAACGAGAATGTATCTTCCTTTGCTTTTTAATGAAATGATGGAAAAAATCTATTAAAAGCCAAATCGGTGAAAGCGAAAGTAAAAAGGCTGCCTCAATTGGGGCAGCTTTTTTGTTCATTTTAAACGCCCTTAAGACATGCCTTTGTACTCTTCAGGATGCAGAGTCTTTGCCAATTTTGACAGCCCATCCAGTAAACGGGGGGAAGGCCGGCAGAATAAGGGTTCTTCCATAATGTGAATATTGTTAGCCCGGACTGCCTTCATATCGGTCCACCCTTTCCGTTTCTTGACAAGCGCCGGGTTGACTTTTCGTAAAGGGACACCGACCCAAGCTAAGCAAATATGGTCTGGATCCTTTTTCTGAACCTCTTCGGACGTGACTTGAATGCTTGCCATGTCCACATCTTCGAAAAGGTTATATCCTCCCGCAAGAAGGCTGATCTCGGATAACCAGTTAACTCCCCCAGGGCTGAATAAGGGATTTGGCCACCATTCCCAATATAGGGACGGCTTTGTTTCGATTTTGGCGGCGACGTTTTTATATTGAAGGATGGTATCCCGGAATTTTGCTGCCTGCTCCTCTGCTTTATCATTAAGATCCATGGCCCTGCCCAAGGTCAGCAAATCCTTTGCGATATCTTCAAGTGATTGCGGATTGAAGATAATGTGAGGGAGGTTCCGTTCTTTTAATCCTTCAATATTTTTTTCCATACCCGGTACACTGAGGGAAGCCAGCACCAAATCGGGTTTCAGTGATTTTACATGATCGATATCAATCGATAAATCCGGTCCCACTTTAGGAAGGTGCTGTATGGTTTCGGGCCAATCAGAATAGTCATCGATAGCGATCAGCTGATCTTCTATCCCTAGATATGTGCAGAGTTCCGTATTGCTTGGGCAAAGAGAGATTATTTTCAAAACTTGACCACCTACCCTTGAAAGATGAAAAAGTGAAGTGCCAGTGCAATGAATACTCCGGTCAAGGCTCCGAAAAATACCTCGATTGGCTTATGGCCCAACAGTTCCTTTAATTGTTGCTGTTTCTGTTTATCCGCTTTTTTCTGCCAGTTCTTTGCTTGCTCGACAAGTGTATTGAAGTCCGTGACGAGCTGGTTCAAGACGGCTGCCTGTTCTCCTGCCTGCCGTCTTACTCCTGTCGCATCGAACATCGTGATGACGGCAAAGATCGCGGCAACGGCAAATACAGGGGAATCCATTCCGGTTTCAATCCCTACTGCTACGGTTAAAGCTGACACGGCCGCAGAGTGGGAGCTTGGCATACCGCCTGTTGAGTTAAGAAGTGACCAGTTAACTTTGCGAAAAGCTATGAAGTGGATGGGTACTTTAATGAATTGAGCAAAGAAAATGGCAATCAATGCTGCGATTAAAGGGAAGTTGAGAAATAATTCCAAGAGTATCAGCCTTCTTTCTAGTTATAAGTAACGATGAAATCCATATATAGGTAAATAAGGAATCCTGCTCGGTACAAGGCCCTTATTATTAGTTCCATTCAGTCCTGCCGATTCCCTGCTGGTTATTAGTATTAAATATGGTCTTCCTTATACTATTACTCTAAAGTCACACATTCTAAACAATATCCCTTGTTATTATTATTTCCATGGGCCTTATTCGAAAATTTTGAAAGATTTCGTTATAATGAAGGTAATCGAATGGAGGAGGTAGCAGAATGTTCACAGTAAAAGATTCCTTGAATATAGATTTGATTGACGAATGCCTGATTCTAGGCGTATTTGACAGACCCGTAAAATTCTCAGGCATAGGGAAAGAAGCAGATGAACGATTAGATGGTCAGCTAACCGAGTTAGTAAAAGCGGGAGAAATCCCTTCCAAGAAAAAATCAGTAGTTAAAATACATACATTAGGTAAATTAGGCATAAAGAGATTGATTTTTGTAGGGTTGGGCAAGGAAAAGGAGCTATCCTTTGAAACGCTGCGCGAAGCGTTGGGGAAAGCGCGTAAAACGATTAAAGAATCCAAGCTTACGACGCTATCGATTGCTTTGGATACATTCACGACCGAAAACCTGGATGCATTGGACGCAGCGCATGCTTGTTCCGAGGCTTTTGAACTCGCTTCGTATAAATTTGATGGATACAAGCAAAAATCGAACCAGGTCGAAAAAAGCATTGAATCGATTACGGTTTACAGTGAATCGGATAAAGAAGAGGTCGGGGCCGCACTTCATGTAGGGAAGGTCTTCGGAAGGGCGACGAACTCTGCAAGAACATTGGTTAACACACCAGGCAATTTGTTGACTTCCACGGATATGGCGGATTATTCATCTGCTTTGGGCGAACGTTATGGCTTTGAAGTGGAGATCCTGGAGAAGGAAGATATGCTCAAATTGGGAATGGGAGCCCTCCTTGCTGTCAATCAAGGTTCCGCCGAACCTCCGAAAATGATCGTCCTGAAGTACCAAGGTAAAGATGAATGGAAAGATGTTATCGGGTTGGTTGGTAAAGGCATCACATTCGATACCGGTGGATACTCATTGAAAACGAAGGCCGGAATCGTTGGAATGAAGACCGATATGGGCGGTGCCGCAGCTGTTTTAGGTGCTATGGAAATTATCGGCGAATTAGGACCGGATCAAAATGTCGTGGCTGTCATTCCATCCACTGATAACATGATCAGCGGTGAGGCACTCAAGCCGGATGATGTGATCACTGCCATGAGCGGCAAGACGATAGAGATATTGAATACGGATGCGGAAGGCCGGCTCGTTTTGGCGGATGCCATAACTTACGCTAAACATCATGGTGCCGACTATCTTATTGACGTTGCTACTTTAACGGGTGGTGTTATAACGGCCTTGGGCATGGATATGACGGGTGCAATGACCAATGACGCGGATTTCTATGAACAAGTGGTTAAAGCCTCAGAGGAGGCCGGGGAGCCTATGTGGAGATTGCCTATTACAGAAAAGGACAAAGAGAGGGTACGCAATAGTAAAATAGCGGATTTAAATAATTCACCTGGCGGGGCAGGACATGCCATCATGGGTGGAGCCTTCATAGGCGAATTTGCCGAAGACACTCCGTGGGTCCATCTGGATATTGCCGGAACATCCACAACCTCGAGCAGCTCCGAATTGTGCACGCCGGGAGCGACAGGTGTGATGGCACGAACGCTTGCACTATTTGTTGAAACCTTTGAATCGAAAACAAGATGAACCAAAAAAGATCCGAAGCCGAAAATAGGCTTCGTTTTTTTTACAAAAAAGATGTTGGACGTTATATGTCCCTCCATTTCAAGCTGATGATGATATGACAATTTTCAGCCCCTGTTTTGGGATAGAAATCAAAACGGATCCCATCAGGGTTATACTTGATATCGGGTTCGTTTTTAATCCCTATCTTTCGAATCATATCAGCAACTAAACTCTGATTCGATGCTTGGGCGGCAGTCATCAACCTGTTTGAGAAAGGCTTGGATGTGGCTAATGTATCGATGACTTTTTTTACATCAACCAATAAAGCTTGCGATGACTTTGCCGATTTAACTAACAGATCTGGATTGGTTGCCGAGTATGGACGCAATGTTCCTTCCAGTTCCCGATTCATGTTCACTGACCCGACGGGAAGCGGAAATAGGTCAGGGTCATATAAAAAATAAGGGAAATCCTCCAAAAGGTTTCATTCCTTTCCTTAAGTCTGTCTATAGACACGTTTTCTTTATACGTTAAACTATGTATAAAGGCCAGCCGTTATGATTAGATTATGGATCACCCTTTTCCGAAAAAAATCTTCTTGAATTTATGAAGAAAGACACACTATTATTTGTAAACTGCTTCATTGACAGGTATAGTGTATAGTAATATACTTACTTACCTAAAGTAAGCAGAAGGCACACTATAAAATTATAAAATAGGTGATGTTAACATGAAAATAACCCAGCAAACAAAAGACCTTTTAATAGATAAAATCAATATCCTTAAAACTCCGGGAAAGGCTGATATATGCCTAGTGGGGCCTGTGAACCTGCCTATTGAACAAGGAGAATTCTCAACGGTTTTTCAATGGTATACATGGCTTCAGCTCGATGGCGTGGATAATGACAAGGAAGCGGTGCTTGATTCGCTTTCGGAAGCCAACCTTGCTTTTGGCCAGCAATCCTCCGTATTGGTGTATGGGGATTTTAAAAAGTCGGATGATGCACTGGTCCGGATGCATAGCATCTGCCATACAGGTGATATCTTTGGCAGTAAACGCTGTGATTGCGGCTACCAGCTCCACCAATCGATGAAGATGATAGCCGAGCATGGGTGCGGGGCCATTTTTTACCTTGCTGACCATGAAGGAAGAGGGATCGGCCTATTTTCCAAATCTCTTGCATATTTGCTTCAGCAGGAAGGTTATGACACGGTCGAGGCGAATCAGGCTTTAGGATTCGAAGACGATACGCGGTCTTACGAGGGAGCCATTCGAGTGTTGAAGGAACTGCGTGAGGATCCGGTCACTTTAATTACGAATAACCCCAAAAAGTTGGACGCCCTTATGAAGCATGGACTTGCAGCAAAGGACCATATTCCGCTTTGGGGCGGTTTGACGGAAGATAATAGTTTCTATCTGGATACAAAGGTTAAGAAGTCTGGACACATACCCCACAAGAAGCCAACTATGATTGTATAAGGAGAGCTAACCGTATGAATGATGATCAATATTACATGAAGCTGGCACTGGATTTGGCGGCAAGTGCTAAAGGAAAGACGAATCCAAATCCAGTTGTCGGTGCAGTCATAGTTAAAGACGGTGTGATAGCCGGGACAGGAATCCATCGTAAAGCGGGTGAACCGCATGCAGAGGTACATGCTTTCAAAATGGCGGGTGAGTATGCAGAAGGGGCAACGCTATACGTAACTCTTGAGCCGTGTTCCCATTTTGGAAAAACCCCTCCTTGTGCAAATTTAGTGAAAGAATCAGGTGTCCGGCGAGTTGTGGTGGCTACGCAAGATCCGAATCCGGAAGTTGCGGGCAGGGGTATATCGATCTTAAAGGATGCAGGCATTGAAGTGGAAGTTGGCGTCCTGGAAAAGGAAGCTCAAAGACTGAATGAGCGTTTTATTCACAATATGCTGACGAGCCGTCCATTTGTCATTTCGAAGTATGCGATGACACTCGATGGAAAACTTGCAACCCACAAAGGCCATTCAAAATGGATAACAGGAGAAGAATCCCGTCATTCCGTTCATTTGCTCCGAGATGAGGTGGATGCCATTCTCGTTGGAATCGGGACTGTTTTGGCTGATGATCCATCACTTACGACCAGACTTCCGGAGGGCAGAGGAAAAAATCCGATCCGAATCATTTTAGACAGTGAATTACGTGTTCCAATGGAAGCCAACGTTCTCCAGGTATCAGATGCGAGAACCATGATCGTAACGCAGGAACATGCAGCTGCGGATAAAATGGCAGCTCTACGTGAAAAAGGGATTGAATTCATTTTCGTCCCCAAAAACGATTCGGGCCTGAATTTAAGGACCTTGATGGAAGAGCTGTATAAAAAGGGGATTACGGATGTCTTGCTGGAAGGTGGAAGCGAAGTGAATGCCTCTTTCCTAAGGGCAGGGCTTATCAATAAATACTTGATTTATATAGCTCCTAAACTATTGGGCGGACGAAACTCACTAACACCGTATAGTGGAATGAATGTTGATACGATGGATGAAGCGATGGATGTTTCCTTCTCTGGCGTGGAAACGTTTGGAGAGGACATACGCATCACTGCTTATCCTAAATTAAAATAGACAACAGGTGATAGGCATGAAGGTTAAATCAGATGTATGCATAGTCGGATCGGGACCTGGAGGAGCGCTGCTAGCCTATCTATTGGCCAAACAGGGCATTTCAGTCGTCCTGCTTGAGAGGCATTCTGAAGTTGCACGGGAGTTCAGGGGCGAATTCTTGAACGAAGAAGGAGAGGGCATTCTGAAAAAGCACGGTTTATTCGAGAGTGTGGAAAGACTAGGCTTGCTTAGGATGGAACAAATTGAATATTGGCATGACGGCCAAATATTTAAAAGGATTTTCCCTGAATTGCCGGTAGATCATGTTGGGATACATGTCCCTCAGAATCATCTCCTTACAGCAATATTGAATGAAGCTGAAAAGCTGGACTCTTTTCAATTGATGATGAATACGAGGGTTACGGGCTTGATTCAGAATGAAATGGGCCGGTTTTCGGGTGTTAAGGCCCGAAAGGATGGAAATGACCTGGAAGTGCAGAGTTCATTGATAATCGGAGCGGACGGTAGATTTTCCATGGTTCGAAAAAAAGCGGGGATACCAGTAGTGATTAAAAATCATGGCTATGATTTACTGTGGGCAAAAATTCCCGCTCCAGAGGGGTGGAAGCCTTCGATCAAGATGGCATTGGTCAATGACTCCCAGGTTGCCCTTTTCACTCAGGCTGGAGGTTTCATCCAAATTGGATGGAATATAGAACATGGTTCATTTCCCCATTTGCGAAAACAGCCCTTTGAGCCATTCATTGAAGATTTACTTTTCGCCTTTCCTGAACTAAAAAAGGTTGTGTGTGAAAATATCCGCTCTTGGCATGACTTCATTTTATTGGATGTTTACAGCAGCTATTGTGAAACGTGGTCAAAGGATGGCGTTGCTTTATTAGGTGATGCAGCCCATACGATGACTCCTACAGGCGCATATGGACTCAATTGTGCCCTGAAAGATGCCGATATATTAGCCGATCTTATTAAAGGATGCATCATGTGGGAGGATACTGGCTTCCTTGGACTTAAAATCGCTGAACCGGAAAGAAAAGCCGAAATTGAAAGATTACAGGCCATACAGGTGGACAAGGAAACTTTCTTCGCAGCACAGTTTGCCGCTAATGTTTGAATAGGAGTGAAGGATATGAAATTCGGTTTTGATATTGACGATACCCTTATTAATTTGAGGGAGTTCGCGTTCCATCTTTATAATGAAAAGCTTAATAAGAACATAGAGTTAACGGAATTCAGAGCTTTAAAGACGTTAGAGATCCATGAAGCTTTCGGACTTGATAAAGAGGCTGGGGGCAAGATGTGGAACAGCCTTGCCGAGGAAGTGTATTATTCATCCTGTCCAGCCTTCGAGGGAGCAGTGGAAACGCTGCAGGAGCTTGAACGCGATGGCCATGAGATTTACTACATCACTGCTAGAAAATCGGAGCATGGTGAACGGACGAAAAAATGGTTGATTGAAAACGGCTTTCCCGTTAAGGATGACCAATTTTACTGCGGCATGAAGGATCATGAAAAAATTGATACGATTCGCAAATTGGAATTGGATTATTATTTTGATGATAAACCGGCAGTGCTGGAAACTTTATTGGATATTCCAACGAAAGTGTATGCAATGGATAACTCCTATAACAGGGATTTGGATATTCCAAGACTGACAAGCTGGTTTGAATTAAACGAAATACTCTCCAAATAATACAATTCATATTATTGCCGGATGACTTGATAGACTTGGGTCATCCTTTTTTTGTATACTGATATGAATATTGATTCATTTTTTTGATGTACATGGCAAGAAAAAACATAAGAGTTGGGGGTATTGGGATGGAGAGAAATATTGAAAGTTCTTTGATAGGCACGCTTGGGATAGAAATGAAGGAAATCGGTGATGGGAAAGTCATTGCGACGATGCCGGTGGATGAACGAACGAGGCAGCCGTTTGGATTATTGCATGGGGGGGCGTCCGTTGCCCTTGCCGAATCTGTTGCGAGTTTTGGCGGAATCCAGCTTGTAGATAGGACAAAACAAGCTGTCGTCGGCCTTGAAATCAATGCCAATCATGTAAGGAGCGTCCGTTCTGGTTTTGTTACCGCAGAAGGGAACATAATCCATCGCGGGAAGACGACGATGGTATGGGACGTGAAAATCCGTGATGAAGAGGATCGTCTTATCTGCATTTCACGCTGTACATTGGCCGTTATCGACTTACCAAAGTGAATCAGGGAACTATCGCTTTCATGTAACGTAATGATTTTACAGCCGTTCACTATTTTTATTTTACAGTGTACGATTTAAATATAAAGACTATTGATTGAAAAGGAGTTTTTTTATGCTGGTTGGTCATATACAAGAAATCACCCGCCATCCTGTAAAATCATTCACTGGTGAGCAGGTGCAGAAAACGAAGGTGATGGACTATGGGCTATATGGAGATCGCAGTCATGCCTTTAAAGACAAGAATGGGAAGTTTTTAACGATAACCCAAGTTCCTGAAATGGTCCGTTATCAAGCTGTTTTTTCTGGTGAGGAAACCCTTGAACAATATCCGGAAATTAAAGTGAAGACCCCTTCAGGAAATGTGCTGGCTTGGGGAGAGGAAGCCTTTCAGGAGGAAATGGAACGGTTGTTGAAACAGGAGGTAACATCCGTTGTTTATCCGCCTGCACATATCCCGTTTGGTGCGATTGAGGAAGAAAACATCCTGCTTGTCAGTGATGCCTCGATTGGCGAATTGACAAAGCTCTGGGGAAACGAAGTGGATGGCAGGAGATTCAGGCAAAATTTGGTGCTATCTTTAGTGGACAAAACGCCCTTTTTAGAAGAGCAATGGTTCGGAAAAAGGATTCTGATTGGAAATGATGTAGAATTGGAGATAAAAAGGCATTGTGAGCGTTGTATGATCATAACAGTCAATCCAAGCGATTCCCAAAGAGATCCATCACTCTTGAAAACTGTCGTCAAGGAAAGGAACAATCATTTTGGCGTATATGCCTCGGTCATTCGTACGGGTGAAATCAGTTTAGGGGACCAAGTATTTTTAAAGGATTGATACATGAAAAGAGCTGCTCCTAATCGGAGCAGCTCTTTTGCAATGGCAGGAATCACCGGATCTTCTTTAAATCATCCTGGACACTTCGATCCCACATTTTAACGCCTGAATGGTATGCAGAGCGATTGATTAAATGCCCGGCAACAGGGCTGGTCATGAAGATAAAGATAATCGCGAGCACGACCCGGAAATCGAAAAGGCTATGTTTATAATAAAAATATAACAAGGTGCCAATCAGGATGAACATGATTCCAAGTGTTGAGCTTTTTGAGGCAGCGTGATTTCTTGTATAGACGTCGGGCAGACGGATGACTCCGAAAGCCGAGACTAAAAAGAGAAAGACCCCCATTAAAAGGAATAAGGCTGATAGTATTTCAACGATTGCGGTCATTTTCGATAATCTCCCCTTTCTCAAGGAATTTGGCGAAAGCGACCGTTCCGATGAAAGATAGGATTCCGAGCAGAAGAATGGCTTCCAGATAAGCGCTTGTATCCATGACAATGGATACAAGCGCAACGATTGCGATAAGATTTATTCCCATCGCATCGAGCGCGACGACCCGATCCGGTACAGAAGGCCCTTTGATTAAACGGTATAAGAATCCTATCATGGAAAGCGAAACACCGAGCAACGCGATTTTAAGTATAAGATCGAACATTATTTGCTCACCTCCATGATCGCCTTTTCAAATGTATTTTTAATGCTGTCCACGGCTTCTTCTTTGTCGGCAATATCCATCGCATGGATATAAAGAATCCGATTATCCTCCGATACTTCAACGACAAGTGTTCCTGGTGTCAGTGTAATTAAATTCGATAGTATCGTAATTTCCCAATCCTTAGTTAGCGCGGTTTCGAATGCGAATATGCCAGGTTTTATATCCATATTCGGTTTAAGCACGACCTTAAGGACGCTAACGTTGGAAAGTAAGAGTTCCCTTGCGAATATAAGCAGTAATTGAAGGACGGCATTCACCCTGTTCAGGTAAAAACGGTCATTGAAAAAATGACGGAAGACGAACATGATGCCGAGCCCCAATACATATCCGATGATAAAAGTGCTCCCGTTAAACTCATTTTTCAAAAACATCCAGATAAACGCAAGGAACACATTCAGTAAAATTTGGAATGACATCAGGCACTACTCCTTTAAAACCGCTTTAATATAAATATCGGGATTCATTAATGTTTCTGCAGCTTGTGTAATGAATGGGTAAATCGATTCTGTTCCTACTCCGAATAAAACGGAAATGATAACAAGGAGGACGGCAGGAACCAGCATTTTATTCACCGTATTATTAGTTAAGGCATAATCAGCTTTTGGGGTTCCCCAGAAGCCATTCATGAATATTTTCATAACGGAATATAGAACCATCAAGCTAGAAAGCAAGACAACGGCCATTCCAAAGTAGGCTCCTTTTTCTGCAGCTCCCTGAAGAATCAAGAGTTTGCCGGCAAAACCGCTGAACGGCGGTATTCCCGCCAATGATATGGCAGCTATGAAGAAAGTCCATGCAAGGGCCGGGTATCGCTTGATCAAGCCGCCCATATCCCGTAAATCATCCGATCCGCTGATTTTGATCATGATGCCAACCAGCAGGAAGAGTGCAGCCTTGATCAGCATGTCATGAATGATATATAGGATGGAGCCCGATAAGGCCTGTTCATTCATGACGGAGATGCCGAACATGATCACCCCGACAGCGATGATGATATTGTAAATGATGATTTTTTTAACATCCCAATAGGCTATCGCACCAATGACACCGATGATGATGGTCAAGATTGCAAGTATCGCAAGGAAAGTATGGGTGAAATCCTGGTCATGGTAAAACATGACTGTATAGGTCCTGAAAATGGAATATATCCCGACCTTTGTCAGCAATGCCCCGAATAGTGCCATCACCGGGATTGGTGGAGCATAATAGGACCCAGGGAGCCATTGGAATAGCGGGAAAATGGCTCCCTTCAAACCGAATACGATTAAGAAGCCAATTGCTATCACCGAGATGATCCCAGGCTGGTTTACTTCCGCTATCCTTTGGCTGATGTCCGCCATGTTCAATGTACCTAGAACTGAATAAAGGTACGCAACCATGATGACGAAAAAGGAAGAGGAAAGCACATTGACGATAATATACTTCAATGATTCCCTCAGTTGGATTTTCGTCCCTCCCAGTACAAGCAGCACGTAAGACGCCATCAGCATGACTTCGAAGAAGACGAATAGATTGAAAAAGTCCCCCGTAAGGAAGGCGCCGTTAACACCAATCAGCAAAAATTGAAATATAGGGTAATAATAGTATCTCTCACGTTCTTCACCTATGGAGTAAAACGAGTAAATCAGTATAGCAAATCCAATGATATTCGTGGTCAGGACCAGCAGCGAAGAAAGCATGTCTGCGACGATCACGATCCCGAATGGCGCATCCCAGCTGCCGACACCGAGAGTCAAGATCCCATGAGCATGAACCGAGAACACCAGATAAAGGGATATTACGATTCCGATAAGAGAAGAAAAAAGAGATATCCCTCTTTGCAGCTTGATTTTTTTTGAAAAGAAAATGAGAAAGATGGCTGTGAAAAGCGGCCATAAAACAGGTATGAAAGTAAGATTATTCATTCGCTTCTGTACCTCTCATTTCTTCCATATCATCCGTTCCGAGTTCTTGGTATGTCCGATAAGCAAGAACCAGCAGAAATGATGTGACACCGAAACTGATGACGATCGCCGTTAAAATAAGCGCTTGCGGAAGCGGATCGACATAGGATGTAGCTTTATCACTTAGCAATGGAACGGAACCGCCTTTCAGACCGCCCATCGTCAAAATCAAAAGATGGGCGCCGTGACTGAGCAGCCCAGTACCGATTATGATTCTTAAAATGCTTTTTGAAAGCATTAAATAGGTCGCACACATAAATAGTATTCCAATGACAATGGCCATTAAAAGTTCCATTATTCACTCTCCCCTATCGTTTGAATAATGGTCATCGTTACACCAACAACCACAAGATAAACACCCAAATCAAACAGTACCGCGGTATGAAGCGAGATATGCCCAAGAAGAGGCAAATCGATATAATGATATACATGTGTCATGAGCGGCACCCCGAACAATAACCCGCCGGCAACGGTCAGGCTTGATATGAGCAAGCCTGAACCAACCATTAGCTTATAGTCAATCGGCAAGATGCCTGCGACGGTTTTAATGTCGAAAGCGAGCAACAGCAAGACTATGGCAGCTGAGGTCATTAAGCCTCCGACAAACCCGCCTCCTGGCGAATAATGCCCCCCTAAAAAGATGGCTACCGCAAAAAGCAAGATAACAAAGGCAGCGACCTTCGTAACCGTTTGGAGAATCAGGTCATTTTGCTTCATGATTTCTCTCTCCCCCCTGTCAAACGCAATTTGATCATCGCGAATATTCCGAGCGCAGCAATGGAAAGGACACCGATTTCAAACATCGTATCTAGTCCGCGGAAGTCAACGAGAATGACATTTACGACGTTTTTCCCGCCTGCTTCCTTATAAGCATTTTCAAGGTAGTAACTTGATATGGAATCAAATAGTTTATTGCTATGTGCCGATAAGGCAATCAATGTCACAATGACTCCTACACCAATGGATATCAGGGCATTATTCAACCTGAATGTCATCCGTTCTTCCTTTCTGCTTGCCAATAACGGAAGGTGGAAGAAACAAAGTAAAAACAGGGATACCGAAATCGTTTCGATGACCAGTTGAGTCAGGGCTAAATCCGGTGCCCGCAACAATACGAAAAATAGGGAAATCGTATAACCGACCGCTCCTAGAATGATAATGGAAGTTAAACGGGACCTTGCAAACAAGATGGCGATCGAGCTAATCACGATGACTGCCGCTAATACCAATTCATATAAGCCGATCGGGGCAAAATTTCCTGTATCCAATTTAAAGGCATCCTTCCAATAGAGTGTAAAGCCCAATGAAAGAATGAAGAAAATGAATATGGAAAGCAAATACGTCCGAA
Organism: Peribacillus sp. NPDC006672; assembly: GCF_050274955.1. NCBI lineage: Bacteria > Bacillati > Bacillota > Bacilli > Caryophanales > Bacillaceae > Peribacillus > Peribacillus sp. NPDC006672. Next base: position 28,356 of record NZ_JBNNOR010000011.1, read on the forward strand.
TCGAACCTGTCATTAAAAATTTCATAACGGAGGATGCTGCCCGTTCTAGCCCCCTTATCCCGTTATCATAAAGAGCATTCAGTGATAAACGTTCAGGCATCCACTGATGGATCTTTTGCCACTTCGGAAACGTTTTGTATAAAATGATTCCAAATGCAATGATGCCGACCGTCATCCAAAATTCAGGTTTGAATCCATGCCAGAATTCGATATGGACATGGAAATCGGGACCCGCCAAGCTTGGCTGTATGCTAGCTACCGCAGGTTCAATGATCGATGAAGATAGCAAGTTTGGAAAAATACCGAAAATGATGACCAACGAAGCAAGGATGACCGGGGAAATCAACATCCCAATCGGTGCCTCGTGGGGCTTCTTGTCCAATAGGTGTAACTGAAGTTTGCCTGTAAAAGGTTTGAGCACAACGATCATGCTGTAAATAAAAGTGAATACACTGGCAACCCATGCTACAACAGGGAACAGTATGCCCCATGTCTCCATATTGAAAATATTCAGTTCCAATACATTCACCATGCTGGCCAAGAACATTTCCTTACTTAAAAAGCCATTGAAGGGCGGAAGGCCAGCCATTGAAAAAGCACCTATGACGGCGACGGTGAAAGTAATCGGCATCAACTGCATCAATCCGCCAAGCTTCCTGATATCACGTGTACCGGTTTCATGATCAATGATGCCTGCAACCATGAAAAGGCTGCCTTTAAATGTCGCATGATTAATTAGGTGGAATACGGCTGCAACCGTGGCTGCCAAGTATATATTCTCCCCTAAAGAATCATAGTGGAGAGCTGCGGCACCAAGTCCCAAAAGTGACATGATCAATCCGAGCTGACTGATGGTGGAAAAAGCGAGAATCCCCTTTAAATCGGTTTGCTTGATTGCAGAGAATGAGCCCCAGAACAAGGTAATCAATCCGGCAATCGAAACGAGCCAGAACCACGATCCGGATTCTGCAAAAACAGGACTTAAGCGGGCAACCAGATAAATTCCGGCCTTGACCATTGTCGCGGAATGAAGGTAAGCGCTGACAGGTGTCGGAGCTTCCATTGCGTCAGGAAGCCAGATATGGAACGGGAACTGGGCGGATTTAGTGAACGCACCAAGTAGCACAAGTAAAAGTGCAGGAGTGAAGAGCTGGTGGTCCATAAGTTCCCCACTTTGTGCTATCAATTCACGTATGCTGAATGTGTTCCCCATAATGGAAAGGAGAATGACTCCTCCAAGCAGGCTTAAGCCTCCAAGCACGGTGATCAGCAGGGATTTCTGCGCTCCATAACGTGAACGCTCCCTTTCATTCCAATATCCTATTAATAAAAATGATGATAAACTCGTGAATTCCCAAAATGTATAAAGAACAATTAGATTATCGGAAAGGACGACGCCCAGCATTGCTCCCATGAAAAGCAAAAGGAAGACGTAAAATTGGTTCAGCTTTTCTTTCTCTTTCGATAAATAGAAAACCGAATACAGAACGACAAGTGAACCTATCCCTGTAATGAGCAAGGCAAACAAAAGCCCTAGTCCATCTACATAGAAATCAATGTGAATTCCGAGAGAAGGAATCCATGCAGCCCTTTCCGTAATGATATCCCCTTGTTTGGTCAAGGTAATGAACCTTGAAAAATAGGTGAACAGGAGAATCGGTAAAACCAATACAAACCATCCTGTATGTATTTGACGAAATAGTTTGTATAATATTGGTACAATAAGTGCAAATAGAAACGGTGATAATACCGCCCAATGCAGTAAAGACATAAACTCCCCCCTTATTAAAACGATGTCATTCGTCTTATTATGCTTTTTTTACGCAATCTTAGACGTTAGAAAACCTTCGTTGAATATGTATTTTTGAGTCGATACTTGTCACGCTTAAAAGTATAACGCAAATTTTGTGGGTTTGCATGGCTTTAAGAACAGTGAAGGCCGACTAAAATGAAGTTTTATATATAGGTAGAAAAGGAGGGGAAATCGTCCCGAAAAATTTTAATTTAAATGTTTTTAAAGGGTGAATTAGTAGAGAATTTATTGTTAAATGATGGAATAGTTTGCATAATGTAGGGGAAAGGATGCATGGATCGAGAAATCATGAAAAACACTTATTTACTTAGCTACTTTCCAAGCATTTCAATCCTACTATTCTTCTTTTCCATTTATACGAAAAGGCGAAGGCTCATGTTATTTGGAAATCTGCTGATCTTATTGCTCCTATTATTCTTTATGGTTTTTGCCAGATTAAAGTTGATCCTCGAGTCTTTATTATTATTCTTTTCCAGGCTTCGGAAGGTAAAGCCCTGAACAGTGTAAGAAGGGAATCTGTCATATATATAATTGCGGTACCTGTCCAAACAAAGATCGGAAAGAAAACCAATTCGGCTAGCCTGGACAAACCCAGGCCTGCCTTGGTTTCAATAGTCACTTATTTTTCACTAGGCACTCTGGCTGATATCTTTCCGGTATGGTCACCTTTTTAAAGTCGAAAGCATCCAAATACTTAAAACTTCTCTAATCCTTATGCCGGGTTTGAGACAGGACTGAGCAAAGGCAGTCCTTAGTGTGACCAACCCAAAGCTGTCACCGAATAGTTATTGCTCAATAGCTTGCTCCGTTTACGGGCTAATTGATGTCAGCATCCGTTCTTCTATATAGTGGGGCAGAATCAAGGAGTGTCTTAAAGGCTGACCCTGGCTGCCGATAGTTTTGGTATGCTCCATTGAAAGAATTTTTTTTATAATCCTTTTCCCCAATCAAAGAGACAAGCTCGTGCGTATGATGCTGTATAACCACTAAAGTTCCTTCGATATCAATGCACCGATTTTTGATTGTAAAGCAGTCTTGGGTTTAGTTTACAGCTTGGTATCGAGTCGGTATGGATGGTTACACCGGAATCAAAAGCTTTTCGATCCTTTTATCCAGCTCTGCCTCACCTGCTGACGTATGGAAGAGACATTCAGAGGAGGCCACTGGGTTTTACAATTCCTGAGGAGCATATGCCACGTAATCGGTATAATAAGTCGATCGAGGTGGACAAGTCTAATTTAATCGTACTCTGATCTTCGACTAAGAGACTATAGTTTTCGGTTCGCCCTAACATGGGAATGGCAAATTGCAGGGTAACGGCACTGCCGCCTTGTTCGATTGTTTTATTTTGTGAATTGATAAGAAGCGCCCTTTCTGCCGGATAGGTCAACGCCTGCATGATCATAAAAATTTGTGATCCTCTGTTATGCTGAAAAGGTTTTGCCGGAAAAAGGGGATGTCATCAAGTTTAAAGTAAGTCCGTTTTTCACCATTGGAAATTTCACTGATCAATTGTCCATTTGCAGCCGTCATGTAACTAGTCCTGAGCCAGCTCTATCGAATCAATGGGAATTCGCCCGTCGAGTACATGATTGGGAGTTGGGGCTAATGATCACTCCTGATAGGAAAGGAAAATGAAAAGGACAATGCAGGAACTATGAAGAAAATCGTGATATAACCAAGATACGTGCGCATAGTTCAACTTCCTAACTAATATATTTTAGTATATTATTGGGAATAATGCAGGGATTAAAAGAATGGTGCTTTCGGTTCGTTCATCCACTAATATCCAATTGAGGAAGACAGTATATGGTTTTGAGTAAATCAGGAATGAAGGCAGTAGTCGTTCTGAATGGTGTAATATGAAAAACTTTCTAAATCTTCTGTTATAATATTCTCAAGAGAAAATAAAAACCAATTTTCGTTTATATATTGACGTCAAGAATAAGAAGGGGGTCATTAAAATGGAGGAACAACAGCAATATGTATTCATTGATTTTGAATTTACGATGCCGGAAGGAAAAGCGAATCCGGTAGGTTTTTATCCAGAAATCATTGAGGTCGGTTTAGTCAGCGTCATTAATGAGACGATTCAGGAACAATTCTCTTCTTTTGTTAACCCATTGAAATTTCCAGTCCTAACGGGAAGATGCAAGAAGTTCTTGAATATTACCCAAGATCAGGTGGACCGGGGGATTTCATTTGAAGAGTTGATTTCTTTATTGAAGAAAATAGATGAGCAGCACCCGACGACGATTGTGACTTGGGGAAATATGGACATGAAGGTACTTCGCCAGAACTGTCAGAAATCAGAATTGGATTTCCCTTTTTCAGGAAAACAAATAGACCTTTGCCTGGAGTATAAACGCTTTTTCGGAGATCAAAATCAAACCGGACTTTGGAAGGCTGTACAGGCCTATGGCAAAGAAGGGACAGGCAAGCATCACAGGGCGTTGGATGATGCAATTACGACATATAATATATTTAAGTTAGTAGAGAAAGATAAAAGTTATATGCAAAATCATGAACCGACGACAATTGGCGATCGCATTGATTTATCAAAGGTATTGAATCATTTAGCGTTATAAAAGCCAAATCATATACTACTGATTTGGCTTTTATGCTTTATTTGAAATAATCCGCCGCCAGATCTTCAAGCAACTGTAGGCTTTTATCATTCCACTCTGTGTTTGCTTCGCTTAAGGTGCGTTTCATTTTCCCAACAGCTTCTCTTAAGGACTCCTTATACTCAGGAATCTCCTCTTCAAAGCCCCTTACCATATTCTTAGGTACATTGGTTTGCTCCCGGAATGCAAGAGCACGCCGCTGATGGAACATGGACACTTCCGTTTGCTTCGGGTTATGAAGGTCCCCCTGCATGGGATGCTTCATGACAGCCAACACTTTAACAAGATATGCAGCAGGTCTGATATCGGTGATTTCCCCGATGTATTTTCCGGTTTTATATATAGCGGTAACCTTATCGCCGATTTTAAAATCCTGTTCTGACATTTCCCTACCACCTTTCTTTTAACTTCCTTCATGATACATAAGAACAACGATTTTTCACAGCGAATTCGTGCAATTTCGCAAAGATGCTTTTTTTATAAAAATCGTGTAAAGTGTACAAATGAAGATGGAAAATGGCGTTACAGGCCATTTATTTAAAAAAAGAAAGAGGGTATATACAATGACAAACTTTCCACAATTAACAAGTGAAGTTTTGGAAAATGAAAAAGCGGTCATCATGCAAACGACGATGGGCGATATTAAAATTAAATTATTCCCTGAACTGGCTCCAAAGACAGTGGAAAATTTCATGACTCATGCTGAAAATGGTTATTACGAAGGAATCATTTTCCACCGTGTCATCAAGGATTTCATGCTTCAAGGCGGAGATCCGACAGGTACTGGAATGGGGGGAGAAAGTATTTGGGGAACTCCATTTGAGGACGAGTTCTCCATGCAATTATTCAATTTGCGTGGAGCGCTTTCCATGGCAAATGCAGGCCCGGGAACAAATGGCAGCCAATTCTTCGTCGTACAGGCTCAGCATGTAGATAGCAGGATGGGTGAGCAGATGAAGCAAGCCGGTTATCCGGAAGAAATCATCAACGCTTATATGGAACAAGGCGGCACACCATGGCTGGACCATAAACACTCTGTTTTTGGACAGGTGGTCGAAGGCATGGACGTTGTTGATACGATTGCTAATGTTGAGACAGTTGCGGGAGATAAGCCAGCAGTGGATGTAGTCATTAAAGGAATCACCATTTTATAACTAAAAGAGAAGCGGGGGGCTTAGTGCCTCTCGTTTTTTTATGTTTTAGCTGATTTGCTCCACTAGTGGATTGTTTTGGAAATTGATATAATGGGATAAAGCATTTAAATTCCTATCAGGAAGGATGTATCGGATGAACTTTCTCAATCATACTTTACTAGGTTTGTTTCTTTACTTTCCAGAAGACAAGACTGAATATATCTCTGCAGGTATAACTTGCTTCATCTTTTTAGTAGCAGCCGTTTTTACGATGAGGGCAATTATAAGATATTCAAAAAAAGAAGAACTGAAAACCAAGCAATTCGAAGATGAAGTCACTAAAAGGAACCAGCGTATTAAGGATGATACTATTTCTTGATTCCGTAATATGCAAGTGCATTCACTAGAGTTCCAGCCTTTTTTTATACGAATATTGCTAATTAGAATATGAATGGTATTATGTTTTGTTAGAAGGCCGTAAAGGACTTGACTGAAGAATAAACTGTTCCCTTATCAGCATAAGCAATTTATACTATAAGCATAGAGATAGAAACTTTGGGGGCGTAAATAGTTATGCAAATCGTAGCTAAAAGAATGATTGCGACGGATACGGTTAAAAGTTTTTTCATTCAGCACTGGGAGACGACACAAGTCGTCTTTTCAAGGGGCTTGTTTCATTATGCGGAACTTGAGGGTTTTGGAGTGATGGACGAGAATGAAAAAATCATGGGGTTAGGAACGTACAAGTTGTCCGACCATGTATGCCAAATCATTTCTTTGAATAGTGAGCATGAGAATCAAGGAGTGGGCTCATCGTTGCTTTATGTAATGGAAAATATCGCCAAGGAGAAAAATTGCCATACTATTAAAGCGATTACAACGAACGATAATTTACAGGCATTGAAGTTTTTTCAAAAGCGTGGTTATGTCATTTCGGAAATCGTTAAAAATGCGGTTGAAGAATCACGGAAAATCAAACCTGAAATACCATTTTACAGTTTTGAGGGAATTCCGATCCGAGATGAGATAATACTGGAGAAATACTTATAATACCTGAATTGATAGGAGGAATAGGGATGTTTAAGAAAATTGCGGCTGATGCCCTTGGACTTAGTGATATTGGAAGTGTGATTGGCCCTGCCAATTATGACAAGGTGGATGCAGATGACTATATCATGCATGAAGACGAGGAAAAAATTTATTTCCTGATTAAATCGAAAACCGATGAGTACTGTTTCACGAATCAAGCGTTCATACATTTGGACGGTACAAGTGCCATAAGCAAAAAACGTACACTTACAAGATATAGCTACAGCCAGTATAATATTTCCAACGTTACGCTTGAAACGGCAGGGACCGTGGATTTGGATGCGGAAATTAAATTTACGATCGGTGCAAAGACGTTCTCCATTGATGTCCATAAGAAGTTCATTGAAGAATTAAAGGATTTATTCAAATCTCTAGTTAAAATATCGGAAATTTGCCATGAAAATGAATATGCCCTTCAATTTGCCCAGCAAAGCGTAAACCTTGCTTCTTCCACCCTGAACCAGGTTCGGACAGAGGGAAGCCAAATGGCTGCAAGTTTCTCGGAAATTAATTCCGCAGCTTTCGAATGGTTGATGGACAGTAGGAAAAAGTACCATGTGAAAGATTTTGGCTATGTTTTTGAGAAATATATCAATAATTAAAACAAGGAGGCGAACACGGAATGATGTGTCCGCCTTCTTTTTTACTTGTTCAAATCACTCAAACCAGGGCTGTGTTCATTTGGCCTATCTGGCATTTGAGGGACCGGGAATCCTTTTGGCGGCTCGGTGTCTCCCCTTGGAAAATTTCGCCGATTTGAGTTTGATCCAGCCTGAAATTGAATTGAGCATTATGATAGCCTAAATCCACATATTTGCGGCATTCAGGATATTTGTTCAAATCATAATTAGGTATAGGGAAGATTTTCCCCCAGCTGACCCCAAGGGTTTCCAATGCTTTGGCAAATGCATTTTGATGGGCATTGTCGCGGACCATTAAAAATGCCAATGTTTCACGCATGGCTTTATTGGAACTCATTTCATATATCCTCGACTTTTGCAGGACCCCCGTAGATTCAAGGATGACATTATTCAAAAGGTTCGCCACAAGATTGGAGCTGGTTGATGGTTGATTGGACAAGTTCAACGTGGCTTAGCTCCTCTAAGAAAACCCCGCGAATTAAATCACGATATTGTTTAGCGTTGCCGCGGAAGTTGGCACTTTGGAAAGAATACTGCATCATCGTCCGCATTTCACCGAATTGCCCACCAAGCGTTTCCTGAAGAACCTTTGCTGCATTCGGATCAGGCTTATCTGAAACGATCATATTGATTAAATCTTCTTTATAGAAATAAAAATAAAGCCCCCCTAGAATCAATATTTCTAATTTAGCTTCTGTTATCTCAATTAAATTATTCCTAAGGTAAAAAGTACCTTTATGGAATGGAGGGAAGAGAGAAATACTAGAGGGAAGAACGATTTTGAAAGGATGTTGCACATGCTATCCAATCATCAGCTAAAAGAATTTCAACAGCAATTGCAGCAAACAAAGCAAGAGTTGAAAGAGCGATTAAATGAATCAGGCAACTACGATTTAAGAAGAAGCTTGGAGGATTCGACAGGTGAGCTATCGAGTTACGATAATCATCCCGGCGATGAAGGAACCGAGTTATATGAACGGGAAAAGGATTTGGCCCTTTCCGAGCATGATCGGGATGAAATAAGGGATATTGATCGAGCGCTTTCTGCCATCGAGGCAGGTGAGTATGGAAAGTGCAAGGTTTGTTCAAAGGAAATACCACTTGAACGTTTGAAAGCCATCCCTACAACGACTTATTGTGTCGAGCATACTCCATCACAGGAAACTTCCCACAATCGGCCGATCGAAGAGGAAGTGCTGGGACCACCGTTTGGAAAGTTTGATTATGATGACCGGCACGAATCGGTTGCATTCGATGCGGAAGATTCGTGGCAGGATGTTGCCAGTTATGGAACATCTGAATCGCCTTCCGATTTTGTAAATCCGCCAAGCGATTACGAAGATATGTATGTCGAGTCCGAAGAAAATATCGGATATGTCGAAGATTATGAAAATTTTGTTGGTGTGGATATATACGGTAAAGAGATAACGGTTTACCCGAACTCCCAATATCAAGAATTGAAGGAAGAACTTTTTGAAGAAAATATTCAAACCCCGTTTGGTGATTTACCGCGATATGAGCATGATCCTTATGTTGATGAAGAGAAAGATTGAAAAAGAAGAACCAGGATTTTATTAACCCTGGTTCTTTTTTATTTATGGAAAAGCTAATTTCAAACGGTTTAAACCTTCCATCATAATGCTTCGTGAACAACCTAGATTCATTCGGACGAAACCTTCTCCGCCAGGTCCATATTTTGAACCAGGCTCCAATGCGAGCTTCCCTTGATGGATCAGCCGTTCCTTAATTTCCATGTCATTCAATCCAAGATCACGGCAGTCAATCCATAAAAGGTAAGAAGCATCCGGATGCATGACATGCAAAGAAGGAATTTCAGCAGCAATGAATTCCTCAGCCACTTTTATATTCTCCTCAATGTAGCCAATCATGTCTTCCAGCCAGTCTAAGCCCTCTCGATACGCAGCTTCCATCGCTGTTAAAGCGAAGATGTTAAGGCCATGGAAAGCCAATTTCGTTTGTGCCTTTTGTAATTTCTGCTGCAATTTTTCATTACTGGTGATTAGGAATGAAGCCTGAAGACCGGCAATATTGAATGTTTTACTTGGCGCCATTAACGTGACGGTTATGTCGGCTAACTTCTCTGAAAGCGAGCCTATCGGATAATGTCTGGATGTTGTATGGAATAAATCAGCATGAATCTCATCACTGACGATGACTACATCATATTTTTCACAGAGCTCCCCGATTCGAAGGAGTTCTTCTTTTGTCCAAACGCGTCCGCCAGGGTTATGTGGACTGCAAAAAAGGAAAAGTTTCACTCCGCTTTTCAGCTTGTCCTCAAAATCAGCGAAATCAATCTTAAAGCGATCTTCTTCTATGATAAGGGGACTATTGACCACTTCCCGGTCATTATTTTTGATCATATCAAAAAATGGTGTATAGACGGGTGATTGTAATAATATTTTATCGCCTGGGTCAGTGAAAGCTTGGATTGTTGTACCGATTGCAGAAACGACGCCAGAGCTAAATGAAATCCACTCTTTATCGATTTGCCAGGAGTGCCGGTCCCTAAGCCAGCTTTGAATTTCGGTGAAAACCGCTTCGGAAGGGACGGTATAACCGAAAATTGGATGATTCAAGCGTTCCATTAACGCTTTTTGAATGCCCTCAGGAGATGGGAAGTCCATATCGGCAACCCACATTGGCAGAACATCTTCGCGCCCATACAATGATTTGAGCGAGTTTTTATCCCATTTTACGGATCCTGAATTTTCCCTGTTAATGTGTTCTTCAAAAATTGACTTGTTCAAAATGTCCACCGCCGAATAAAAATTTGTCGTCTTCGCGAAAAGCCTGTTGTTATGATACTATGATATCATGTTCTTTGAAAATATTGAGCAGGTGATGATTAATATGGATACACAGCAAATGAATTTAGCGTTGGTTGCCGTTTTGCAAGAATGGGACCCTTTTCAAATAGGATGGGATCTATATGAACCGGAAATTGCGGATACGGTTGTAGCAATCCGGGATATAGATAGCCCGCAGGAACTGGCGGAAAAAATAAAGTCCATTTACGAGTTCGCTTTCGATGAAACCGTTAAGATGGAAAAGTGCCTGGAAGTTGCACAGAAGCTGCTCATTATAAAAAATGATGCCAGTTGTTCGATATAAAGGTGAAAAAGGGTGTACCCAGAAATCAGGGTCACCTTTTTTACGTTGTATTTTTGCTGTTTATTCATAGTTTGTGCTGTTTACTCGTGAATTGTGCAGGTTACTCGTGAGATTTGCTTTTTTACGTTGGAGAGGCTACTCCAATGAATTCCTTAATTAATTGATAAACTTCTTCCGGTTTCTCCTCTGGAAGAAGGTGCCCGGTATCCTCAATGATAACAAGCTCGGAATTAGGCAGGTCATCATGGAGCCTTTGGCCAATTTCCAACGGTACCACTCTATCATGCCTTCCCCAAATAAGCAGGCAAGGCGTATGGATATCACTAAGGTCTTCCTTCAACAAATCGATTTCCTTATCTCGGAGCATTCTCCCCAATGCACGGAAAATATCATGCTTCTTTATGAATGGCCCTAGATAGCCCTGCCGCATTTCATCGTCAATCATGGCCGGGTCATGGACGACTTTTTTCAAGTTCTTTTCGATCCCTGACTTTTGTAAATACCGTTTTATCCCGTATGAAAAGAAAGGCAGGTAACTGACCATCTTCATTTTTTCCGAATAGCCGGGCTGATAGCCTGATCCGGCAAGGAGGATGGCATGGTCGACAAGATCAGGGTGTGATTTTATGAGCTGCAGGGAAATCTGCCCGCCCATGGAATGGCCGATAATACTGAATTTCCTGATATTTTTCCCCTCTAAGAACAGAACAACGGAATTAGCAATGTTCCGGAATGAATATGTATATCGATGATCCTTTCCGCTTTGCCCAAATGGGGGAAGGTCTATTGAGATTACATTGAATTCCTTGATTAAATAGGGCACTAATTTACGGAAACTGAAGCTGGATGACAAAAATCCATGAAGCAGTACAAGGGTGGGGAAGGAATCATCCACATGGTCATATTCAAAATAGATTTCTATATTTTCCACCCGTTCAACGCCTTTGATTGTATGAATTTCCATAAATCCCTTTCTCCTCCGGTATTAGTCATTGATACAAGTGTATGTTCACCTGAATATTCCAAAAAAGGTCCTTAATTACTGTTGCATAACAGTAATTGTAATAATAACGATGAAAAAAGACAATTACTATAACAGGTCGCCAACCAATTTTGATATAATAGTATAAGTTTATCCTGACAGAATAGGACTTATTAATTTATATTGTCATATAGGATTCTAAAAAAGTCTAATAAGGTAATTCTGAGACTATCTGCCAGCCAAACATCACGTCTAAATTAGTGAATTCCAAAAGGGGGGTTTTCCAATGCACTTGAATGAAGAGGAATTGGAAGTCTTGAGAATCATTGAAAATAACAGCCGGATTGACCTGAAGGATTTGGCTAAAATGACCGATCTATCAAAAGCGGACATTGAAATAACATTGAAGAAATTAGAAGATATGCGGGTTATTGTACGTTATTTAACAGTCATTAACTGGGCGAAAGTGGATGAATACCATGGTGTCACAGCGATGATTGATGTAAAAGTCACTCCAAAACGCGGTGTCGGTTTTGATGAGGTAGCAAAAAGGATTTACAAATTCAAAGAAGTCGAGTCCGTTTATTTAATGTCAGGGGCTTATGATTTATCAGTCATTGTCGAAGGGCGTTCGATGAACGAAGTGGCAAACTTTGTTTCAGAAAAACTTTCGACACTGGATTCCGTCATTTCTACGACGACTCACTTCATTATGAAAAAATACAAGCACGATGGCACAATTTTTGATCAAACTGAAGAAGACAAGCGGATAGTGGTGTCACCATGATTAAAACGAGTTATGTTTCAAGAACGATTGCAGAGCTTAAACCATCAGGCATCCGCCGCTTTTTCGACCTGGCAGCCAATTTGGAAGGGGTCGTCTCACTTGGTGTGGGTGAACCGGATTTCGTTACATCTTGGGCAGTGAGGGAAGCTGCGATCAACTCCTTGGAGGAAGGGTATACCTCTTATACGGCTAATGCCGGATTATTTGAATTAAGGTCGGAAATCAGCTGGTATATGGAGAAGCAGTTCCATGTTTCATATAGACCAGAGGATCAAATCATTGTCACGGTCGGAGCAAGCCAGGCTCTCGATATTACCCTGAGGACCATCTTGAATCCAGGTGAAGAAGTCATTGTAGTGGAACCTTGTTTCGTCGCCTATGCACCGCTTGTGACCATGGCAGGGGGAATACCGGTTACGGTCCAAACTTCAAAGGAAGATGACTTTAAGTTGACCCCCGGGCAACTCGAAGCGGCAATCACGCCTAAAACGAAGGCGGTTTTAATTTGTTCACCGAATAACCCGACTGGAACCCAGCTTGGACAGGAAGAATTAGTGATGCTTGCTGATATCATTAAAAAGCATGACTTGCTTGTCATTTCCGATGAAATCTATGCTGAACTTGCTTATGATGAGAAATTCACCTCTTTTGCTGCCATTGACGGCATGCTTGAGCGGACAATTGTCATCAATGGGTTTTCGAAAGGTTTTGCGATGACTGGATGGCGTCTTGGGTTCGTTTGTGCACCTAAGGAAATTTCTGAAGCGATGCTTAAGCTTCATCAATATGCGATGATGTGTGCGCCAACCATTGCTCAACATGCTGCATTGGAAGCTTTAAAGCACGGAATGCAGGATGTGGAAGAAATGCGTCGGAGTTATCGGAGAAGACGAAATTATATCGTGAATTCATTTAACGATATGGGTCTTGATTGTCACAATCCCGGCGGGGCATTTTATGCTTTTCCTTCCATCGAGAAAACAGGGATAACTTCGTTGGAATTTGCTGAAAAACTTCTGACGGAAGAACTTGTAGCCGTTGTACCGGGAGATGTATTCGGGGAAAGCGGTGAAGGTCATATCCGCTGTTCCTATGCATCCTCCATGGAACAACTTCAAGAAGCGCTTAGAAGAATGGAACGTTTCATGAAGAACCATAGCCAATAAAAGCAAAAAAATAGGGATCCGGCCGTTACAAGCAGCCGGATCCCTTTCCATAGGGGGAATTAGAAAAAAGAGTTAATCTAATGGATTAACATAGAAAGTGTTAATCATAGTATATCCAGCACCCTGAAAAAAAATACACATACTAAGACCATTTTTTTCAATTATGCTTGTGTATTATATAAAGTATGCATAACATTCAGAATTTGTTCTTCGCTAAAATCTTTAGCTGTTCTTAGGATGAGCTCAGCTTTTTTGGATCCGATTTCTTCAATCAGCTTTTTTATGTCCTCGTCAACACCAGAAGCGTTCCCGGTTGGGGCATCCTTCAAGAATTCTGAAGCTGGAATGTCAAGAACGGTGGAAAGCCGCAAAATGGTTTGAGTATCAGGAACCGATTCACCAGATTCATACATTTCAATCTTTTTGGTGCCGATTCGTAATTTTAAAGCCAGTTCCTGTTGAGTGAGGTTATGATCTTCTCGATATTGCCGGATATTCTTCGCGATATTTGACATAGTCAGGCACTCCTTTTTCAGGAAAAAATTTTCTTTATGTAATGATTTTACCATATTATAACTAAAGGAAATCAAATGAATATGAAGGTTTTGTGAAAGAAAATGCCGCTTCGAGAAATATCGAAACGGCATTTTGGATTTTTAAATGAGATTAATTGACTTAAGAAATACGAGTATAATCATGATCGGCACAATGTAGCGAATCAGGAAGTACCAAAGTTTAAAAAGTGACCGGCCGGAATCTGCACCAGTTTCGAACTCTTTTTGAACCTCGATCCTTTTCATTTGATAACCGATGAAAAGGGATATGAACAAGGCGCCGACAGGCAGTGCGATATTGCTTGTCAGATAATCAGCCAAATCGAATATGGGTAAATTGAAAATCTTCACATCCGAAAGTACCCCAAATGATAATGCGCTTGGAATTCCAATCAAGAAAACGATGATACCAGCTATCCAAGAAGCCTTCTTCCGCTTTGCGGTATCACCTTTGATTATGGCTGCAACGACGATTTCGAGAATGGAGAAGGCCGTTGTAAGGGTAGCGAATAATAATAATATGAAGAAAATGACCATGAAGATCCCGCCGAGCGCCATTTCATTGAATACGGCAGGCAACACGACGAATACTAGTCCAGGACCGCTAGAAGGGCTGAAGCCCAGTGCGAAAACAGCTGGGAAGATGACTAAACCTGCTAACAAGGAAATGAAGATATTCAGTCCAACCACTGAAAAGGCCGATTTAGTTATATCTTCTTTTTTACTTAAATAGGATGCATAGGTTACCATCACTGAAACACCAACACTAAGTGCAAAGAAGGATTGGCCAAGAGCTAATAGGATCGTTTCCCCTGTTAAAGCGGAAAAGTCCGGCTTCAAGAAGAATTTTACACCCTCCATTGCTCCATCCAGAGTCAAGGAACGGATGAGGAGAATAATGAAAAGAATGAACAATGAAGGCATCATATATTTATTCGCTTTTTCAATTCCTTTGGATACGCCACCTTGCACGACCCAAATGGTAAAAACCATGAATAATAATTGAGCGATAACCGTTTCATAAGGATTGCTGATTATCGTATTGAAGAAGTTTCCATATTCAGTCTGTGTTAAGTTTGAAAGAGAACCGGTTAAACTTCTTCCTAAATAGGAGACAATCCAGCCACCAACGACACTGAAGAAGGAAAGCAGAATGATGGAAGCGACGACACCGCCATATCCGATCAAAACCCAAGGCTTTCCTGGGGCGATATATTTATATGCGCTAACGGCATCCTTTTGTGCATTTCGGCCAATGGTGAACTCCGCTATTAAGATAGGTGCACCGATAAGCAGGGTGAATAGAATGAATAGTAGGAAAAAGGCCCCGCCACCATTCGCCCCAGTCATGTATGGGAGTTTCCAGATGGCGCCTAATCCAATAGCGGATCCCGCGGCTGCCAGGATAAACCCAAGTTTTGAAGTCCATTGATCTTGTTTTGACATGATGGAAAAACTCCTTTAGATGTAAAGATTATTTAGCTGTAAATTACTTTCTTTAAAACATTTTCTCATCTTACTATGATTATGAGGAAATGGATAGTGTTTTAATATTACAATCTTTAGAAAAATGAGTAAATATCTTAAGGAAATGAAGGTTATTTGCAAATTTTTAGGATAAGTTATAAATAACGATCTTATAATATTTATTATTTCCAAAAAACAAACATTTTTAATGAGTAAAACTTCAGAAAGTATGGTATACTTAACTTTGATTATTTTCCAATTATGTGATATAATTTTTTATTGCGTGAAAAGACGAAAAAATATATATAAAATAGGAGTGTTACCATGTCTGAAAAATTCGAAATTGGTGCGGTAGTTACTGGTAAAGTAACTGGTATTCAACCATACGGTGCTTTTGTTGCTTTAGATGAATCAACTCAAGGTTTAGTTCATATTTCTGAAATTACTCACGGATTCGTTAAAGATATCAACGAACATTTAAAAGTGAACGATGAAGTAAAAGTTAAAGTGCTTTCAATCGATTCAGCTGCTGGAAAAATCGGCTTATCGATCCGCGCAACAGAAGAAGCTCCTGAGCGTACTGAAGCTCCGAAAAAAGCTCCAAAAAAACGCCAAGCATCTGTTAAAGCAACATCTCACATCGAATCTACTGAAGGTTTCAACACATTGAAAGACAAACTTCAAGAGTGGATTGAACAATCTCAACGCGAAGACTTAATCAAAAAATAATTTTGTGAACCGACAGATCAATCGATCAGTCGGTTTTTTTTATCATTTTCAGGATTTCATGAAAATGAATTAAATAAAGCCGGGTCATGGATTTTATCCATGGTCCGGCTTTATTTTTATAGAACATAAACAAATCCCTTTCAACGAGTCGGTTTGGTTTCTGGCTCTCTGACAATTTCAGGACTTGGTTTAAAGAGAAGACCAAGATTAATGAGGCCGGCAATTCCAACCAATCCATAAATGATACGGGCCAATGCAGCACCTTGCCCTCCGAAAATCGAAGCGACTAAGTCAAATTGGAAAAAACCTATTAATCCCCAGTTTATTGCCCCAATTATTGTAAGAACAAGTGCAATTCTTTGTATTCCACTCATTGTACAGCCTCCTTTTTTTGAAAAACGTAGTTCTTTACTTATCATGCTTTTTCATCATGTAAATATACATCCTTGCAGATGTTCCGGACGGATGCTTTGTGTTTATATGGAACATTGGTCATAATGAAGAAAAGAAAAAATCTGCCAGTGGCCCAGTAGACAATTTTCGAGAGGCCGATGGGGCGTTAAGGAGAGAAATCTTTTGGAAAATTTCACTTATAAAAACCCTACTAAAATAATTTTCGGGAAAGATCAGCTTGAAAGTTTAAAAACGGAAATCCCTGCATATGGTGATAAGGTTTTACTTGTATACGGTGGAGGAAGCATCAAGAAAAATGGCTTATATGAAAAAGTGGTCAATGCCTTGAAAGAGATTAATGCAGAGGTACACGAACTTTCCGGAGTTGAACCGAATCCGCGCATCTCAACAGTCCGGAAAGGTGTGGAACTTTGTAAAAAACATGGTACCGACTTTGTGCTTGCTGTTGGAGGCGGCAGTGTCATTGACGCGACAAAGGCCATTGTTGCCGGTGCTAAATATGAGGGGGATCCATGGGATCTTGTCATTAAAGAGGCACCAGTAAAAGATGCCCTTCCGTTTGGAACGATACTGACTTTAGCTGCAACCGGTTCAGAGGCAAATTCCGGCTCAGTCATTACAAATTGGGAAACGAAAGAGAAATATGGATGGGGAAGTCCATTGGTATTTCCTCAATTCTCCATTTTGGATCCAGAAAATACTTTTTCGGTACCAAAAGATCAAACTGTATACGGAATGGTCGATATGATGTCACATGTGTTCGAAACGTACTTCCATCCGGAAACGCATGCACCTCTTCAAGACCGTTTTTGTGAATCGCTGTTACTGACCGTGATTGAAACGGCCCCTAAACTATTGGAAGACCTGAAGGATTATGAGCACCGGGCTACTATCCTTTATGCAGGAAATATTGCCTTGAATGGTTCGCTTGGGGTTGGTTACAGTGGTGATTGGGCAACGCATAACATTGAACATGCCGTTTCAGCTGTTTATGACATCCCGCATGCGGGAGGATTGGCCATCTTATTTCCAAATTGGATGAAACATGTGCTCCATGAAAATGTTGCACGGTTTAAACAGGTTGCAGTCCGTGTATTCCATGTAGATCCGGAAGGTAAAACGGATGAGGAAGCGGCCCTTGAGGGCATTGAAAGACTTAGGTCGTTTTGGAGCAGCTTAGGTGCGCCGACCAATCTTTCGGATTATGGCATCGATGACTCACAATTGGAAGTCATGGCTGATAAAGCGATGAGCAGAGGGGAATTTGGTCGATTCAAAATACTGAACCGTGAAGATGTCCTTGCCATTTTACGGGCTTCATTATAATTCAAGTGAAATGTTCATTTCTCCCACCTTGTCAGGTGGGAAATTACTTTGAATGCATAATTCGTTATTTACTTGACCGATATCTTGATTATGAGAATTACATCAGATAAAGTGATAGTGAAACTTAAAAATCAAGGAGGAATTTGAATGGCCCATATTCGTTTCGATTATTCAAAAGCCCTACCGTTTTTCGGGGAGCATGAAATTACCTATTTACAGGATGCTGTAAAAGTGGCACACCATTCTCTGCATGAGCAG
Organism: Peribacillus sp. NPDC006672; assembly: GCF_050274955.1. NCBI lineage: Bacteria > Bacillati > Bacillota > Bacilli > Caryophanales > Bacillaceae > Peribacillus > Peribacillus sp. NPDC006672. The sequence goes on from NZ_JBNNOR010000011.1 coordinate 46,477, forward strand.
ACAGGGGCAGGCAATGAATATCTTGGCTGGCTTGATTTACCCGCCAATTATGATAAAGAAGAGTTCTCAAGGATTAAAAAAGCTGCGGAAAAAATAAAAGAAGATTCAGATGTGTTACTGGTTATCGGAATCGGTGGGTCATATCTGGGAGCGCGCGCGGCAGTTGAGATGCTTCAACATAGTTTTTATAACATTTTGCCAACAGATAAAAGAAAAACACCGCAAATTTTATTTGTAGGTAATAATATAAGCTCTACATATATGCAGGACGTAATGGACCTTTTGGAAAATAGGGATTTCTCAATCAATGTTATCTCTAAATCCGGTACGACGACTGAACCTGCACTAGCCTTCAGGATTTTCCGGAAACTGCTGGAACAAAAATATGGCGTTGAAGAAGCTAAAAGCCGAATTTATGCGACCACTGACAAAGAAAAGGGCGCATTAAAAACGGTAGCAACTGAGGAAGGTTTCCAAACTTTCGTCATTCCTGATGATGTTGGCGGACGTTACTCTGTCCTAACAGCGGTTGGGTTGCTTCCGATTGCGGTCAGCGGGGCAGATATCGATCAAATCATGGAGGGAGCCGAGCGTGCAAGGCTGGACTTCAGTTCTTCCGAGCTAGCTGATAATCAGGCATACCAATATGCGGCGGTTCGAAATATCCTTTACAATAAAGGGAAAACCATTGAAATGCTGATAAACTATGAGCCTGGACTTCAATACTTCTCTGAGTGGTGGAAACAATTATTTGGAGAGAGTGAAGGAAAGGATCAAAAAGGGATTTTCCCTTCATCCGCAAACTTTTCCACTGACCTGCATTCATTAGGGCAGTATGTTCAGGAAGGGCGGCGTGATCTTTTTGAAACAGTCATCAAAGTGGAAAAGGCCCGTCATGAAATTTTAATTGAAGAAGCGGACAATGACTTGGATGGCCTGAATTACCTTTCTGGTGAAACGGTGCAATTCGTAAATAATAAAGCATTTGAGGGCACTCTTTTAGCACATACGGACGGTGGCGTTCCCAACCTAATCGTAACGGTTCCTAAGCTTGATGCTTATACATTTGGCTACATTGTATATTTCTTCGAGAAAGCTTGTGCAATGAGCGGTTACTTACTGGGTGTCAATCCATTTGATCAGCCTGGAGTGGAAGCCTATAAGGTGAACATGTTTGCGCTTTTAGGCAAGCCAGGGTATGAAAAGAAAAAAGCGGAGCTCGAACAGCGCTTATAATAAAAAAGCATGAAGCAGGAATTACATCCAGCTTCATGCTTTTTTTTCCAATTACACAGGTTCAGCAAATTCTGCAGCAAGCGGTTCGGGATGGACGAAAGGGCTTTAAGCAAAGCGAATGAAAATCCAGGAGTGCCGAAGCTGAAGGAACTTTATAAAAGAGAGTAAGGATACCTTGGGAATCAGTGATGAAGCCAATCCTCTTTATCCTAAATCGAGGGTACAATCGACCATTCCAGGATTTTTTAAAGGCCTTTTGGTTAAGCTAATAGAAAAATAGCGAAAGAGGTTTTTTACAATGATTAAAATTTCTTCTGAGTTGGAAGGGAAAACATTCGGTTTGTTCGACCTGGAGACGAAGTTAAAGCCGGAAGGGTATGTGATAGGCGGAGGCTGGGATTATGACCACGGGTCTTTTGATTATAAAATGGATGACAGTGATGGGTACCAGTTCTTGCGTGTCCCTTTCAGGGCCGTTGATGGTTCACTCGATAAGGATGGGGTAATGGTCGAACTTTTACAACCGTTTTTGTTATCTCATAAATACGAGGACGGTGTTGACGGTGAAGGAAATATCGGAAACCTCACCGCTTCCTTCAATCAGTTTGCTGAGCCGGAAAATCCGGATGCCGAATTTCCGGAAAACTATATCTCTTATGGAAAATCGCTTGTCCGTGATTTGGAAAAGCTTTTATTACATTAATCTTCAATGATGAGCAGGGTGTCATTGCGATGTATGATTACATTTGCAGGGGGCTTGATGAATGTCTCGCCTCCTGAAATGATGCCTACCAATAGAATGTCTTGATCGAATAGCTTGGCGCTCAACTGTTTAAACGTCAATTCCTCCCAGTCACTCTGGATGGCCAGCTGTTTGATGTTCAATCCATCCCATTCGTTTTGCTCTTCGGCTTCCACAATAATCCCTCTCGATAAGCAATCCTGCATATATTCACTTGCAAATTTATTCGTTTCGACAATTCCATCCGCTCCAGCCCGCAAAGCATTTTCCTTTTGTTCAGGCGTCAATATTTCCACAAGACAATACACATGCGGATTCAGCCCTTTGACGGCCAGTAACGTTAATATCGAGAACATATCCGTATGCAGCTCGTCTTGCTTGAGGTCAGCAGTGATAAGGACACGTATGGCCTGTTTTATATTAGCTTTTTGCAAAACGGAATCCAATGTAGCTTTTCCTTGGATAAAGTGGATATTCGTTCTTGGTAGCGGGTGCTTTTGCAGCGTATCATCTATAAGGATAATGGCTTGATGATGATTACTATCATGAATGTTTTGGATGATTCTCTTGGAACGGCCATTCCAGCCCACAATGATAAAATGGCCACCGCCGCTGAATACTTTCTTTCCTGTTAGAAATTGCTGTTCATTGGAAATGGACATTTTAGCAATGAACGCAAAATAAGAGGTGATTAGGCCGGCACCTGACAAAATGAGGATGATCCCAATGACTTTACCAAGATTGGTCACAGGTGTGTAATCTCCGTAACCCACCGTTGACATAGTCACGATTGCCCACCAGATGCCATCGAGTAAAGTGGGAAATCTTTTCGGCTCCACAAGGTGGATCAATACCCCGAAGGAGAGTAGAAATAATGCGATGGTAGAAAGCAATCTGATGAAACGCGGAATTCTAGGAACGGTGCTAATGTATGGACCGAATCGAATCATGTTTTTCACCCCCTTAAGCTATTCCTTTTAGTATGGTCAAAAAAGGCTTTGGTCATAAGGGCAGTCAGACAAACTTTGAATCACAATTTCGGCAAGAATTAATCTGGAAAGTTGTAACCCGGATAACAGGGAAATGATAAAAGCCTTCCGGAAGACGTCGGAAGGCTTTTATTGCTGAGTCACGTATCCTGAACTGGACTTCATGCTCGTTGATGGATTATATGTCCGTTTGCGCTTCGGTATTCCAAAGGCTGGATAAATAGGCTCAATCGGTTCTTAGACCCTTCTGCGTACGTTGAAGTTATCACTGATGAGCAGCCAGTTTTGAGGGAAGGCCAGGCCGAGCTTCCAATAACTCATCCCCCTTAGATTCAATTCTTTGAGTAAATCAAATTTTGCCTGTATTGATCTGGCATCTTCAAACCACACCTCATGCTGCCTATCCTCAATATCCGTATAATTGAAGTGCGGGGCCTGTGCGGTTTCATCATACTCGATGGCAACATTATTGGCAGCTGCAATCTGGATGGCCTGCTGCGGACTTATAGCCTTAGCCGTGGATCCCTGTACAAAAGGCAGGGTCCAATCATAGCCATATAAATTTTGCCCCATCAGGATTTTGTTGGCAGGAATTTCAGTGATGGCATATTCGAGCACATCTCGAACAGGTCCAATTGGCGATACAGCCATTGGCGGTCCCCCGCTATACCCCCATTCATAAGTCATGATGATAACGAAGTCGACGATTTCCCCATGTGCTTTATAGTCATGAGCCTCATACCAACGGCCTTTCTGTTCCGCACTTGTTTTGGGGGCAAGTGCCGTAGAAATGAACCATCCTTCTTTCTTGAAACGTTCCTTGGCTTTTCGGAGAAATTGATTATAAGCTTCTCGATCAGACGGCCTTAAAAACTCAAAGTCAAAGTGGATATCCCGAAATCCATATTTCTTTGCAGTTGAAACGATATTGTTCAGGAACTTATTCTGAACGGAAGTGTTCGTCAAGATGATATGCCCGAGCTCATCGCTGAATTGGTCATTTTCCTGATTCGTGATCACCATCATCAAGACATTTTTATTTTCCCTGGCGATGGCAGGGAATTCATTGAGCAATGGCTCCTTTAAGGAGCCGTCACGAAGCGCCTGGAAGCTGAAAGGGGCCAAATAGGTTAAATAGGGCGCAGCTTCCCTTGCGGCCGTTTCAAGGGCCGGTGCAACCGACGTACCCCTCGGCTCGACATACCCGTTGAATTCGGCGGTCCTTTTCTTACGTGCTGGAATATAGAGCCGGTATCCAACGGATAAGCTTTGATTTTCGGAAATGCCATTTATTTTTGCCAATTCTTGAAAAGGGACATCAACCTTTTGGGAAATAGAATAAAGACTATCACCGGGTTGAACGAAATAATAGCTGCCGACAATTGGAATGACAAGGGCCTGCCCAGTAACAAGATTAGTTGGGTTAGGAATCTTATTTGTTTCCACGAGCCTATCAACGGTTACGCTGTACGTCTGGGCGATGCCATATAACGTCTGGCCTGGCCTAACCACATGTATTTGCAAATCTTTTCCCTCCTACTGAAAGTTTCTTAACAGTTTATGAATAGAAAAAGAAATTCATGATAAAGAGCTTTGGATTGAAGGTTCGTAAAGAAAAATAATTCAATAAATTGGCAATAATAATTTAAGCCTAAAATGCTAATTAATATTAGTAGGAGGTGAAAACACATGGCAAACAACAATAACAGCAATCAACTAGTAGTAGCTGGTGCAGAGCAAGCCCTAGAACAAATGAAGAATGAAATCGCTAGTGAATTTGGTGTAAACTTAGGTGCAGACACTACTTCTCGTGCTAACGGATCTGTTGGTGGGGAAATCACAAAACGTTTAGTTCAAATGGCTGAACAACAATTAGGCGGATCAAACTTTTCTCGTTAATTAACTGAATAAATATGGATTTGAAAGAGAAGGGGCATCGCTCCTTCTCTTTCGCATTATTCAGCCATGTGACTGCAAAGCCTTTAAAACCTTGATTGCCTTTTCAGGGAAATCGGTCATGATAACGTCGACATCCATCTCTGCGAGCTTGACGATGTCTGCTTCATCATTGGCGACCCAAGGGCGGATTTTGTATCCAAGTTTTTTCGCTTTATCACTTATTGCTTGAGTCAGGCTATTTTTATCCGGATGAAAACCAGCTTCTTTTTTATCACTTAAGATTTCTTCGAAGTTTTCAGGAAGCCCTTCGAACAATAATGCACGCTCAAGTTCTGGGGCAAGCATCTTCACTTTTTCAATTGATTGATGGTTGAAGGAAGATAGGATCACCCGATTTTCCATTCGATATTGACGAATTAAATCAATGATCTTCTGTTCGATCCCTTCGTAAGCGAGTTTATCCGTTTTGATTTCGATATTCATCAATAAAGCATTATCCCTGGCCCAGTCGAAAACATCTATTAAAAAAGGAATTCGCTCCCCAAGGAATTCCTTGGAGAATTTGCCCCCGGCATCAGCCGTCTTCAGCTTTTGTGACGAATGATCTTTTACATAACCAGTAAGGTTGGTCGTTCTATCGAGTGTTTCGTCATGGATGATGATCAATTCCCCATCAGAACTGAGATGGACATCGAACTCGATCCCCTCGGCACCGATTTCAGCTGCCTCTTGAAATGCAGCCATGGTATTTTCAGGATGCGTCCCTTTGGACCCTCTATGGGCGAAAATCAATATGTTTTGCAAATTCATCACTTCCCCTTTAAACTTTATCTTGAACCCTATCATACATGTACCCCTAAATTGTTTCAGCAATGTTTAATAGACAATATTTTAAACAACGAGTAAAATACATATGGTATTTCCATAAACAGGTGTTCGAATTATGAGGTGAAAAAAATGAATATGTGGGAAATTTTTGTTGCAATTGTCCTTGGTCTTGTTGAAGGATTAACTGAATTTGCTCCTGTATCGTCTACAGGGCATATGATTATCGTTGATGATTTATGGCTGAAATCGAACGAGCTTTTCGGGAGTGAAATAGCCAATGCGTTCAAGGTGGTTATCCAGCTTGGTTCGATACTCGCTGTAGTCGTGCTCTTCTGGGGGCGATTCATGGACTTGCTTGGTTTAAGGAAAATGAAAGACCCATCTGCTGTGAAGGGCCAAAAGCTTAACCTCTTGCAGATCATCGTCGGATTGTTACCAGCTACCGTATTAGGTCTAGTGTTCGAAGATTATATCGATGAAAATTTATTTACCATGAAGACGGTTATCGTTGGATTAATCTTGGGTGCAATTTTAATGATTGCTGCGGATAAATTCCGTCCAAAGCTGACTGCAGAAACGGTTGACCAAATCACTTATAAACAAGCTTTGGGTGTAGGGTTAATTCAATGCTTGGCCTTATGGCCGGGGTTCTCACGTTCAGGTTCAACCATTTCCGGTGGTGTGCTTTTAGGGATGAGCTATCGGGCTGCTGCCGATTTCACGTTCATCATGGCAGTGCCGATCATGGCTGGTGCCAGTCTTTTGAAGATAGTCAAATACTGGGATTACTTCACACCTGAAGTTCTGCCATTCTTTATCGCAGGTTTCATCAGCGCATTCATCTTTGCGTTATTCTGTATCCGCTTTTTCTTGATTTTAATCAATAAAGTTAAATTGACTCCTTTTGCCATTTACCGGATTGTCTTGGCGATTGTGCTTCTATTCATTATTTGGTAATACGAATTGAAGCTTGAAAGAGGAGTGGAACCACCCCGTTGATTCGGAGTGGTTTTTTTGTGTTCGAGAAAAAATCTGGAATCTCAGAAAATATATAACGAATGATATTTGCATTTTATGATTTTTAATTCGTTATTGTTGAGTTAAAATTCTATAAAACATTTTGCGGACGAAAAAATATTCGGTTTTTGGCGCGGTTCCAGACATAATTAGTAAAAATAATATAAATGTAATAAAGCTTGCTGAGCACAGTAATACCAATGTGTCTGGGGTTTTAATAGAATATTCAAATTATTGAATAAGCTATTTCCATATAATTTATATGATATAATTTTAGTATAAAATAAGTACATGTGTACACCTGGGGAGGACATCATGGGGAATGACCAATTGAAAAAAACGATTGGCTTTTGGGTTGGAACATCTATTGTAGTTGGTACAGTTATCGGTTCTGGTATTTTCATGAGACCGGGTGACGTGCTTGAGTTAAGTGGTAATTCAACCATGGCCTTATTAGCTTGGCTGATAGGTGGCCTGATTACCCTGGCAAGCGGATTGACGATTGCGGAAGTAAGTACTCGGATTCCTAAAACTGGGGGCTTATATGTCTATATGGAAGAAGTGTACGGAAAAGCATGGGGATTTCTATGCGGCTGGGTTCAGACATTGGTATATGGGCCTGCAGTCATGGGCGCACTCAGTTTATATTTCGGGTTATTAGTCGCAGGAATATTTAATATCGCTTCAGATTACACTTTGGCAATAGGAATTCTTACGATCGTATTTATAGCAGGCATGAATCTGCTGGGGACAAAATACGGCGGTATGATACAAACAGTATCGACCGTTGCTAAATTGATCCCCATCATATTCATAGCGGTGTTCGGTATCGCGCAAGGTGATATGCCTGTATTCAATATCAATAGTGAAAGTTCAATGAAAATCAGTATGGCCGGTGCGATTTTGGCTACCCTCTGGGCGTATGATGGCTGGATGAATGTCGGCTTCATGGCAGGGGAAATGAAAAATCCACAGAAAACGTTGCCGAGAGCAATCATAACGGGAATAGTCGTGGTCATGGTCGCTTATTTAGCTGTGAACCTTGCCATGCTTCATATTTTGGGAGCAGAGGGAGTCATCGCTCATGGTACGAATGCAGCGAATGTTGCGGCAACGCTTCTATTCGGTGAATTGGGCGGGAAATTGATATCAATCGGAATAGCGATTTCAATCTTCGGATGTTTGAACGGAAAGCTTCTGACCTTTCCGCGTATAACCTTGGCGATGGCCACTGATAAAATGATGCCTGGCCATAAACAAATTGGGAAAATATCGCCCAAGTTTAAAACGCCAATAAATGCTACGATATTACAAGTAATCATTGCAATAATCATGATGGTTGTAGCAGACCCTGACAAACTTACCAATATGGCCGTATTCTCTGTCTTCTGTTTTTATGGATTAGCCTTCTTTGCGGTCTTCATCTTACGCAAGAAAGATCCGGATGCAAAAACATATAAAGTACCGTTTTACCCAGTCATTCCCATTGTAGCCATTGCTGGTGCAATATATATTGTTGGAAGCACATTAATCCATACACCTTTAAATGCCCTGTACTCGGTGGTCATCCTCATTATAGGAATGCCTGTGTACTGGCTGCTTAAAAAAAGTGAGCGGAATGATAAACGGTCATATTAATGATAAAACCCTTCACTAAAGCGTAGTGAAGGGTTTTTTCCTATAAAGAAGAAGCGATTGCCGAAACTAAAATTTTCCCTTTGGCCATGAGTTGGCTAAATAGACAACTCAGGAAGTTCGTATTAACATAGGGGGGAAGTTTAATAGTGAAGGGTCTGAAAAAAAGTGAATTATATCGAGCCTGCTGGTAAATCATTCAGGAAAACAATCTTGGCTTTATTTCTAGGTAGCTTTGTAACGTTTGCCGATTTATATAGTACCCAACCGGTCATTCCGGTATTCGCGAAGCAATTTGGAGTCTCTCCTGCAATGGCTAGTCTTACATTATCTTTCGCAACAGGAACGCTTGCCATTTGTTTATTGCTTGTTTCCTTTTTCTCAGAAAATATCGATAGGAAAAAAATAATGGGGACAGCGCTCACTCTGTCTGCATTGTTATCCATATGTGTCAGTTTCATCCAGGATGACCTATATATCCTTATCGCAATACGAGCGATTCAAGGAGCAGTGCTTGCAGGTTTCCCGGCTATCGCGATGGCCTATATCAATGAAGAATTTCATCCGAAAAGTCTGGGCTACGTGATGGGGATTTATGTAAGCGGTTCGAGTATCGGCGGATTGGCCGGCAGGCTGATTGTCGGGGTACTGACCGATCATTTCTCATGGAACATAGCGATTGGCAGCCTTGGTGCTTTAAGTTTGATCATCAGCCTGGCTTTTTGGTTGATGCTTCCACATTCGCAGCATGCTGTCCGTAAAAAAGTATCATTGTCGAGAATTAAAACCTCACTTATTAATAACTTTAGGAATAGCAGACTAGTACTTTTATTCGGGATGGCCTTCCTATTAATGGGCTCCTTTGTTACCGTTTATAACTTTGTGGGTATACCTTTAATGGGACCGCCATATCATTTATCACAGACATTGATCGGCTTCATTTTCATTATCTATCTTGTGGGGACATTTAGTTCTACATGGATGGGGAAGCTTGCCGATCAATATAGTCGGAGGTTTGTTCTTCTTTCCGGAATCGCAATCATGCTGCTGGGGGCCCTTTTAACCTTATTGGATCCACTTTTGTTGAAGATAATCGGGCTTGCCCTGTTTACATTTGGCTTTTTTGGAGCTCATTCAATTGCGAGCAGCTGGGTCGGAAGGTTAGCTGATAAAAGTGAAAAGGCGCAAGCATCCGCTTTATATCTCCTGTTTTACTATGCGGGGTCCAGTGTAGTAGGGGCATCAGGAGGTTTATTCCTGATGAAGTTCGGTTGGGGAGGGGTCATATCGGCTGTATCTATCCTAATCATCCTTGCTTCCGTTTGTGCCATGATGGTTGAAAAAGTGAAAATCGTTAAGTAAAATGATCTTTTCTATCATGATTTTCCGGAATCCTGAATATAATCTAGTGAAAAGGATATTGAATAAAAGATTGATAAGAGAAGAGGGTAATAGATAGAGTGAAACGAAAAGCAGTAATTCTCATTGGGTTAATAGGCGTTTTAATTATATTATTCGTTGTATACTTAACAAGTCCGGGCAGATTGGAAAAGGTGGAGATCGTTGAAAAATACTATCCGCATTTCTCCGATGGCAAGGCAGTCGGTTTTAAGACGAACGAAGTCATTGATGTGACGGAAACCGAAGAGGGATCCAATTGCGCAATGAAATTTAACAATGGGAAAACGTTGGAAATTGACTGTGACCGTTATTTAAAATACAAAATTGATGAAACAGTCTATATTACTTCCGAAGGAAATCATGTTAAGGAAATTCGAAGAAAAAGATAGTGGCATTCTTCACATGTAAAGCTGATTTTGTTGAAAGAAAACAAAATCAGCCTTTTTGCATTAATTGGAACTATGTTAGGAGGATAAGTGTTTACAATGACCTTTCTACAATAAGTTCCCCAGGTTTGTGAATGGTGGAATAAATGAAGAGCAAGAAGAGCACACTTGCCTCCGGTAAAAGGGAGTAATCAGCCATTCATTCAAAAACCCAGACCATAATTGGACTGGGTTTTTCATTTTTTATCTTTATTTTTAGTTTTGTCTTTTTTATTACGCTTCAGTACATCCAAGATTCTTCGGCTGTTGTTTTTACTATTTATGAGTTCAACTAAATCGCTCATGTTTTCAGATTCGAAGTCTTGTTGTTCTTTTTTCATGGAAATCCCTCCAAGTCATATATCATAATACCCTTTTTATTACGAGGGTAAACGTCTTTTATCATATTGATAATATTTGGATTTTATACCCGTTTTCATTGAAATTTTGAACAAAGTTTGCTTAACATTTAAATGAACGACTTTTTGGGTAGGGAAAAACGAAGAATGGAAAGGAATTGTTCAGATAGAACATATTGACGGACATGTGTTGAATTTTCTTTTTTTAGGACGATCATGATGGGAAATCTGATTCGGTAGGCGACGCGATAAAAAAAGGAACAACAGGCTTGATCAATAAGATTGGTTCCTGGTTTGCTTAATGCTAAGAGGTGTATTAATGAATAAACAACAAGAGTACGATCCAATAATAAAATCTTATCTGAAATTTCAGTCCCCTAAAGAAAATAGGGGGAATGTCATCGTGTATTTTTTAATTTTTTTAGATGCTTTGGGATTATTACCAATCGTGGCGGTTCCTTTTTCCCATGATTTTTTTATCGCTGCACTTATCCCCATCGCAGTCATCCATTTATGGGCGCTACTGTATGTCATCGCGCCTTATAAGTTTGAACAGTCTTATTATTTATTCTTTGGTTTTTATGGACTCGTCAATACATATGTGTTCTTTCTTACCACACAGAAGCTTTTATATAGAAACATTGGAGCAGAGGGACCTTGGCCATTTATCATGGGTGCAATCTTTTTTATTGGGCTGATTATCGGAGCGAATGGGCTCAATATTAAAGCCCTCTATTCGGGCACATATGCAAGACTTCAGAATCAGAAAAAGGGGACAAAGGCGAATCTTTCTCCAGTAGTAGCGGCATCTGGACTAGGATATGTCATTGCTCAATTGATATTGACTTATATTTACAGTGAATCGGTCCGAATGATGATATTCGTGTTGTTGATATCCATTTTATCGATTTTAACAGCGTTTTTCTCCATTTACATTCACCGATATTTTTTTATTTTGAAAAATCATGATATGGTAAAACAGATGTATCCGCAATTTGGATTGCCAAAGAAAATAAGAAACTAAGAAACTAAGAATCGATAAAATTGTATTAATACAAAGGGGGAGGAACCCCCTTTAGATGTCGAAGGATTACATGTACTTGCCTCTCCTTCATATAATTGGACATTCAAGATGGTCAATAGAGAGGGAATGGAAATGCTCAAAGCGGAGCAGGGCACAAGTGAGAAAATTTTAGATGAGGTGCTGGGTGTCATAAAGAGAGTAAAACAAGAACAGCCTGTGAATTAGGGATGGTGAATCTAGCATGGTTTTTAAGAAGAAGAAGGATTTAGAAATAAATAAAACATGGTACTGTATAGGAATTATGACGGATCAAGGACTGCAAGATGAAGAATATGATGCTCTTTCAAACCGTATTCTTGATTCGGTGGAAAATGTAGTGGTCATATCGGATTTGATCAGGGTAAATTGGGAGAAAGGAAAATTGCAAACCTTGAACGAACGATTCAAGAATCCGACACTTTCTGATCCTTGTTTTATTATTAATGAGTTCATAGAAGAGGATATCAAACGGGAAACGAAACTTCTTGAGAAAAACCATAAATGGAAGAGGTTTTTTGGAGGCCTATCACAGATTGACTACCTGGAGGCAGAGAATAAGGCAACCCACGATTTTGATAAGTCCCTTTTGTATACGGATGATGTAGACAAAGTGATTGAATATCTGAATAAATAAGAAAAGCACACCGATTATTTGTTTCGGTGTGTTTTCTTTATTCTGAAGTGATGAAAGAGAAAAACAGATAAAATTATGGGGGAAGTAGGAAAGATGGATAGAAACGCGAATAACTAAAGTAGAAAGAAAGCTTTAAAGGGAAAGGGAGATGTAGCAATGGAAGCTGTCGTACCTCAGCAAAAACCAAAACGGAAGTGGAGAAAACGCGTCCTATGGAGTTTAGGAATTCTGATTTTACTTTTGCTGTCTGTCTTGATTGTAACAAACGTATTTCTATTGCGCTCATTGCCCGAAACCAAGGGGGAAATAGTGCTATCCGGTCTTTTGAAACCGGTTACAGTGGTGAGGGATTCCAGTGGGGTACCACATATCAAGGCGGAAAATGATCATGACTTGTATTTAGCACAAGGGTATATTCAAGCACAGGACCGTTTATTTCAAATGGATTTAAGCAGGCGTCAGGCGTCTGGAAGATTGAGTGAAGTGATTGGTGAGAAAACCGTCAAAAATGATAAATATTTCCGAACGCTGGGACTGAGGCGGGCGGCTGAAGCGTCTTATGCAGCATATACAAGTGACGGGAAAGAAGCCTTGGATGTGTTTGCAGAAGGGGTAAATCTATATATCGATGAATTGAAGGAGAACGGAAAATGGCCGGTAGAGTTCACTTTACTTGGATACGAACCAGAACCGTGGACACCCGTCGATTCGCTCACCATCGGTAAATACATGGCCTTTGATTTAGGCGGGAACTGGGAAGATCAGGCGTTTAGACAGTATTTGCTGCAAACCTTCCCAAAGGAAAAAGCGTATGATTTATTCCCGGATTATCCAAAGGGCGCTCCATATATCATCAGCAAGGAAGAACTGGATATTGAAAAAAGTTTCGCTGGGGCCGTTATTCCTTATGAATTCAACGGCAGCAACAACTGGGTCGTATCTGGCAAGAAAACGGATTCCGGCCAGCCATTATTGGCGGATGATCCCCATCTGGGGTTAGCTACACCGTCCGTTTGGTACCAAATGCACCTGGAGGCCCCGACAGTCAATGTGAGCGGTGTTATTTTTGCGGGGATTCCGGGAATCATTCTCGGTCATAACGAAAAGGTCGCATGGGGTGTGACCAATACAGGCCCGGATGTCCAGGATCTGTATATTGAGAAGAGAAACCCGGAAAACGAAAAGGAATTCGCCTTCAAAGATAAATGGGAAAAAGCTCACATCTTAAACGAACCGATCAAGGTGAAGGATGGTAAGACACTAGACTATAAAGTGACGGTTACCCGTCATGGACCGGTTGTCTCCGAGTTTGCTGGGAAAAGCGGAAAAGACACAGTCCTTGCATTAAGGTGGACGGCACTTGATCCATCCGCAGAGCTTGAAGCGGTACTGAATATGAATAAAGCGGAAAACTGGAAAGACTTCGAAAAGGCCCTTTTGAAATTCGAAACGCCGGCACAGAATTTCGTCTTTGCCTCAGTCGATGGGACCATTGCCTATAAGGCGAATGGGAAAATCCCTATCCGTAAAAAAGGCGATAGTATGCTCCCTGTACCTGGCTGGACGGATGAATATGAGTGGAAAGGCTACATTCCATTTGATGAACTTCCAAAAACGGTCAATCCGGAAGAGGGATTCATTTCGACAGCGAATAATAAAGTCATATCAGATGATTATCCTTACCATATCAGCAATAACTGGGCGCAGCCGTACCGTCAGATGAGGATACAGGAGTTTTTAAAAGCGAATAAAAAGCTTACTGCAGAAGATATGCAAAGCTTGCAGATGGATCAGATGAATCTGCAGGCTAAGGAGTTTGTCCCTCAATTTATAGAGGTACTGAAAGGTCCATCAGGAAAACAGGAAGACCAGGCACTAAGGATTCTGGAGAAATGGAATCATATTGATTCCGTTGATGAAGCAGCACCGATGATTTTTAATGTGTGGATGAAAAAAATAGGGGAAGTTTTGCTTACAGAAGAAATACCGGAGGAAACGCTCAACCTCTTTAATGGAAGGCGTTCGGCCGTTGATGAACTACTAAGGCGGGCACTGGGCGGTAAGCCGGGTCCTTGGATTGAAGAGGCAGGCGGACTGGAGCAGGTACTCGCCAAGTCGTTACAGGAGACGGTAAAGGAACTGAAAGAATCACAAGGTGACGATATAGCTGATTGGGAATGGGGAGACTATCATCAGGTAAGGTTCAACCATCCGTTATCTAGTGTCGTCCCGTTAAATTATTTATTTAACAGCGGCGGCGGAATGCCGGTCGGCGGCAGCAGTGTAACCGTACAGGCAGCGGCATTTTTAGATGACGGAACCGTTAATCATGGTGGCTCCTGGAGATTTGTCATCGATCTATCCGACATGAATCAGGGATATCACCTCGTTGGGCCGGGGCAATCAGGTAACGTAAAAAGCGAGTGGTACCACGATCAGCTTGATGATTGGGCAGAAGGTACTTATCACAAAACGGTATTGGATGATCCAAAAGGTGATAAGCTGACGTTGAATCCATTATACTGATATTCAGCAAAAAAGTACCAAGTCCGGCATGCATGCTGGACTTGGTACTTTTTCATTGTTTTTGCTTAGTCAGGAATTCTGCAAGGAACTCCTCAAAATTAGGGGCCTCAATTGATACGATTTTTTCATATGACTCAATGATCTTGAGTTTAATCTCCTGTTCCAGATCATTGCGGTCTTGATAGTCGGTGTTTTTTAACGATTTTTTTATTTTAGGATTCAAAGAATCGATTAGATTCATCAATTCTTCTTTTGTTAGTTTTTTATCCACAATGGCTTTTCTCCTTTCTATTATATACCTCATCCATATAGTGCTTTCGCAGTTTTTTGAGAGCTTGTTTACGAATGCTTGAGATATTCTGGGGAGATTCATGAAAATAGGCAGCTATTTCCTTGTTGGATAGGCCATAGGAAAAGATCATGGTCAGTACCAGACTTTGTTTGGCTGTTAACTTCTTCAAGGCTTTTATCATTTCCTCATCACTTATGTGTGAAGAGAGTTCATTCGTTTCCCCCATCTTTTCAAGTTGAACGTCCAAAGTGCCGATTCGATCGATCATTCCGACAGTATCCTTTGGTGTCGAATCAAGTACCATTCGATAGCGTTCCCGCTGCTTACGTGCCCTTTTATCAAAATCAACGGAGAAAAAGTAAATTAAGGAGCACATGTATTTGTATACTTTAGCCCGGTAATAGAAAATTTTGAAGGTCTCGTTGAGATGACAAATGTTATGTGAAGAAGGGGAATCGAGAGTTTCGGTGAAAATCTTTAAATGCTCTGGGTCCTGTAAAAATACTTGAATAATCGGTTGTTCAAAGAAAGATGAGTACTGTTGTTGCAGGAACTCCAATGAATGAGAAAAAAAATGAGAAGTTAATTGGTTCATTGCTATCCCTCCTTTAATTAATAAAGTGATAGACAAGGGGAATAAATCAATTATATAAGAACATTCGTTCTTTTATCCATAAACCAATAGTGCTAGATTGATTTTTTTAAACAAGTTTCACTTTAGATATCAGATACATGAAAAGGGGTGAAGAGGATGATGATTGAGGATGCTACTGTGTGGGTGTCATTAGTTAGCGAATTTGGCTATCCATTCGTCGTTTCTATGTTTTTGCTCTTCCGCTTCGGTAAAAAATTAAAAGAACTGACAACGGACGTAGAGAACTTAAAAAAGTCCGCTCATAAAACGAAACGATAACCTCAGGACGTAATGTGCTAGGTAGTAAAAACCGAATTTCGGATTCTATTCTAAAAAGGGTCCGGAATTCGGGTATAAAGAAATAGGCACTTTTTGACCAATAATTCCCTCCTTTAAAGTCAAATAAAAAATAATAAACCATTATTTGGAATATAGCACAAAATGATTAAAAAATAATCGTCAATTGGAATCATTTTACTACAATAATTCATCCGTCAATGGAATTAGATAGGAAATCCTCCCCTCATACGATTTTTGTTTTATGGGTTAAAGTGAAAATACTTTTAAAAAAACAACATTCATAAAAAACTTATGGAAAGTTTGCGGCATCCAAGTAAAAGGATGCTGCTTTTATTTTTTTTTGGTAATAAACTGATAGTATGGAAAAGGGGTGGGAATTTTGAATGAAAAACAGCTAGAAGATATTCGGATTCTACAGCATGAATGTGAGCGGGAAGATTTTACATTAAAGCTGAACTGGGAGACACTTCGCAGTCGAAATGGTGTGAATAAGAATGATTTTCTTCACTATGATGGGTTAAAACTTGTTGGTTTTGTTGGGCTTTACGATTTTGGTAATAAAGTGGAGATGTGTGGGATGGTACATCCTGATTTTCGGAGGCAAGGAATTTTTACAAAGCTGTTGGACGACGCTATAAGGAGTGCCCTGGAGCGCAACTATAAGTCGATCATCTTGAACTCGCCTGCTCAATCACATTCAGGGACAGGATTTTTGAAACAGCTGCCATGTGAGTTCGCTTTTTCTGAGTTTCAAATGAAATGGTCTGGAACGGAGCTTGATGATTATGAGGATGCAGTCGTCCGCCCTTCACGGAGAGAAGATGAGGAAACGGAAATTCAGCTGGATATTCAATGTTTCCAATTTACGAAAAAAGAGGCGAGGGATTATTATCAGCGAATCCTGCATGAGGATACCCTGAAAACCATGATGATCGAAAAGGATGGCCGTTCTGTCGGTAAAATTCGTGTTGATCAGTCAGGTAGGGAAGCATGGATTTATGGATTTTCCATTTTACCGGAATACCAGGGTAAAGGACTTGGCAGAAAGGTATTGAAAAAGGTTGTAGCCGAACAATGCCAGCTTGGATATGATATTTTTCTTGAAGTCGAGGCGACTAATGAGCATGCTTTAAGACTCTATGAATCTTGCGGATTCAAAACGATTCAAAGACAGGATTATTATCAGTATAAAGAGGATAGTAACGACAAAGAGTGTTAGGGGGATAGGAATGCTGACATTATTCACTTATAACTGGCAGGTCCGAAATGAGTGGTTCAAATGGTGCCGGTCCGTATCGAGTGAGGAACTTATACGGCAGCGCACGGGCGGGATGGGCAATATTTTGAGGACGCTCGCCCATATTATCGATGTCGAATGCAGCTGGATCCGGGCCATTCAAGGGAAGCCGGATGTCGGGATTGATCTAGACGCCTATGATGCAATCCAGAAAGTGGAAGATTTATCTAAGCATTATCATTCTGAGGTCATGGACTATTTGAACTCGGATTCGTTTAATGGGGAAAATGAAATGATTCAGCCATCCTGGATGGAAGGGACATACGAAAAAGAAAGGATATTGCACCATCTGATAGCCCACGAAATACACCATATAGGCCAGTTGTCCATCTGGTCAAGGGAGATGGGGATCGAACCGGTATCAGCTAGTTTAATAGATAGGGCTTTATAGATTTCTATATTCTTAAACTGGTAATGCATCCGGCTTTACCAGTTTTTTTAGTTTTCATAAAAAGGAGATCACGGTGAAGTAGAGAGCGTCGAAGAAAGAGGGACGATCTTGAGATCCCATACGATGTAAGCAGGCTTGCTCATGTATGGACGAGCCTTAAAAAGTAACTTTCTTCCCAAGGATTCCCTCGTATTTCTGTAACGATTATATTTATAAAGGAACAACGATCCATGTTCTTGAATGAAAATGGTTATATAGGACCATTTATTCAAAATTCGTAATATTACGGTAAATTTTGGCGCTTATTCGACAAAATCATGTTATATTATTCTAGCATTTTACAAAAATAGAAGGGTTGTGAAGTATGTCGTACAAGATGAATGTTAAAAAGATGCTCGCACCGATACTTGCTGTAAGTTTGATTACAGCCCCATTTACCGTACCGGTCGGGGCATCTGCCAAAGAGGCTAATAAGAAACCGGTCGCTGCTAAACCATTTATCATTTCAGCTCCTGCTGTTAATTACACGAATGGCACCAAAGCGACTGTGACGGTCACACCGAAAAAAGGGAACAAAGGAAATGAAACCGTTGTCTTCCAGTTAATGAATGGGACGAAGGTCATTTCACAGTCAGCCGTTGAGGCGGATATTAAATCGGCCCAAAAGTTCTCTGCCTACTTCAACTCGTACAAATCGGGTTACTGGGTCAAAGTATCGGTTGTCTCCAAGTATAACGGCAATACGAGTAACTTCGGCAACAGCCTGGCAACCTCCGTTTCAGATGCGCCATTTGAACTAAGGATCATGGAAACGACAGATATACACACTAATCTAGTGAGCTATGATTATTATAAGGATGCCGTATCAGACTCCGTCGGCTTTTCTCGCACGGCATCTTTGATCAAACAGGCACGAAAAGAAGTGAAAAATAGTGTTTTAGTGGATAATGGCGACCTTATTCAAGGAACTCCCCTGGGTACGTACAAAGCGAATATAGCGCCACTGAAAAAAGGTGAAGTCCACCCTGTCTATAAAGCGATGAACTTGCTTGACTATGATGTGGCTACATTCGGCAATCATGAATTCAATTATGGTTTATCTTATTTGGACGAGGCCATCAACGATGCGAATTTCCCTTATGTTAATGCCAATGTTTATAAAAAGGATAAAGACAATAATCCGAATAATGATAAAAATAAATATACCCCATATAAAATCGTCAATAAGAAAGTAAAAGATATTAATGGAGCTGAAAAATCCGTAAAAGTAGGCTACATCGGATTTGCTCCGCCACAAATCATGGATTGGGATAAAACGAACCTTGATGGTAAGGTCGTTACAAAAGAAATCGTCGCAACAGCAAAAAAATATGTACCTGAAATGAAGAAAAAGGGCGCAGATGTAATCGTGGCGCTTACACACTCCGGTTTTAATGGCGACACAACGAACACCGAGGATGTCATCTATTCATTAAGTAAAGTGTCTGATATCGATGCCATCACGTTCTCCCATACGCATAAAGTCTTTCCGGCACAAGATGAAGCTTCTTTAGACAGCTTATTTAAAGATAGCCAAGGAAAAGTTCTTAAAGGTGTGGATAATAAAAAGGGTACAATTAATGGTGTACCGGCCGTTCAAGCAGGATATGGCGGTAGTAATCTTGGGATTATCGATCTTGATATCCAGAATATCAAGGGGAAATGGAAAGTCGTTAACTCAGATTCATCAACACGGGCAATCAACGATAAAGTAACTGGGAAGATAGCAGCTGAAGATGAAGCTGTCGTTAAAGCGGTTAAAAAGGATCACGAAGGAACGATCAAATATGTTAACACACCAATTGGAACGACTACAGCTCCAATTCATAGTTACTTCGCCCTTGTGCAAGATGATCCTTCTGTACAAGTCGTCACAAGCGCACAGAAATGGTATGTAGAAAAATACATCCAAAGCAACCGACCTGAATACAAAGACTTGCCTATTCTCTCTGTAGGAGCTCCTTTCAAAGCAGGACGAAATGGAGTCGAAGAATTCACCGAAATAAAAAAAGGTGGTTTGACAATTCGCAGCGCCGGCGACTTATATTTATACGATAATACTCTGAAAGCGATCAAAATCAAAGGTTCCGTAGTAAAAGAATGGCTTGAAATGTCTGCGGGGAAATATAATACAATTGATCCGGCTAAGACTGAGGAACAGGAATTGCTTAATGGAAAGTTTGCCGTCTATAATTTTGATGTGATTGACGGCGTTACATATCAAATCGATGTCACTAAGGCTCCGCGCTATGATGAAAAAGGGATAAAAGTGTCGGATTCAAGCAGGATTGCAGATTTGAAATATAATGGCAAGCCAGTGGATCCGAATCAAGACTTCATCGTCGTGACGAATAATTACCGTGCTTCGGGCGGAGGAAACTTCCCGGGAGTCAAAGGCAGCGAATACGTAGTTGACTCTGCGGATGAAAATCGCCAAGTCTTGATGGATTACATTACACAAGAGAAAGAGATCAATCCAACCGCTGATAATAACTGGTCGATTGCCCCGATTTCAGGCAAGGTGAACGTAACTTTCACCTCATCACCAAAGGGTGCGGATTATTTAAATGAAGAAAGCCCGATTTCCTATACAGGCAAAAACGATGATAAAGGATTTGGCATCTACAAATATAATTTAGGGAAAGAGAACGTTAAAGTGCAACTGCTCGGGATCAATGATCTTCACGGCCAGCTGGATACCACTTCTGATTTTGGCGGTATCAAACAAGGGCGTGCTGATTATTTAGCTGCGCACTTGAAGCAGCGTAAAGCTGAAAATCCTAAAAATACACTTTTACTATCAGCAGGGGATGCCGTTGGGGCAAGTGCTCCCGTTTCTTCTTTGATCCAGGACAAACCGACGCTTCAGTTTTTGAATAATATGAAATTCGATGTCGGGACAGTCGGGAACCATGAGTTCGACAAAGGGGTAGAAACCCTGATGGCTCAAATCAATGGCGGAAAGTCGCCTACATCTGATGTAGTATTTGATAAATTGAACTTTCCGTATGTGGTTGCCAATGTCGTATATAAAGACACGAATAAACCTATTTTGGACCCTTACGTCATAAAAAAGGTCGGCGGGGTTGATATTGGTTTCATAGGTGTAGTCACGAATTATACACCTCAAAAGGTAAGTCCAGATGGCATTAAGAATGTGGAATTCATTGAACAGGCACCTGCCGTAAATAAGGCGGTTAATGAGTTGAAGAAAAAAGGTGTAAAATCCATTGTTGTCATCTCGCATGACCCAGGTACTGAAAAAGACGGTGTCATTACAGGTGAAGTAGCTGATCTTGCCAAAGCGGTGGATGATGAAGTCGATGTGATCTTAGCCGGAGATAATCATGCTAGAGTCAACAATTATGTGGATAATAAATTGATTGTACAAGCTTACTCTTATGGAACGGCTTTTGAAGATGTGGATTTGGAAATCGATCCAAATACTAAGGATATTGTCAAAAAGTCAGCTGAAATTGTTACGGTTACACAAGAGGGCATCACACCGGATGCCGGGACGACTAAATTCATTAACGACTATTTAGACATGTTCCCTGAGTTGAAGGCCCCACTTGGGACAACGGATGAGAAAATTGTAAGAACCAATGCCTATACACAGGAAACTGGACTTGGGAATTTAATCGCCGATTCGATGAAGGCAGATTTGAATTCCGATTTTGCTTTCATGAATCCAGGTGGAATTCGTGCAGATATTCCAAAGGGAGAAGTCACCTTTTCAGATTTAGCGAAAATCCAGCCTTTCGGGAACGTATTGGTTAAGCTGGAACTGACTGGAGCCGAAGTGAAAACGCTGCTACAACAGCAATGGATCATTGAAGGAGCTCCGAAAACTTTGCAAATATCTGGACTGAGCTATACAGCCGACTTCAGTAAACCTGTCAAGGAGCGTGTTACTTTATTGAAGAAAGCGGATGGTACACCAATCAAGGATGCCGAAACGTACACAGTGGCCGTCAATGATTTCATGGCAAGCGGCGGTGATAACTATACCGTCCTGAAAGGAAAAGAGCGTGTGTTTGGACATGCTGATCTAGAAGCTTTCGTTAACTACGTGAAAGAAACCTTTAAAGGCGGAAAAATCACGGCAGAAATTGAAGGCAGGATTACCAATATCAATAATTAATTAGGATTCACCGGTGAGTTAAGAGAGTTTACTCGTGAAATTTGAAGATTTACTCGTGAGTTAAGAGGATTTACTCGTGAAATTTGAAGATTTACTCGTGAGTTTACAACATTTACTCGTGAAACTATAAAAGAGAGCGTTCCTGCACATACCCCTGTCAAGTAGATAATAAAAAAAGAGTATTTTAAGCTTCGGCCTTTTCTCGGTATTCAATCGGGGAAAGGCCGTTAAATTTTTTTCCACTATATCCCGACTTCCCATCGCTAATTATAATTCTTATTGTTTTTTGTAACGCCATCTTTCATTTTGAAGTGTAACTTTCTTCCAAATTATTCGTCGGTAATGTTAAGAGAAGGAGGAATACTGATGAATCGAAAAAAAGTGATACTAATTTTCGGCTTGTTTCTTTTACTGGGGGCATGTAGCAGTAATGATAAAGAAGAATCCTTATCGAAGTCACAGGGAGAAAAAGCGGAAAGTAAAATGGACTCCTCTTTATCAGGGGAACAGGCTTCTGATCAGGAGGCGGAAAAAGAGGCGGCAACAAATGAAAGAATGGTCATCCACCAAGCACAGCTTCAGTTGAAAGTGAAAAATCTTGAAAAAACACAAATGAAGATTGAAAGAAAGGCGAATGAATACGGAGGCTATATTGTAGAGTCGAATGTATACAGCGAAGATGAAGAAAGGTTAGAAGGTACGATCACAGTCCGGATTCCGGAAGCTCGTTTTCAGGACTTTCTTGCTGAAACCGAGGGGCAGGCTTCAGAAGTGGTCGGAAGGAACGTGACAGGCCAGGATGTAACGGAGCAATATGTAGATTTAAAAGCAAGACTGAAGTCAAAGCGGGCTGTGGAAGAGAGGTTACTTGCATTCATGCAGGACGCTAAGAAGACGGAAGATTTGCTGAAAATATCATCCGATCTTGCCATGGTTCAAGAAGAAATAGAGCAGCTGACCGGGCAAATGAAGTATCTTGAAAACCAGACCTCATATTCGACGGTTACAATCACGTTATCACAGGACAGGATTGTGGTACCGGGTATTGATAATAAAGAATTGAATACATGGGAGAGAACGAAGAAACAACTTGCAACAAGTGCCAATCTATTACTTAAAGCGGGTTCGGGGATCGTTGTTTTTATAATAGGAAACTTGCCTATCCTCATTATTTTAGGCGGAGCTGGTGCGGTGGTACATTGGGTGATAAAAAGAAGGGGTAAAAGGTAAAAGGCAGAAAAAAAAGAGGGTGCCCAAATTCGTTTGGGCACCCTCTTGCATTTATCTTTTTCGTTTATTCAAACCGGTCACATAATATAGGACTACCAACAGGATGATCCAGATCGGACCAACGATAAGAGCAATTCTTGTATCTGCTGAAAAGCCGAGTATAACCATTACGAATACTAAAAAGGCTAGAGTGAAATAAGAAGTGAATGGGAAAAGTGGCATCTTGTAAGCTAAGCTTTGTTTTTCTCCCGGACTCATTTTTCGTCTAGAGAAGATCTGTGTGACAAGTATGGTTCCCCATGTCCAGAGTGCACCAAAAGTGGCGACACTTGTAACGTAACTGAAAACTTTCTCGGCTTCCATGTAGTTAAGGTAAACACCGAAAAGTAGAACTGCAGCTGAAACGATAATGGCAACACCAGGAACGCCTGACTTTGTTGTACGTTCGAAACTTTTAGGTGATTCACCTTGCTGCGCTAGGTTGAATAACATTCTTCCTGTACTGAAGATCCCGCTGTTACAAGATGAAAGGGCTGCTGTCAGTACGACAAACTGAATGATTCCTGCTGCGCCTGGTATACCGATTTTATCAAACATCATAACGAATGGGCTGTCTTTTCCATTCATTTGATCCCACGGAGTAATCGATAGAATGACTGTAAGAGCTAAAACGTAAAAAAGTAAAATTCGATAAAAGACAGTATCGATGGCTCTTTTTAAAGATTTTTCTGGATTTTTGACTTCACCTGCGGTTACACCGAGCATTTCAATTCCCAAATAGGCGAACATGACCATTTGGAAAGAGAGGATGACACCGGATATTCCATTAGGGAAAAATCCACCATGTTCAACTAGGTTACCGAATCCAACCGCGATTCCGCCGTTACCCAGTCCAAAGATAATCATCCCGAAGCCAAGAACGATCATAAGGATGATCGTAACTATTTTAACTAAGGCGAACCAAAACTCCAATTCACCGTAAGCTTTTACAGCTAGAAAGTTAATCGTTGTCATGATGGCAAGTGCTGCTAACGCCCAAGCCCATTGTGGAGTCCCAGGGAACCAAAATTGCATATAGATTCCGACTGCCGTAATTTCAGCCATACAGGTGGCAATCCAAACGAACCAGTAATTCCAGCCGGTTATATATCCGGCAAGAGGACCGACAAATTCACTTGCATAACGACTGAAAGAGCCTGCGACTGGATTTTTTATCGCCATTTCCCCAAGTGCCCGCATGATAAGATAGATCATAAGCCCGCCGATAGCATAAGAAATAATAATAGCTGGACCGGCTAATTTAATCGCAGATGCCGAGCCGAGAAATAAGCCGACTCCAATTGCTGCGCCAAGAGACATTAATGCGATATGTCTTTCTTCCAAACCTCTATGCAGTTGAGATTCTTTGGAGTTTTGCATGATTTTCCCCTTTTCTTTGTTGGAGTGTAATTTTCTCTTTCTAGCTTTTTATCACTAGTAGAGGCGAATCAATATTATTTATTGATTATTTACATAATATTACTAAATAATATATTTTAATAGAAAGTTTGTAAAGTAAAAATATGAAAACGCTTACTATAAAAGGTATTAGCTATATAAAAAAAGTTGAAATTTTTATAATATTAAAATAGATTGCTATTTAAATAAAATATAATTAAGTGATTTTTCTAAAGAATCAGACTTTTGTGCAAGGAAAAGCTGCCCCATAAAAAGGAACAGCTTTTCGTTAAATATTTCCAGATGGCAGAGACCCATTCCGGGTGTTCTATGAAAGGGTTGTGATTATGCTATATTCATTGGTCTTTCTCCTTCTGGATTGTCAAAAAAGAGAGAATACGGCTTGTGAAGGTTTGCGGAATTTAGGGAAATAGCCCGGGAAATATCGAAGGCTGTTATGAAAATGGCGTAGATACGAAAAACCGTCAGCATTTACTGACGGTTTTTACTCTTTTTTATAAGAAAACTTTGAATGAAGCTCAATAACAATGATCCGATTAAAGCTCCCCAAAAAGAATTTATGACAAAGCCACTGACTACATAGGAAGTGATTTGGAATGTGAAAGCATTGATAATGAAAGAAAACAATCCGAACGTCAGGATGGTGATCGGCAATGTGATAAGTTGCAGAATGGGTCTAACCAGCAAGTTCATGATTGATAATATAAAAACCGCCAGCAGGGCTGTGCCATAAGATTTAATCGTGATGGAGTCGAGAAGCCAGTCAATAACGAGCAATACCAGCCCGTTGATAAGAAAACGCATTATTATGTTCATGAAAAACTCCTCCTGAAGTCACTATACTACAAGTCCATTATACTAAAACTTCGTGAATTCCAGTTAAATGTTTGCAGAATTGTCACAAAAAAAGAGGGATACGGATATGTATTCCCCAGAAGATGAATACCCATTTTGGGGGACTTTTTCTGTTCAGTTGTTGGCAATGATCTTTTCGAATTCACTTAATTCCAATGTGTTTTTCAGCTTTGGATTGGTGTTTAAAGAAAGCAGGGCACTTTCGATGAGAAAGGTTCGCGGATCACTGCTTTGTAAAAATTCCTCTTGGATAAAGTGAATTAATTTTAAGTTTTTTACCCGTTCTGCTTCATCATCTTGACATAGTTTTAAGATCATCTTTTTTAGGTCATTTGCAGAGTGCAGGAGTGCCGTATGAAAATCCTGCTGTGTATGGAAGCACTCAGGCAGCCATTGCTTGATAAGATCGGGTTCTAAAAGCTGTGCGTTTGACTTGCTAACGTCTTCGAAGATGGTTCTAATCCTGTCCACGCAATAACGGATAATTTCAGTAGGGTTGAATTCGGGCTCTTTAGCCAAGGCATTAAAATGAATCGTTTGATGCATCATCCCCGAGTAAAGAATGGCACAGTCCAAAATATATGGTTTTTTCTCAGCACCGAAAATATCCAGAAACCGTTTTGATAGCCAATGTATATGTTGGAATTTAGCATGTGTAATGAAGTTCTTAAGTTCAGTATCATTTGAAATCATTACTTCTTCATATAAGGAGAAGAGTTTATTACTTTTATTGGAGTGCATTTGTAATTCAGATTGTTTGATGAATATTTCAATATCTGAAAGGTTTTGCCCAATTAGCAATTCATTCCGCTCTTTTTCGAATTTTTCTTGCGTAGATAGGAAGACTGCCTTAAGCAATTCGCTTTTAGAAGAAAAGTAGTTATAAAAGGTTCCTTTTGAAATGCCGCTATAATCTAAAATATCCTGAATGGATGTTGCTTGATAACCCTTTTCAATAAATAATTGGTGTGCATATTTTACTACCTGCTGTTTCCGCTCATTCATATATTTATATCACCCTTACTTTTTTTGGACGGTCATTTTAACGTAATAGTATCTTATTTTCTATACGAACACAAACCGGTATGTTTACAATTTCTCCAGTATAATAAGGGTGATGGCATCAATGGATACCTTGTTTCAGTGAATACTTGGGAATGGATCAAGGCTGTTTAAATCAACTGAAAAATTAAGTTCCATGCATCCTTCTTATCTTTATGTAAATAAAGGCTAATGAAGTGAACAAACTCACAGGGAGAACCATCGGGTTTGTAATAAAATGAATAGAATGAAATAGGTGCAGTGCCCATCGTTTCATGAAAGCATAAATGAGATATCGGTTCCAATTCTCGATTACTATCCCAATAGTAGGAGAAATGATAAAATCACTTGTCTTGAAGGAATATTGGATATGAAGGTCGTATACCATTATTAGGAATCCCGTTATGGGGACATGTTATACCGTCGATGTATATGCTTTGTTCACATTCCATATACTGGTTATCCGGAAAAAGTTTTATCATTAATGAAAAAATGGATTAATTATTATATTAAAATTATTATAAATAAGTATTGATTTTTTTCTGAGAAGCTTTATCATTATATACATAAATAATAATGAAAAGGTGGTTCAATTATGACAAACAAGAAAAACCTTACTACAAGCTGGGGAGCACCAGTTGGAGATAATCAAAACTCAATCACTGCCGGCGAACGTGGTCCTGTACTCATTCAAGATGTACACTTGTTGGAAAAACTTGCCCACTTTAACCGTGAACGTGTGCCTGAGCGTGTAGTTCACGCTAAAGGTGCCGGTGCATTCGGCACTTTCGAAGTAACGAACGACCTTTCTCAGTATACGAAAGCTAAACTTTTCAATGGTGTTGGCAAGAAGACAGATCTTTTTATCCGTTTCTCTACAGTAGCCGGTGAATTGGGTTCTGCTGATACAGTCCGTGACCCTCGTGGATTTGCTGTTAAATTCTACACGGAAGAAGGAAACTACGATATCGTCGGTAATAATACGCCTGTATTCTTTATTCGGGATGCGATTAAATTCCCCGACTTCATTCATACACAAAAAAGAGATCCTAGAACACATTTGAAAAATCCGACGGCAGTCTGGGACTTCTGGTCACATTCACCAGAATCTTTGCACCAAGTAACGATCCTGATGTCCGACCGAGGCATACCTGCCACACTTCGTCATACACATGGTTTCGGAAGCCACACATTTAAATGGGTGAATGATGAAGGAAAAGGCGTTTGGGTGAAATACCACTTCAAAACAGAACAAGGCATCAAAAACCTTGATGTGAATCTAGCTGCAAAACTAGCAGGTGAAAACCCTGATTACCATACGGAAGATCTTTTCAACGCCATTGAAAAAGGGGACTTCCCTGCATGGAAATTATATGTTCAGATCATGCCTCTGGAAGATGCGGATACATACCGTTTCGATCCATTTGATGTAACGAAGGTATGGTCTCAAAAAGATTATCCGCTAATCGAGCTTGGCCGTATGGAATTGAACAGAAATCCTGAAAATTACTTTGCTGAAGTGGAGCAAGCCACGTTCTCACCGGGAACATTCGTACCGGGAATTGAAGCTTCCCCAGACAAGATGCTTCAAGGACGTTTATTCGCATATGGAGATGCACACCGTTACCGTGTGGGCTCGAATCACAACCAACTTCCGGTTAACCGTCCGAAAGTGGAAGCGAACAACTATCAACGTGATGGCTTCATGCGTGCAGATGACAATGGCAAGGGATCCGTTTATTATGAGCCAAATAGTTTTAGCGGCCCTGCAGAATCAACGGAAAATAAAGTCACTCCTTTCGAGGTGACTGGGAAAGCTGCACAAGTAGGTCATAATAGTGATGATCACTACACTCAAGCAGGTGATTTATACCGTCTATTGAGTGCGGAAGAGAAAACCCGCCTTGTTGAAACGATTGTGGGCGCAATGAAACCAGTGGAATTGGAAGAAATCAAACTTCGCCAAATCGGCCATTTTTACAAAGCCGATCCAGAATACGGAACGCGCGTAGCTGAAGGTTTAGGTTTGGTCGTACCACAAGAAGCGTAAAATATGGAAAATCCAATCTATTAAATGCAAACAGGCATCCATTCATGAATGGATGCCTGCTTTGTTTTATTCCGGGATGTCCTGTTTATCAGGAAGGTGAATGATTATGAACTAAATAGTAAGCTTTCTGTAAGCTTGGAGAATACCTGCGTAAATAATCAAAAGGCATTGTTGGAGTTCATGGATCAGGCATTCTGGATGATGCCATTTTGAGGAGAGGAGTGACCTACAACAATCTTGTAGTCCCTATAAAAGAAGAAAGGTCCAGGTGCTTTGGCAATAATTAAACCGAATCAGCATACATTTGGTTAAGAGGAGGTGCAGTATGGACGTTTTTGTTCGGCAGAATGATTCCTTGTGGTACTATAGCCAATTATTCAAGGTGAATTACCAACTTATCATTGATTCCAATAGTGGGATTGATCCGCTTGCTCTTATGATAGGACAGCAAATCAAAATTCCTGGCTTTACGACGACCGGCTATAAGATTAAGCGAGGGGACTCAATATGGGCAATTGCCAAATCACATAATCTTTCATTGGATGCCATATTTCTCGTTAATCCTAATCTCAACCCGAATGCCCTGAATGTCGGCCAGACGATTTCTGTGCCATTAAGGATTACGTGGAGGCTAATTCAAGGAAACCAGAATTATGATTATGGGATGATGGTGACCGATGTAAGACGTTTGAAAAGTATCTACCCATTTATTAAAACCTCCCCCATTGGGGACTCGGTGCTTGGAAAGAATATTCCCGAAGTAATGATTGGGAATGGTGACAAACGAGTCCACTATAATGGTTCCTTTCATGCGAATGAGTGGATTACGACGCCTGTAATCATGACCTTTTTAAATGATTATTTACTGTCAATCACGAATCAGACGGATATCCGCGGTCTATCTCTGTTTCCTTTTTATCAACAGACGATGCTGTCGATCGTCCCAATGGTGAATCCGGATGGAGTGGAGTTGGTTTTAAAAGGCGCGCCTGGCGATGAGACATTGAGAGGACGGCTCGTGGAATGGAATAATGGAAGCGAAGACTTCTCTGGCTGGAAAGCCAATATAAATGGGGTGGATCTGAATGATCAATTTCCTGCCAAATGGGAACTGGAACAAGCTCGCAATAATGTAACGAAGCCAGGTCCGGCAAATTATTCAGGGGAAGGGCCGCTTACACAGCCTGAAGCTATTGCAATGGCAGAGTTGACAAGAAAGCGTGATTTTAACAGAGTTCTTGCTTTCCATACCCAAGGAGAGGTCATTTATTGGGGGTTTGAAGGTTTGGAACCGCCCGAGTCGGAAACGATAGTCAATGAGTTTGCGAGGGTCAGTGGATATGAGCCAGTCAACTCCGCCAATAGTTACGCAGGGTATAAGGATTGGTTCATTCAGGATTGGCGCAGGCCGGGGTTTACCGTGGAGCTGGGCAAAGGAACCAATCCCCTTCCTATATCACAGTTCGATGAGATTTATCAGAAGTCGCTAGGGATTTTCTTAGCAGGGTTATATATGTGAATTTTGACCAAATGAAAAAGCTCGACTCCGTTTCCATGGGGAAGAGCTTTTTAGTCGTATAAACTATTAGACTTGAGACGATGAGGGCTGCTGCAAAAAATAAGTAAAGTTATGCTTTACTTATCGATTGCATGATTAACTCGCTTTTAGCCTAAAAAGTAACGGACGTTCTCCAGCATTCGTCCTAGTAATATTGCAGCCCCTACCAAAAAGAATCCTACTAGTTTTACGATAAAGAAGTTTGACTTCCTTAGCGCTAGTATTGGCCCCACCTACGCCAGATACATTGACGGCCACGCATGCCATCCAACCTAATCCCATTATAATAGAAAGCGCTTACATTTTCAAAATGAATCGTAGTGCAAATTTCGACATGTTCATCTGCGTCCCTCAATCAGCAGAGGGAAGGGCCTTATTGAATCTTTTTGCATAGGGTATTTCCTCCCTCATTGATAAAAATGAAAAGACCCTCCATTCATGTTGAATAGGAGACTCCGGTGCATATATCTTTCCGGAAAACTACATAAAACTTATTATTCCTAGTTTTCAAGTTATTATTTAAAAACTTAAATGAACTGTAGTCTTTTCATGTTTTTTGTGCAATTTTTAATGAAAATACGAATAAATATTTGTTTTTATTCGTTTATAGTTCGTATATAATGATTTTAAGGTATTGAGGAGGAGAGACAGAATGTATAAATCCAAAAAGATTTTATTATTGGGCTCGGGTGAATTGGGGAAAGAAGTCATACTTGAAGCACAGCGCCTTGGCGTGGAGACCGTTGCTGTAGACCGCTATGAACTAGCCCCTGCCATGCAAGTCGCCCATCGCAGTTATGTAATCGATATGCTGGATGCGGAACAACTAAGGGGAATTGTAGAAAAAGAACAACCCGATTTGATTGTACCGGAAATCGAAGCCATTGCTACTTCTGAATTAGTCAAATTGGAAGAGGAAGGCTTTCATGTCATTCCGACGTCAAGAGCAGCTAAATTGACTATGGATCGTGAGGGAATCAGGAGGTTGGCTTCCGAAACCCTGGAGATTCCGACTGCAGCCTACAAATTCGCTGATACTTATGAAGAATTTGTCCAAGCTGCTAAAGAAGTTGGATTTCCGAATGTCGTAAAACCGCTGATGAGTTCTTCAGGGAAAGGTCAAAGCGTGTGCCGAACGGAAGGTGACCTGGAAGAGTGCTGGAAAATCGCGATGGAAGGCGGCCGGGTTCAAAATGGACGGGTAATCATTGAAGAATTTATCCGTTTTGATTCGGAAATCACACTGCTTACTGTCCGAGCGGTAAACGGTACCATGTTTTGTGCTCCCATCGGCCACATTCAGCAGGGCGGGGATTATATTGAATCCTGGCAGCCGCATAATATGACAGAAGGACAAATAGTGGAAGCGAAAAGAATTGCCCATGCCATTACAGATGAACTTGGAGGGTACGGATTATTCGGTGTTGAGCTTTTCCTCTCTGGGGATAAAGTCTATTTCAGTGAAGTTTCTCCACGTCCGCATGATACGGGGCTAGTGACACTAGTGACTCAGAATTTGTCGGAGTTTGCCCTGCATGTTCGAGCAATCCTAGGATTTCCCATCCCGGAAATCACGCTGATCAACCCTGGTGCCAGCCGCCCATTAAAAGCGCAAGATGAGTTATCGGAATATTCTATAGTCGGTGTTGAACAAGCCTTGGCTTTACCGAATACACAAGTTCGTCTTTTCGGAAAACCGGTTACAAAGGTAGGGAGAAGGGTCGCTGTAGCCCTGTCATCTGCCGATTCAATCGAGGTAGCGAGAGTGAATGCTGCCCGTGCTTTGGAATGCTTAGCTATAGAGAAATAATAGTGAAAAGCGCTCTTTGAATTGGAGCGCTTTTCCTTTAGGCATGATTGTCCTTCACCGCGGTTAATTCATAACCCATCCCCCAAATACCTCATCTGTTACCTCTTTTAAGGCCGTCACCTTTTTATGATCTGAAGACTTCCCCAGATAGAGCGGAACTGGCATCGGTTTGCTGGAACCTAAAAAAACTCGATTGGAAGGTGAAAGAGAAGGACTTCAGTTCAAGGGCACTTCCCTACTCCGGTGTTAACCAGATCAGGTTAACGATTCAGAATATTTTCTCATCCTCTCAGCCAGTTAAATGGTCCCCTAGTGATGAAAGCTATGCTCGTAAAAGTGCATACAATCCCGTAACATGCCTGCCTTTTACCTTGTCTTAACAATAATCCTACTGCATTTTTACATAGCCTTGACATTGTGTTCATCTTTTTCACCTATAGTTTAATTAAATATAAATTATAGGGAGGTCATTCATTTGATTCATAATTGGAGTAAAAAGGTTTTGCCCATCACCCTCGCTTCTGCATTAGCATTTGGAAGTTTATCATGGTCCGCTGCGGATCGTGTTTCGGCAAAGGATAAGCAAAAAAAAGAACCGGAAATCAGGAACGTCATTTTCATGATAGGTGACGGCATGGGTGTTTCCTATACCTCCGCTTACCGGTATTTAAAAGATAACCCTGGTACGAAGGTGGCAGAACGGACGGAGTTTGATAAATACTTGGTTGGCCAGCAGATGACCTACCCTGAAGACGCTGCACAAAATATAACGGATTCAGCTTCAGCAGCAACGGCGATGTCTTCCGGAGTGAAGACCTATAATGCAGCAATTGCTGTGGATAATGATAAATCTGAAGTCAAAACCGTATTGGAAGCAGCTAAGGAAAAAGGAAAAGCGACAGGATTGGTTGCGACTTCTGAAATTACTCATGCTACACCTGCATCATTTGGAGCCCATGATGAGAATCGGAAAAACATGAATTCAATTGCAGACGATTATTATAATGACTTAATAAAGGGCAAACATAAAATTGACGTCCTATTGGGCGGCGGGAAATCCAATTTTGTCAGGCCAGATGTCAATTTGGCGAAAGCCTTCAAAAAAGACGGTTACAGTTATGTGACTGATAAAAATCAAATGCTTAAGGACAAAAATGAACAGGTCCTTGGTTTATTCGCTTCTGAAGGACTCCCGAAAATGATAGACCGCCCAAGTGAAACGCCTTCTTTGGCAGACATGACCAATTCGGCGATCAAGCGCTTGAATAAAGATAAAGATGGATTCTTCCTTATGGTCGAAGGAAGCCAGATCGATTGGGCCGGACATGATAATGATATCGTAGGTGCAATGAGTGAAATGGAAGACTTTGAAAAAGCATACAAAGCGGCCATAGAATTTGCGAAGAAAGACAAACATACATTAGTGGTGGCCACTGCCGATCACTCTACTGGAGGATTCTCGATCGGGGCCAAAGGAATATATAATTGGTATGGTGAACCGATTAAGGCAGCCAAACGCACCCCTGACTTCATGGCGGATGCCATCGTCAAAGGGGCCGATGTTGAAAAGACTTTAAAGCAATATATTAATCAAAAAGAAGTGAAACTAACTAACGATGAAATCAAAACGGTATCAGAAGCTGCCAAATCAAAAAATGTGACGAACATCGATAATGCAATCGAAGCCATATTCGATAACCGGACCAATACTGCTTGGACTACAGGGGGACATACGGGTGAAGATGTACCGGTTTATGCTTACGGGCCATATAAAGAACGTTTTACAGGGCAGGTCGATAACACGGATCATGCCAAAATCATCTTTGATCTATTAAAGAAGAAATAACACTTCAGGGAGGGATTCAATGAACAGACTGATGATTGGTGCCCTGTTATTAACAGCATTTGGTGCTCTTAATACCCAACCAGCTTACAAAGAAGAAACGACAGCTAAAGAAAAAACAGAGGAAATTGCTCGGCCACTGGTGAAAAAGGAAGTCTATGTTCCGAATCCACAGCTTCCTGATGATATAAAATTGAACCAAATCGGCCAGAACGTTTCCGATGCTAAAGGCGAATTAACTTTGAAAGCCTATAAAAAAGTGAATGAAACGTTAAATGTCGGCCCTATCGAGGTTAAAGTCAAAGAAATGAAAGTGATGCATGCTACCCCGGATTACAGCATGATTGATTTCTTTCATGGCTATACTCATGATGAAGATTTTGATATCGTAAAAGTGAACGTGGAAATCAAAAACAATTCGGAAAAAAAAATCAAGTTTTCCCCAGTCGCATTTCTTGAAACGGACAGCGGGGAACATCTGACATGGGAAGATGACATCTACCTAGAAGAACTTACTGGTGAAATAGAAGGAAACGGTTCAAAAAATGGAAACATTGGTTTCATTCTAAGTAATGGAAACATAGAGGGCATATCCCTCATGACAAGTGATGCGGTGGATGAAGAAGGGGAAGTCCTTGCAAAAGGCAAGTCAGCTGAATTCGCTTTTTAAAGAATATGTATAATTGCCTTGGAAAAATAAAATACTAGAACAAGTGATGGGGATTACTATCACTGAACGGAATATCCAAATCCTAATGATGAGGTGACACAGAATGAGCTATAAAGATCAATTAGATCCACATTCTCAAAAGTTTCACCATAATTGGACAAGACCTAAGCGTTCAAAATCTCAAGTTAATGGCCATACGCAAGAATCGCAAACAAACATTATACTAAGAAGCAATGCAAAGGCTCACAGGTGGTAATGGATATTTCCGACAAAGAAGGAGGCTCCCAGCGAGTCTTCTTCTTTATATTTAATGCTGAATCGACATCGAATCTAAACCATTAAAGGGATACATGGCTTTTCATTCATAATTATGATACCATTTACCTTTAAGTATGCCTGTCGTGAAATTTATCCATCACCGGAACTTTGATTCCGATTGAAAGTTTCACCTTATACAAATAGAGGACGTGAATTGTAATGATTAAAATTGAAATCCCTGCAGCGGATATAAGCATCAAACAAAGAAAGCAAGTTATAGAAGGAGACGAAGCTGTCATTCCTGAAATTTACGGGTTTATCGATTTTCATTTGATTCCCCGTGATAAAGGCGGCATCATCTTGTTTTACAATGAAAATGATGAGCTGATTTTTGTCGGTAAAGCTCGTAAATTAAGACCAAGGGTCAAGAAGCATTTCGAGGATAATGTTTCTCCAATTAAAGAGCATCGTAATGAAGTCAAGAAAATTGACATTCTTTTAGTCGAAGACGCTATGGAACGTGAAATCTATGAAACGTACATGATCAATAAACTTCATGCTAAATACAACGTCGACAAAGTGTTCTATAAATAAGGAAAAAAAGCTGGCTGCGCATGCAATCAGCTTTTTTTTGTGCAAACAAAGTTTACATCTAATGTACAAAAATAACTTCCGGACATTTACAGTTGCTTAATGTTAGGTTAACAGTGTTGGTTTATATTTAAAGTATTCCAATACATTTTCAGGAGGTTGCTATTGAAGAAAATACTTTGTAAAAAGGTGTTAGTTATCTCGATCGGGACAGTGATTGCCTTTGGGAATTTAACATGGTCCGTGTCACAAGCTTCTAAACTGGCTAAACAGAGAGAGATTGAAACTTTTGAACAAAAGATAGTAAAATCTTCAAAGTGGGAAATGGCGGAATAAGCATATGAACCAAAAAGTTTGTTGCTCGATTTGCAACAAAGTAATACGGAAAAGGTTCTTCTTGAAAAAGGAAAAATGAATTGGATAATGAAAAGATGTTGATGCTCAGCTGTTATAAGGAAGTACAATAAATGATAAAGCCGCACTGGAGGTTCATTACACATGTTGTTATGTGTGATTGGGCTTCTATTTATTTTTGTTTTTTATTTTAATGAGGAATGCCGGAGAAAACGATGGAGCGTATTTTGGGTTTCTGGTACAGATGAAATTTTACGTGAGTGCCCATGCTGCCGTATGGAGTAATGGCGATAACTCGTTCAGGAAAAGTATTCGAGAGGTAATTTTGAAAATAACTTGCAAATAGTAATGATTACGTTTTATTATAAAGGGGTGGTTTTAAAAAGAGGAATAATTCTATCAAATAAATCGTAATGATTTTGATTTATGGATAGGTTTAAAGCAAAAATTTTTAAGGGGTGTTTGTGAATGAGAAATAAGAAAATCCCCGTTACGGTTTTGAGTGGGTACCTTGGTGCGGGAAAAACGACGCTGCTGAATCATATCCTTGAAAATCGGGAGAATCTGAAGGTTGCTGTCATTGTCAATGATATGAGTGAGGTCAATATTGATGCGTCCCTTGTCAAACAGGGAGGGTTTACCCGGACAGATGAAAAGTTGGTGGAAATGCAGAACGGTTGCATATGCTGTACACTTCGTGAGGATTTAATGATTGAAGTGGAAAAGCTGTCCACACAAGGTAATATCGACTATATCGTGAT
This sequence comes from Peribacillus sp. NPDC006672, assembly GCF_050274955.1. Lineage (NCBI taxonomy): Bacteria > Bacillati > Bacillota > Bacilli > Caryophanales > Bacillaceae > Peribacillus > Peribacillus sp. NPDC006672. Next base: position 82,807 of record NZ_JBNNOR010000011.1, read on the forward strand.
TGAATCGACCGGTATCAGTGAACCCGTTCCGGTCGCCCAAACCTTCACGTATGTTGATGAAAACGTGGGAATTGATTTATCAAAATTTTGTCGGCTCGATACGATGGTCACCGTTGTTGATGCGAAGAACTTTTGGCAGGATTACGCTTCAGGGGAAACCCTTATTGATCGAATGCAGGCAAATGATGAGGCCGATCAGAGGGAAGTGGTTGATCTATTGATTGATCAAATTGAGTTCGCCAATGTAATACTTCTAAATAAAATGGATTTAATGAAGCAAGAAGATATAGGGGAGTTAAATGAGGTCCTTCAAAAAATAAACCCGGATGCGCGGATTATAGAAACGGATCATTCCCAAGTGCCGTTAAAAGAAGTCATGAACACCCATCTGTTTGATTTTGAAAAGGCAAGCCAAGGGGCGGGTTGGATAAAGGAATTAAATGAAGAGCATATTCCAGAAACCGAAGAATATGGGATTGCCTCCTTCGTTTACAGAAGGAAAAAACCATTTCATCCATCGCGGCTGATGACGTGGTTAGAAAGTTGGCCGGTGGAAGTGGTACGGGCAAAAGGCTTCCTTTGGTTGGCATCAAGAAATGATACAGCGGGCCTGCTATCACAGGCTGGACCGTCATTAATGATCGAGGGAGCAGGTAAATGGATTGCTGCTTATCCTAAAGATGAACAACAGCAGATACTGCAGGATGAACCTGAATTATTGGAGCGCTGGGATGATCTTTACGGAGACCGGATGACGGAACTAGTGATGATTGGCATTCAAATGAATCAACAGGAAATCGAAAATGAATTAGATCAATGCTTATTGACGGAAATAGAGTTGCAGCAGGATTGGTCTCAGTATGAAGATCCATTACCTGCATTTACGGAAATAGTTCATTAAAAAATTTAGGAGGAACAAACATGAGAGTAAACATTACTTTAGCATGCACAGAATCAGGGGACCGAAATTATATCACAACGAAAAACAAGCGGAATAATCCGGATCGAATCGAATTGAAGAAGTACTGCCCGCGTTTAAAGAAATACACGCTTCACCGAGAAACGAAGTAATTTCGAGATTTAAATCGTAATGATTATGTTTTATTGAAGAGAATGGTTGTAAAAGGAGGGAAGTTCATGTTGGAATGGATCATTATTGGCGGAGGCATTCAAGGGACGACGATGGCCACATTTTTACTAAAGTCAGGAAAAACGACAGTGGACCAGCTGGCGATTGTAGATAGAAATGAAGAACCATTGGCGAGATGGAAGCATTGTACGGAAGTGATTTCAATGCCATATTTGCGTTCGCCATCCGTACACCATTTGGATGTGAATCCATTCAGCCTGCAGAAATATGTGGAAAAAGCAAACTGGAACAATAACTTTTATGGCCAATATAAGCGGCCATCCCTACAATCCTTCAATGAACATTGTGCTCACGTTACAGATGATTTATCTATTAAGCAGGCATGGGTGCAAGGAAACGTCACCTCTGTCTGCAAAACGGGACAGGGTTGGGAAATACAATTGCAAAACAAGCGACGGCTTGCAGGGAAAAACCTCGTGATTTCAATTGGTATTGGTGAACAGCCTTATTGGCCGGATTGGGCACAGCAATTAAAACAAGAGGATGAGCGTTCCATTTTTCACATATTCGATGAAAATATTCCGGAGCTGACACAATTACATGGACCCATCACGATCATTGGAGGAGGCATATCTTCTGTCCATCTGGCTTTAAAGCTGAGTAAGATCTATTCCAATGAAGTAACAGTACTAAAGCGGCATCCGTTTAGAATTCATGATTTCGACAGTGATCCTGGTTGGTTGGGTCCGAAAAAACAGCGTCCTTTCCGTACTATAACAAGTTATCAAAAAAGACGCGAGGCCATTATCCAGGCCCGTAATAAGGGATCCATTCCACCTGGCTTACATAAAGTGCTGATGAATCAGGTTAAACAGGGATTATTGCGTGTCATGGATGTTGAAGTGATAAGCGCTGTGTGGAAGGACGGGCATATTAGCCTCAGGGATAAAAACGAAAAGGTTATCCAACAAAAAGGGACGATCCTTTTAGCAACCGGCTTTAAGTCTTCAATGCCAGGGAAGGATTGGCTAACGCCAGTCATCCAGTCGCATGATTTACGCCTTGCTGAATGTGGTTATCCGATTGTATCACAGTCGTTGCAGTGGGGACCTGGTTTATATGTTACGGGTGCATTGGCTGAACTTGAAATGGGGCCGATATCCAGGAATATATCTGGAGCAAGACAGGCAGCGGAACGAATCGTGAACAGTTTATAGAATTAATAAAATCATTATGTTTAAAAAAGGAGAGATTAAAATGGCCAAAAAATCCAAGGTGGTAAAAGCACAAAAACAGTTGGCAATGGTCGAAAAGTATGCAGAACTTAGAACACAATTGAAGGAGAAGGGGGATCATGCTGCATTGGCCAAACTCCCGCGTGATTCTTCGCCGACAAGGGTTCACAATCGTTGTGGAGTAACAGGAAGGCCGCGTGGATATATGCGTAAATTCAACATGTCACGTATCGTTTTTAGGGAACTTGCTCATAAAGGGCAACTGCCAGGTGTCAAAAAGTCAAGCTGGTGAAGCGGGGAGAAAAGCAAGGTTGATTCAGGGGGAAGGTTCCTTGAATCAACTTTTTATTTTGAAAAGGAAAGCTTTAAGCAGTCAGAGTATATAATATTAAATCGGTTAATAAGACAATTTGAGAAGTAGGATGTATGATTTTTTGTTAGTTACAAAGAGGAATCGTTCATGAGAATAAGAGCCCTTAATAAACCAAGAGCCGCTTCATGTCTTAACCTAGCTTAAAGGAAGTGTATGGCCGTAATCTTATTTTACTAACTTTAATGCTTGTTCAGAAATTAAGGCACGAAAATGGGGCGTGAGAGAACCAGTTTGTTTAGGTAAGGTAAGGTAAAGAAAGCAGAAGTTTTATCAACTCTGCTTTTTTATTAATCAAATTTATCTTTGGAAAAATTCAATCCACTCTTTTTCTGGTCCGTATACGTAGAAATAGCGATAACCATTTGGAAGGGTGACGATTTCTTCATCAATCAGCTCGGTGTTTTCTAAACTTTTAATCCGGGCATATTCCTCTTCGATATCATCCACAGTAATTGCAAAATGGTGGATCGTTGCTTCGGATGGCAGCGTGTCGCTATAACCTTGAATTAATTCAATTTCTGTTTCGTCTGAATCATTGTATCCAAGGAATGCTAGTTGGATTACACCATTAGTATGTAGCACCCGCGATTTCACTTTTAAATCTAATACATCCTGATAAAAGGTTATGGATTCTTCAAGATCTCTTACAACAACTCCGATATGATCGACTCTTTTTATAGCCAAGGAACTTCCTCCTAATTTTGTTTAGTACAATATGAAAGTATTAGTATATATAACATTATTCGTAATAAAATTACAATTTTGGGGTAGTGTTTTTCTGATTATTAAAAAATGATGGATGAAGGAAGAATTGGCTGGTTAATCGTGGAAAATAATTGATAAAGAAATAGACAATACTTAATGAAGAAAAGTATTGTCTATACATGTATAGTGGAGAACTCTTTCTACTTCATTGAATTTGCATCTCATTTACATAATCCATGAAATCCCTTGCTTCTTGAAATTCAGCTTGAAGATTGGCAGGTAAGTCATCGACATTAACTGAGCCGTTTTCACTCCCACTTTGCACGGCAATTTTTTCATATGTCATAAGAGCCTCAATATACGTTTCGTATTCCTCAGCCGTTAACAACTCTTCACTGGATACTAGTCCGTTTAATTTATCGAAATATGGCTGTATTTCCATAAAAGCTGTTTTTAATTCAGCGATTTTTCTTGAAGGAAGTTGGTCGTAATCAATATTGCCGTTTGCATCTCCATAGTCTAGTTTAGACTCAGTTACTACATGTAATAATTCTTTGAAATCAGCATACTCTTCTTTTCCCAATTCACCTTTAGCTTGGGACAGTTTTGCATCGAAAAGGAGATATCCCTCCATGGTAGCATTAGCCAAATGCTTTTTTACCTGCTCGAATGATCCGTATAGATCATCAGCCAGGAAGGATTGATAGGCGAAAGCACTGGTTGGGAGTAACAGTGAAGCAATTAGCACGCTTGTTATTAAATATTTTTTTCTTTTTCCTCGATTAGTTGTTATTGTACTCATTACTTTCACTTTTAGTTCTGGTGAAGGATTTAGGCTCTTACTTTCTTCATATAACGCTTCCCTTAATTGATTATGAAGATTGTTCATTATACATTCCTCACTTTCTCTAAAAATAATTGACTTTCTTTTCCTTTCGCATTCAACTTTCTTAAAGAAGCGTGAATCCTGGATTTAACGGTTCCAATCGGGATTTCTAAAATTCTGGCTACCTCTTCTTGTGAATAATCATTTAAGTAGCGAAGAATTACGACTTGTTTTAGCTTGTAAGGTAACTGGTTTACTAAATCTACGAGTTGTTGATTAGAAATTTTATCAACAATGTCATGAGAAAAATCTGGAACATTGATTCGTACTGCTACTTCTGCTTCTGCCTTTTTAGAAATCCTTAGGCGCATCCATCTTTTCCGTCGATAGGTTTGAAGCTGCCGTATGACAATCCCCATTAACCATGGTTTGAAAGGTCTTTCGCAATCATATTTACGAAGAGACTTAAAGACCTCTATGTAGATGTCCTGAATCACATCGTCAATATCCGCTTTTTCGTCTATAAGAAAGTGAACGTTTCTATAGACACTTTGAATAGTTTTTTCATATAGCTCGTCGTATGCCTGTTTCTCTCCCTTTAAGAAAAGTTTGATGCTGTAAATTAAATCATTTTGGTCACTCATCCTATAACCTCCTTCCGTCTATACTATATATTGGTAAGGTATTAATATTTCGTTCGCTTTTTAGGGGTATTTTCCCATTTTAATGGATTCTTTTCATGAAAAGAAAAGAATTTATTTTTTTCCAGGGCAAAAATTTGTTTCTATATGGAATAGTCGATATACTATTGAAACAACTCCATTATTTAATGGATATGGGAGGAGAGGTAATATGGGTAATATTCGTGAAGGTGAGGTTTTCACCCTTACTGATGACAATGATGAAGGCCATGAAGTTGAGGTTTTAGGATCATTGGATGTAGAAGGAACGGAATATGTAGCAGTAGGTTTGCTTGAAGATATTGAAGAAGATACAGAGGAAGATATCGATATTTTCTTTTTCAGGGTCGAAGGCGAAGGTGAGCTGCTCGATATCGAATCGGATGAAGAGTTCGAAAAGGTATCATTGGCGTTTGAAGCTGCATTTGAAGAGAAAGAATGATGGGGCAAGAGTAAAAGGCGGCACAATATGTGCCGCCTCAGACTTTAGAACAAAAGGTTTCGGAATGTTCTCATTCTGAAACCTTTTTGATTTTTTATTGGATTTGAAGTACTTTCTTTAATTTCTTACTCTTCTTCCTTATCGAAACTTTTTATAAAGCTTCATTATTCTATCTGCTTCGCATCGCAAGTTATAAAAATACTGGATAATTTCCTTTTCATTTTGTATTGATTCTTTCATTCCTTCTAAAGTTCGCTTTCCCACTCTTCTATCTACCAAAGAAAGAATCTTAATAACCATATCATCTGATTTCAATGCCTTTTCTATTGGTAAATTAAAGTATTCTTCAACTGCATCGAAAAAGTCATACTGTGCAAAAAACCCTTCAGCTTTAATCATTTCATGTGCTTGTATCCCTATCTGATAGTTTTGATGTCCATTATAGACATCGTATTCAATACTTTGAGCATTTCTTATTTCATTTTCTTTTCGATACATTTCTATATCAGATGTTATCGTACACATGTTTAGGATTTCCTTTTTATCAACAGTAATGAAAGCTCTTCCTAATTGGTCATGAGCCTTTCGATAATTCGTAACAGTAAACTGTACTCTATTTTTCAGGGAGTCACAGATAAAACTATCTAACTTTTTCTTTACTTTGCTCCACTGCTGGTTACGCAAGTTTTTATCCTCCTTTATATACATTCTAATTACTAAAAAAAGTAGATGTCTAACTATATCCAAGTAATGAAACCAACTCAAATAATGAGCGAGGTATTTTGTTGCCACGCCATAATCGTTGCATCCAGCCTTTCAAACGACTGTGATCGTTAATTGACTGCAAAAAGAGTTCTTTATACATGTCAAAAACAAAGTTGATTTGAACGGGTGTGCGAGTCTCCTGCGGGAAAAGCTGCAAAGGGCACCGAGGGTGGACCGTCCGCGGAAAGCGAGTGCCCTACGTTCCAATCAACGTTCAAAAGTTACAAACCCTCAAAAAAACTGTAGACAAACTCAATTATTTATCGAGTTTGTCTACAGTTTGAAGGCGGCATAATATGTGCCGCCTTTTTATATGTAGAAAGAAAGTATCGGCCCCGCCTTCGCCAAATACCATGATAGCCACGCGTGCTACCCAGCCTTACTTAAGTATAATGTTTTATTATTGATGGGACGTGTACTTTATATGAAGTTTTTGTGAAAAAACGGAGTATTTTTCCATATCTGGGGCATAGGATAAAAAAGTGGAGGTGATAGGATGGCTGTTGTAAAGAGCACTGCTGCCGATCGTGCCTTATTGGCAAGATTGCTTAGAGCTGAAGGCGAGGGTGAAGGTGATCAAGGCATGTTGATGATCGGGAATGTAGGGATCAATCGGATTAGGGCTAATTGTTCCGATTTCAAAGGGTTGAGGACGGTTCCAGACATGATTTATCAGGAACATGCCTTTGAAGCTGTGCAGAAGGGGTATTTTTATCAACGAGCAAGGGAAAGGGAAATAAGGCTTGCACGTCGCAGTCTAAATGGTGAAAGGCTATGGCCCTCGAAATTTAGCCTATGGTACTTCAGGCCACCGGGAGATTGTCCGGCAACTTGGTATAATCAGCCCCTGGTTGGGCGTTTCAAGCTTCATTGCTTTTATGAGCCAACAGGTGAAGAATGTGAAAATATTTATAATACATTTTAGGAAAGAGGCTGAACCTTTATAAAGGTTTGGCCTCTTTGTGTGTCAAGCATGTAATCGAAATATCATATGATAAAACTGGCAAATGATTTACTGATACTGTAAAATTGAGACTGTAAATTTCCGGATAAGAAAGGAATAAAAAAATTTGATGAGTAAAAGGCTTATTAATTATGGACAAGGGCAAATGGGAAAACAGTCGGTGGATGATACAGAGAAACTTAAGTCATTCATGGAGAACAACCCGGACGCCATATCCATTGTTGATCTGGAAGGAAAGACCCTTCAAGTAAATGCAGCTTTTGAAGAGTTTTTCGGTTGGAAGAATGATGAGCTCATTGGCATGCCATATCCAATTATTCCTGAATTCTTGAAGGAATCAGCCAATGAATTGCATGACCAGATTAGGGCAGGGGTAAAAAAGAAAGGCTTTGAAACGGTCAGGCAAAGGAAGGATGGCCGGTTAATCAATGTGAGCATCTCCCTGTTTAATATCCGGGTTAATGAAAATGAGCCGTCCGCACTGGTCTTCGTTTATCGGGATATCACGAACCAAAAGCTTGCTGAAGCTGCCTTGAAGGAAAGTGAACAAAGGTATCGCAGTTTAGTAGAGGTATCACCTGAAGCGATTTTTGTACATCGTGATGGGATAATAGAGTATATGAATCCCATGGGGGCAAAAATGCTGGGGATGGATAGTGTGGAAGATATTATCGGTAAGTCGGTCTTTCAGTTCGTTCACCTGGATTCCCGGGAAAGTGTACAAAAAAGAATCGAGATAATGAGGGACGATTATCAGGCGGTTGGTTTACTGGAACAAAAGTTCATTCGACTTGACGGGCAAGTATTTTATGGAGAAACACTCGGTCTTCCGATTATTTATAAAGGTCATCCAGCCATACAGGTATTCTGCAGGGATATTACGGAGCGTAAAAAGACCGAAGAGCTGCTTTGTAAATCCAATATGTTATCGGCCGTTGGACAGATGGCTGCGGGTATCGCACATGAAATAAGAAATCCATTAACTACGGTCAAAGGATTTTTACAATTATTAAGGGAATACCCTGAGCAAAAGGACTATCTTGAAATGACGGTCAGCGAAGTTGAGAAAATTGAAATACTGGCCAATGAATTTTTAAGTTTAGCAGAGCCTGAAGCGAAGGTTTGTGAATCGATTCAGCTTAACGATATTTTGGATAGTGTGATTACATTAGCCGAGTTTCAAGCGATATTGTATGATGTTGAAATCATCAAGGAATATAATACGGGTTTAGGATCTGTCATTGGCGAACCGAATCAGTTAAAACAGGTTTTCACGAATGTCGTCAATAATGCGATTGAAGCCATGCCTAAAGGCGGCAAACTTCATATACAGTTAAACTATGAGGGAGCCAACGCGATGATCCGATTCATTGATCAAGGATGTGGAATCTCAAAAGAGCGCATGAAGCATTTGGGGCAGCCTTTTTATAGCACCACGGAAAAAGGAACTGGGTTGGGGCTCATGGTCAGTACTAAAATCATTCATGGGCATAATGGGGAAATTCATTTCAGTAGCGAAGTGGGAAAAGGGACGATTGTAGAAATCATTCTCCCCCTCAATGAGAGTTCACAATGAAAAGTGACGAGAAGCCATGCTTTCGTCACTTTTTGGATTATAGCTTAACGATCGTTCTGCCTCTTGCTTCCCCTTTTAATAGGGTAGGAAGGATGTCAGGCAATTCTTTAATAGTAATTTCCTGTTGAACGAGCTGTTCTAAATGTGCAAGTTTAAAGTCGGTGGCAAGGCGATGCCAAACTTTCAATCTTGTATCCATCGGGCAATTGACCGAATCGACCCCAAGTAAATTAACACCTCTTAAGATAAATGGAAAGACAGTGGCAGGAAGGCTTGTGCCAGCTGTTAATCCGCTTACCGCTACAGATCCGCCATATTTGATTTGGCTAAGGACCGAGGCTAACGGTTCACCGCCAACGGGATCTACCGCCCCGCTCCACTTCTGTTTGCCCAGTGCGCGCAGCTTGCCATCATATACATCTTCACGTGATACAATGGTCGTCGCTCCGATTTCCTTTAGGTATCCATGTTCCGATTCCTTTCCTGTACTTGCTTCCACTGAATAGCCAAGTTTGGCAAGGATCGAGACAGCGAAACTGCCTACCCCGCCAGTTGCACCAGTGACGAGAACGCTCCCTTGCTTAGGGGTGAGGTTATTTTCTTCCAGGCGCAGAACTGATAAGGCAGCAGTGAAACCAGCAGTTCCGATGATCATCGCCTCTCTCATTGTAAGGCCATCAGGAAGTGGAACGATCCAATCTGCAGGAACACGGGCAAATTGACTATAGCCGCCGGATTGTGAAACGCCAATCCCGTAGGAGGTTGCAATGACTTCGTCGCCTTCCTGAAACCGGGAATCCTCAGATGAAACGACTATACCAGCCATATCAATTCCTGGAACGATTGGATAGCTGCTGACAATGTTTCCATTTGGAATGCTGGCGAGGCTATCTTTATAGTTCACACCAGAATAATGGACACGGATGAGCACTTCCCCTTGTGGTAAATCATCAAGTGATAGTTGCTGAATATTAACGGAAAATTGATCATCTTGCTTGTTTACAACCAATGCATCAAATTGCTGTATCATGGTTCGTTCCCCCTTTTATACTGAATCTACCCCATTATAGAAGAAAAAACGTCATAAAGTATAATGATACAATTCGAAATAAGTAGGCTTCCTTTTCTTTCTACTTCTAAAAATGGTACTATTAGATTTGATTCAGTTCATATTAAAGGAGATGTTTTACATGGCTAAAAAAGGATACATACTTATGGAAAATGGAGAAAAGATCGAATTCGACCTTTTCCCGAACGAAGCACCGAACACAGTGGCTAACTTCGAAAACTTAGCAAACACAGGATTTTATAATGGTGTAGTCTTTCATCGTGTAATCCCTGGTTTCGTAAGCCAAGGCGGAGATCCTACAGGTACAGGTGCAGGCGGAAGCGGCAAGCAAATCAAATGTGAAACAGTAGGAAACCCTCACAAACATGAGGCAGGCAGCCTATCCATGGCACATGCTGGAAAAGATACTGGCTCAAGCCAATTCTTTATCGTGCACGCGCCACAACCGCATCTTAACGGTGTTCACACAGTATTCGGTAAAGTGACATCTGGACTTGAAACAGCCAAAGCTATGAAAAATGGCGACAAAATGGAAAAAGTCGAAGTTTTTGACGCTGAATGATGGAAGTGAAAAGAGGGGGCATTATGCTCCCTCTTTCTTTTTGCTATTTAAAGGGCAGCAGACTTAAACTATAAGCCCATTTTGTTTAGTGACTAATGAAAGTAAACCACCTGTATGAAGAATTCTTTTCATTAGAGTAAAGCAAATATAGAAAGAATCCTTTTCCAGGGCCCCTTTCATTAAATCTTATTTGTCGCTGTCTAGAACTTCGGCTTTGTTCGTCGATTTTACTTCTTTGCAGGAGCATGGTTGAAGAATGGGACATACCCATTGTTCCAACACTAAGATTCCAGCTACCACTTTTTAAATCTTGTTCATGTCCCCTACTCCTTTTTACATCTTTATAATAGAACCACCTGTGGATCCTTTATAATTTCCCCATACCGTCTGTTTCTTGTCTGTCCTAATTCCTGACCCTTTGTAAATGTAAATTAGGGGAGCTTCATTTTGTTAGAGATACACATATACGAAAAGAGGGGATTCTTTGAAACATTGAGTCATTTTGGCGTAGCGCTTTCACTGAAACGATATTTGACCCCTGTCATGGTTTCCGAAATATCCCATAATCTTTTCGAAGTTTCTTCATTATACAAGGTATCGATGATAGTATCTTTTCTAGGAAAGCCTTTTCTGCTTTTCTTTCCATCGGGTCCAATATACTCCCCGCCTGTTAATGTAGGTTCCGTTGCGGCATAAAGAGTAGGGAGTGCTCCCATATTTGCCGGCTGGGTGATGGTTTTGGAAAGAAAGTGGACGAACCTATTCATGGGTTTGCCAGATCCGCGTGACATGAGATTAGTATGGGAAAGGCCTGGATGACAGGCAATGCTAATCGGGTTTGCTTCATGCTGGTTGAACTTGTTCTGTAATTCGCGGGCAAAGAGAAGATTGGCCAGCTTGCTTTGCCCATAGTATTTCATCGGTTTATAACCGTTTTCACCATTTAGATTTCCGAAGTCTATGAATCCATTGATGGCGGCCAAGCTGCTCAGTGTGACGACCCGCGATTTTGGTGTAGAAAGGATACGCGGAAGAAGGAGGCCTGTCAATGCAAAATGACCGAGATGATTGCACCCGAATTGCAGCTCGAAACCATCCTTCGTCTTGCTGTATGGCGGAATCATCACACCTGCGTTATTGATAAGGACGGAGAGTGAATCATAGTTTTCCTTAAAGGAATCAGCAAAATGCCGAATGCTGCTTAAATCACTTAAATCCAGCTGCATCACGCGTACATTCGCTTTAGGATGCACCGAGATGATTCTATCGACCGCCTTTTCACCCTTTGAAGCATTCCGGACGGCAAGAATAATCTCTGCCCCCTTACCGGCCAGAGCAAAAGCCGTTTCGAAGCCAAGTCCACTATTTGCACCAGTAATCACAATGGTTTGCCCCGATACATCGGCCATATCTTCGCCATTCCACTTTTCAATCATCCAAATCACACCTTTCCACACATTCTATACCTATCATATACCCAAATAATTCCTATATGTCACATTCTGTGGAGGGAATCAGGTGCTGTATTCTATTTTTTCTGATGTAACCGGAATTTTTTAATTATCCGCCCATTAAGTAATCAATTATATTTTTCATGATCAGAATGACGGTAACGATGATGAATAATACTCTTACGTATGCCACGCCCTTTTTAATGGCGAATTTAGAACCTGCCAATGCTCCTGCTATCATGGAGATCCCCATCGGTATTCCATAGGAAAAGTTGACGGTATCAAGAAATATGAACATGATCAGTGCTGCCAGATTACTTCCGAAGTTTAAAAATTTTGCGTTTCCTGCAGAGTGCAAGAAATCAAAGCCAATCATTAAAAAGGCAAACAAAATGAAAGACCCCGTTCCAGCCCCTAAAAATCCATCATAAAAACCAATGGCAAATATAGCGAACGCGAAAAGTGCGGCCTTTTGCCATGTGAGCCTCTTGTAAGTCGATTCTTGTCCCCAGTCTTTTTTTAAAAAGGTATAAATGGCTATAACTAGTAAAAGAACTAAAATCAGTGGTTTTAATAATTCGGGTGAGACGAAATTGACAACCCAAGCACCTAGTAACGATCCCATGAAAATAAGTGGGAAAAGTTTGGCCACGAACCGAAAATCAACCTTACCTGAACGAATGAAGGCAATGGTACTTGTTAAAGACCCCATGGAACTTGCTAACTTATTCGTTGCAATCGCGGCCGTTGGGGATAGTCCAGAAAATAATAAAGCGGGTATGGAAATCAGGCCACCACCGCCGACCACAGAATCAATGAATGCTGCCAAAAAGCCAAAAAACATCAGCAGCAAGAGTGTTGAAATTTGTATATCTTCCATCCAAGAAGCCTCCGTATCAATGTCATTATGGCCGAAATGCTTACTTTTGCGGCAGCCATAACCCAAAGTGTTTATATTAGTCACTATTTAGATAGTAACTAATATAAAACTTTCTGTAAATAAGAATCTGATGAGTTATGTTCCCATACCTTTTGAAATCGAATAGATTTCGATAGGAGATTTGGTATGATAGGCATATAACTTACTTAAAGCACTAGGAGGTACTATGCAAGATATCATTCAAAAACTACAGTCTCTCGGGTTTAGTCAATATGAAGCAAAGGCTTATGTTTCTTTAGTTCGCCAAGGTCCAACCAGTGCCTATCAAGTAAGCAAGGAATCTGGAATTCCCAGGGCACGTATCTATGAAATATTAAATGGACTTCAAGAAGAAGGAATCGTATTAAAAGAGGAAATTAATGACTCGATACAATATTCACCATTACCAGTCGAAGTGTTTTTGGAATCCGTCCAATCGAAATGGAACAATACCTATCAATCCATCAGTCATACACTAAAGCAATTCGAGAAAATCGAGCCCATGTCCGACAATCGTGTAATGACGCTTAAGGGTGAAGGGCATATCCTATCCTTTTGCCGTACTTTGATTCAAAAAGCGGAGGGGAGGGTGGTGGTTTCCTTATGGGACAAGATGTATGAGAAACTTGAACAAGAGCTTAAAGGGGTAGCCGCGCATTGCACTCTCAAGGGGATTGTATTTCAGGTTGAACACCCATTATCAGGTTTAGATATACATCGCAAAACCAGCTATGTGGACAATATCGGAGAGAACAAATGGTTTATCCTATCCATTGATGGCAAGGAAACGATTTACGGCCCTTCTTCGGAAAATAGAGAAACGGCGTTTTACACAGATGATCCCATTCATATCAATTTTCTCGAAAATTACATTTGGCATGATATCCTCGTTAACCGCTTAGTTAAAAAGGATGAAGAAGATGCCGAGCAATGGATTTCGAGGGAAAGGGACCGTTTTTTCTCGTTATAGCAGAAGGTAACATAAAAAGCTGATAACCCCTTATGTAGGGGTTATCAGCTTTTTTATTATTCATTATCAAAGTATGAATCAGAGTCATTCGGATAAAAGGGTTTTAGGAAATCTAATCGCTGACGATAAGTTGGATTTATCTCGATAAGACCTGTAAGACACAATTGTATGGTCATGCGCTAGAACATCTAACTGGAGAATTTGTGAGCTTTTCATTTCCAAATAGTACGTAACACCTTCTTTTTGTAAATGATAAAAAGAAAAGGGGATACCTAAAAGGTTTTTCCTGATTAGTTTTGTTTCAGGCTGATTTATGATGTGCTCACTCAATTCCACTATTGTAACAGAAGTTGTTTCTGTAATTGCTGTTATTTTTTCTTTTGCATAATCGACTGCATGACTGAAGGTTTCGGCAAGATTCTTCAAGATTCCGTCCATTTAGGGCATCTCCTTTGAAATAGGGTATGTATGTAGTATGGTACGTGGCAAATGCTTTATGCAAAAAAATACTCAATGATGCTATAGAATTGTCCGTTTATGAACATGATTAAGAGAGTGTTCAACGAAATCAAAAGGTAATCAAGGAAGGACAGAGAAAATGTCAATGAAGGTCAAAGCATGAAGAATAAAAAAATGTATATGGGCCTGCTTTTCATCACAATCCTCGCTTTTTCAATATTGTTCATTCAGTTGAATATCGATGTGAACTCAAGAGCGGAAAAAGGGAAAGACACCAATCTGGATAGTCATGAGAAAATAGAAAAAATGCTTGGAAAAATGACGCTTGAAGAGAAAATCGGACAGCTTATGATGGTCGGTTTCAAGGGAACTGAAAAAAACAGTGAAATTACGGAGCTTATCGAACAAAAACATATAGGGGGCGTCATTTATTTTGACCGCAATATGAAGTCACCTGAACAAGTGGCTAAGTTATCCAACTCGCTACAGCAAACAGCCGATCAAAGCTTACATCCGCTTCCGCTCATGGTGGCTGTCGATCAGGAAGGCGGGGACACAATCCGGATGAGGGAACGGGTATCGCCACTCCCTGCGCAAAAGGACCTTGGGAAAAATGCATCTGCCGAGGACATGTACAAGGTGGCAAAATTGAATGGGAAAGAACTTGGATCAATGGGGATTAACATAAATTTCGCCCCTGTTCTTGATCTATCGAAAAAGGATGAGCGTTCATTTGGAAAAGATCCGGAAAAGGTCTATCAATACGGAAAGAAAGCCATTCAAGGCTTGAATGATGTATCCATAACTGGTGCATTGAAGCACTTTCCAGGAAACGGACGCAGCGAAATCGATCCGCATGTCGAAACATCGTCAGTGGAAACAAATCAACTTGATCTGGAAAACTCGGATATCTATCCTTTCAAGCAAATCATAAGTGAAATGGATAACCAAAAGTTTTTCGTGATGGTGACCCACATCAAATATCCAGCCTATGATAAAGAAAAACCGGCAAGCCTTTCTAAAGTCATCATAGAAGACCTGCTTCGGGGAAAACTTAAGTATGAAGGGCTTGTGGTCACGGACGATTTGGAAATGGGAGCTGTGAACAAGTATTTCTCCTATGAAGAGATGGGGAAGCAGGCAATACTTGCAGGAGCTGATATGTTACTTGTCTGTCATGAATACTCCCATGAGCTTGAGGTATATAACGGATTACTCGAAGCTGTAAAGGCAGGAGAAGTTCCAATAGATAGAATTAACGAGTCAGTGAAAAGAGTGTTGACATATAAACTCTACAATATGAAACAAACGAAGGCAGACCCGGATCAAGCTGAAAAAGTGGTGAAAAGTCCTGAAAGCATAAAGTATATTGAAAGTCTGAATTTGGATAAATAAAAGGGAAACCGAACACAACAGGATGCTTTAGTTTAAATCAGTTGATAGAGGGAATACTAACTATAACTAACTTGAAGGAGGAAACTCACATGCCATCAAACAAAATGATTGGAACCGTCCTGTTAGGAGCTGCAGCATTTTTAATGCGCAATAAGAAAACTCGTGAAAAAACCATGAGTCAAATAAAATCCTTAGCCACACCAGAAACCATTGATAAGGTTAAGAGCCAACTCCAATCAATAACTAAAACAAAATCAAGTGACCCATCTGCTCATTAAGATGAAAAGCCCCATCAACTTGCTCAATCATGCAAGTTGATGGGGCTTTTTTTCATTGACCTCTTTTTCTTGATCAAACAGCTATATCTTTTCATTCTTCCAAGATTCGACTGGTTTTTGGCTTCATGAACCTGATGACCTTCACGACAAAGTAAAACGCCTGACTTCATCAGAAGACTTCCATTAACATTAGAACCCGGTGAAAGGAAAATGAAAAGCACTCGTTTCTTCCGAAGACCGTGGACAGGTCTGTCAAAAGTACAAGTGCTTTCATGAGTGATCAATGATCATTCAGCTTCATCTTCACCATTATCTTCTTTATTGAACCAAAGCGGATCCTCATTATCGACTTCACCATTATAATTAATCAGGATTTCTTCTCCTGCCTTTATGTCAGTGTAAGCAAAGAAATCAAATGTATGATTCTTAAAGTTGATGTCGTACGTAGCATTTGGTGTATAAGAGTGATTAAACAGCATGCCATAACCTAAAAGCATGGCAGTATGGTTAATTCCATATTCAAACGCATAATCAGCAAGCAATGTTTTCTCTATGAAAACATGCTCCTCGTTTGGATAAGCAATGACAGGTGCTTCATGCAAAAGCTCACCTTTTTTAATGTCTTGTGTTGCGAATACGCCTCTATTGAACTCACCATCACTGAGTGTGGAAGTTTTAACTTCAATCATGTTCGTCACCTACTTGTTCTATTCAATATAGTCCAGATCATCTAAGCTTGACAGTTAATAAGGAGAAAAGCAACTATTTTACGGAAATAATCATTTTCTCACTCATTTGGGGAATGACACTATTATATTTATTGAGGCCCTACCTTTATATCATAGGTTCCGTGGGACGGAATAATTCACATGAAGGCCGGAAAAAGTAGTCGAACGGCAGAATAATCCTCAATCGGCCGAAATTAAGCCACCTGGATATTATATATACATACAAAAAACACCTCCGCTAAATTGAAGCAAGGGAGGTGTCGGTCATATAGGTAATTCTCTTAATTCACACCGACAGCTGTAAAGCCATTTTTGACAGCTGTGACTTCTGCACTGCTTGAACCGTATAAATCAGAGGCTGCTTGTACGACTGCAGCTCTGGCTTGTGAAAAAGTCGACGAGGAAGTTAAATAAGTTGTGTTGGCCCGATAAAAGATGGTCCCTAGTTTATCAATGCCGATCCCGGATACTGTCACGCCATGGTGGGTTCCGCCGGCAGAGATTAAATAAGCTGCCTTATTTATGATTCCGCTGTTCGTATGGACTCCGCCATTATCAGCAGTTCCCGTATAACGGTTTGAATAATGGTCAGGGTCACCATTCAATGTTGGATTAGCCATTGAACGAAGTGCATCACCGGAAATGTTAGGTGTGTAAATATCTTCTCCGATCAAATAATCCGCTTTGTCACTTTGATTTTTAAATTCGACAACGGTGCCAAAAATATCAGAAATCGCTTCATTCAATGCACCGGATTCATTTTGATAGGTAAGATTCGATTCAGAGGAAGTCACAGCATGCGTCAGTTCATGTGCAACGACATCCAGACCGCCGGACAATGGGATGAACGTCGTGCCATCTCCATCTCCGTAAACCATTTGGGTGCCATCCCAGAAAGCATTATTGTATCTTGAGCCATAATGAACGGTTGATTTCAGGATGGTTCCATTTCCATCATAAGAATTCCGTCCAAATGTGGATTTGTAATAATCATAGGTTTTACCTGCATAAAAATGGGCATCCACCGCAGCTTTATCGGTAGAAGTAGTAAAAGCATTTGTCTTGTTGGAAAAAAGTGTACCAGGCAATTTTGAACCGTTATTGGCATTATAAGTGAAAATGCCTTTGCCGCGTGTATTATCTTGTAAATAGTATTGACCGTTGGATGAGGTAGTGTTCAACGACACGGTGTTGTTTAAGACGCCAGTGCCCGTTCCGACGGAATTGGTTCCCGTCACTTCATCTAGTGTATTATATTTATTCAAGATTTTACCCGTTTTGACTGAAATGAAATAATTATGATTTCCAGGTTCCGGGCTTAAGAATTTCAAATTAACTTTATATACATAATCGGCCTTGTCTTCATTTGCATATACATATAGCTCAGATTCAGGTGATTGTTCGTAGGCAGGAGTGAATCCAAGATCTGCTTCCGCTATTTTGATAGCTTCTGATTTACTGATTCCTTTTTTAGCCTTTTTCCCTAACTTCGTGTTTAGATTGGCTTCAACCGTACCGGACACGACCGTCAAAACACCTTTAGCGTCAATCATTACAGCTTGTGTAGAATTCCATACAGGTACGCCTTTATACGTTTGTTGCAATCTAAGGACAGTATTGCCAAGTTCATCCTTGCTTTCTTTCTGGATAGTAAAGGAGTCTTTCGCCTTTTGTTTTTCTAGCTTGTAAGACTTTGTATTTTTATCAAAAAAGGTAAGAATGATATCTTCTGCAGTTTGCTGCGATGGGTCCGTAAGTTTCCCAGACTTGAATTCTAGCGAATCTTTATGCTTATTATACTTTTCAACACTTAACACGTTTTTTGCCGCTAAAGCTTCTTGATGGGGAATGGCAGAAAATAATAGACCGATGGATAGTGCAGTTCCTAAAAATACCTTACCTTTCATAACACTCAACTCCTTCATGAGAATACCTCATTTTTGCATCATTTCATATTATTATCAAAGGGAGAAAACTCGCGAAAAATATGACATTTAAAGGGATAAAATGGTGAAAAATGGTTTTTGGTAGGTATATTATTTCTGAATATTCTTACAGTAATATTTGGAATATATTAAAATTATGTAAAAGGATCTTAATATTTTACTTGTTAAAAATCCCTTTTTTTTAAAACTGCAAAAAAACGTGGCATAAAGTGCAAAAAATCGTTGCGTAAAGTGCAAAATATTTTGTCTATTGAAGTCATTTTTTTTGTTAATTTGTTGAATATTGCGGTTTTTTAAATTTGGCATGAAAATTGCATATATTCAGAATAGGAATATTCGATTGTAAATTAGCTCTATTTGAAAGTCGAAGGAATAGGAAAATTTATTAAATGGATTTCCCCATAAATGAAAGCGCTTATATAGAAAGGGATGAAAATTTATGATACCAAAACAAGAAAACGACATCTTTCAGCATCCTCCAAAGCAAGAAGAACAAGAATTAAAGCGCGGTTTAAAATCCCGTCATTTAACGATGATTTCCATTGGAGGAGCTATTGGCACCGGACTGTTTCTTAGCAGCGGGGCAGCTATCCATACAGCTGGACCAGGCGGGGCATTACTTGCTTATGCCTTAGTTGGGGCAATGGTGTACTTCGTGATGACCAGCTTAGGGGAACTGGCCGCCTTAATGCCGACAAGCGGTTCATTCAGTACCTATGGAACGAAATTCGTCGATCCGGCATTTGGGTTTGCTTTGGGATGGACATACTGGTTCAATTGGTCGATGACCATAGCGGCTGAGTTGTCAGCCTCAACAATGATCATGAAATTTTGGTTTCCGAATAGTCCGTCATTGTTGTGGAGTTCATCATTCTTGGTGCTCATTTTCCTATTAAACTACTTATCCGTTAAAGGTTATGGTGAAGGGGAATACTGGTTTTCCTTCATAAAAGTAACGGCCATCGTTATTTTTATAATCGTTGGAATACTAATGATTGTCGGCATCATGGGTGGCGAAGCAGTAGGTTTTAAAAACTTCACAGTCGACGACGCTCCTTTCCCTGGTGGATTTATGGGTGTCTTCATCGTATTCATAGCGGCTGGCTTTTCTTTTCAAGGTACCGAAATTGTCGGCGTGGCTGCCGGTGAAAGTGAAGATCCTGCACGGAATATACCAAAGGCCATTAAAAGTGTCTTCTGGAGAATCCTGCTTTTTTACGTATTGGCAATCTTTGTGATAGGACTGCTTATCCCTTATACGAATTCAAGTTTACAAGGGGAAAACGTCATGGTAAGCCCGTTCACGCTCATATTTGAAAAGGCAGGTGTGGCCTTTGCAGCTTCGCTTATGAATGCCGTCATTTTAACAGCGGTATTATCAGCAGGTAACTCTAGTTTATATGCATCGACACGAATGTTATATTCAATGGCTAAAGATGGGCAAGCACCGCGCATTTTTGCAAAACTTAACAAACGCGGAGTGCCGGTTGCGGGAATGATTTTGACATGTGCCATCGGTATGCTTGCATTTTTAGCTTCTATATTTGGTGATGGTAAAGTGTATATATGGCTAATGAATGCTATTGGTATTACAGGATTTATCTTCTGGCTAGGTATTTCTATCAGTCATTATCGTTTCCGTAAAGCTTATATAGCTCAAGGCCATTCATTGGATAAGCTGCCGTATAAGGCATTATGGTTTCCAATCGGCCCGATTTTTGCTATTATGATTGGCTTAATCGTTATTCTATCTCAAAATTTTCAAGCATTTTTTTCAGACCACATTGACTGGGGCAGTGTAATAGCTGCATACCTAGGAATCCCACTTTTCCTTGGTCTATGGTTTGGATATAAACTGGTAAGGAAAACTAAATTCGTTAAACTTGAAGAAGTCGAGTTTGACTTTGACAAAAAATACGAATGAACAAGCTATAAGTAAAATCAGCCGGACAATGCAGTTTTAAATTGTCCGGCTCTTATTTGTCTAAATGTAAACCGCTATGTGCATGTAGGTTTATTTACCTTCGCCATTCAAAACTCTTATTCAAAGCCGGGAGCGGGATTCCTGGTTTTTTAATTTGTGTTAAATGGAAATTAATACAAATAAAAAGGCGGATGTTATATGATAAATGTAATCTCTATGTATGTGTTTCTATCAAATTAGCTAAAGGAGACTATATGTATCATTCTAATCTCTTTCAAATTTTTTGAAAAAATCAAAGGAATGCATACTGTATGACGGGGTAACTGCCATCTTTGAGAAGAGAAAACAGACTGTAACCGTTTGAAGTATCTAATCGCTAGAAAAGGAAGGTGCGTGCTTATGACTCTATTAACTAATTTGAAAGTATTGGACTTTTCAACGCTACTGCCCGGACCATTTGCCACTTTGATGCTAGCTGATTTAGGAGCAGATGTCTTGAAGGTAGAAAGGCCGGCGGCAGGGGATTCATGGGGTGTGAATCAATATCTTAACAGATCAAAGCAATCGATTACACTTGATTTAAAACAGTCGGAGTCCATCGAGGCCGTAAAAAATTTAGTGAAAGAATACGATATCGTCCTTGAACAATTCCGGCCAGGTGTCATGGAACGTCTAGGGCTGGGATACGAGGTTTTAAAACAAATCAATCCGAAGGTAATTTATTGTTCGATCACAGGATTTGGCCAGACCGGTCCCTACAAAGACCGCCCGGGTCATGATATCAATTATATTTCGATTGCAGGGTTAGCAGGCTATTCCGGTACGAAAAAAGACGGCCCAGCAAAGAACGGAACGCAAATTGCCGATCTTGCAGGAGGATCAATGCATGCTGTTATCGGCATTTTGTCCGCAGTCATTTACAGGGACAGAACCGGGGAGGGCCAATCCATCGACATCAGCATGACCGACTGCAGTTTCGCTTTAAATGCCATATCTGCACCTCTGAATTTACAACGTGGCTTGGAGCTGGAGCCAGAGAAGTTGATGTTAAACGGAGGGTCATTTTATGACTATTACGAAACAAAAGATGGACGTTATTTTTCGGTAGGAAGCCTGGAGCCTCCATTCCGTAAAGCTCTATGTGAAGCAATCCTCAAGCCTGAATTGTATGAACTAAGCTTGAGCAGAGATGCTGAGAGTGGAAGTAGATTTAAAACAGCAGTCCAACGTGCTTTTCTTGAAAAAAACTTTGATGAATGGAAAGAAATATTTGCTGATTCTGAGGCCTGTGTAGAACCAGTACTGACCTTTACCGAAGCGACCAATCATCCCCAACTTAAGGAGCGAGGCATGATTGTTGAAGTACCTGACGGAAAAGGAAGCATCCAGAAGCAAATTGCCTGTCCAATCAAAACATCGGTGTTTACCCCTCATTATAAACATACAGGGCTGAAGCCGGGACAAAGTAATGAAGAAGTTATCCGCACCTTTAATCGCTAAAAAAGAATGAAAGAAAGAATCTGACAGAGAAAAAGGTAATCTGTCGGATTTTTTTATATAAAAAGGAATACAGCCAGAACATCACTGATAAAAATTACCAGTTATAACTAGCGTGTACTGGGTATCAGAGTATCATCCTTCAACAAAGGGATTACAAGAAAATAGCTCTGGTAAGGAGGATGATACAAATCTTTGGTCTCCATGATATCATTAAATTTCTATTTTCCTTTTTTCTGATTATGCCAATCGTTACACTGATACATTTAAGCGGGCATATCTTTTTTGTTACCATCTTCGGAGGATCAGAAAAGAAAATCTTGATCGGTTGTGGTAATAAACTTTTCACCTTTTGGAACATAGAGGTAAGGAAATATTATTTTTGGAATGGGACTTGTGAGTTTAAGGGATTGAAACATGATAATCGTTTGACGAATATGCTGATTTATTTAGGGGGCTCTATCTTTAATTTAGTCAGTATGCTATTCATATACAGCTTGATTTACCAGAACATCTTAGAAAGCTCGGTAATCTGGTATCAATTCATTTATTTTTCCTTCTATATTATGTTCTTTTCCTTGTTTCCGATGTATTTCTCGGACGGGTCGCCCAGTGATGGGAAGGCTGCTGAATTGGCATTGAGGAACAAGCTGGAAGATAGGGTGACAGACGATATATTCGTTAAGAAAAAGGAGGATGAAGATAGCTGCAAGTAAAAAGGGGACGTGCTGGTAGCCGTTCTTTTTTTGTGCTTGGATGAAATAGAATAGGGTAACGACGTAATCTAGATATTGTTGCAGCAGGTGTTAGTCTGGTCATTGCAAGTTATAAAGCAAACTCCCTTGGAACGGCATTAGCACATGTATAATATACGGATTATTGATCAGGACCTTGCATGTTTATGAAAGGTTAACTACATTCCGGCATACGCTATAACTGACGTTCCATATCGAATATCAGTTATTGAGAGTTAAGTTGGAGGAGGAAAACCATAATGAATACATTCAATCCATCTAATACTTTCGGAAATGGTTTACCGATAACGATAACTGCAACTATGTTAGAGCGAATTATAAAGATGAAGTCTGGTGAGCAGGCCGTTAAAGTCGAGATTACGCCAGAACATATAGTGCTCATCGGAACGACGGAAGTGAAAAAAATGATGTTTAAGAAAAACGTGCCTTTCCGTATTACATTAAAACCGGTTCAGGTGGAAAAAAGAACGATTTCATTTGAATTAGTAGAAATGAAGCCTATTGATAGGAATTTTATTAACCAAAAGATATTTAACAGACCGCCATTTTTTAAATTTGAAAATCGAATAATCAAAATGAATTTTAATGCTTGGAACATCGTGAAGAGAATACCCGTGGGCACTATTAAATCGTATGAGTTGGCCGAAGGTGCATTAAAAATGAAAATTTCTTTATGATAATAGAAGAAAGGTAATCATTGAAGGAAATGTTTACATAGCATTCTTACCTGTATTATTTTAAAGGGGACACCAGGTATGTTAGTGTAAGGATATGGTAAAGGGCATTTTTTCAATAAGAAAAATTGTGTTTGATAAATCAAGCTCTTTAAAATATACTAAATAACTGAAGTTTTGAGTTTTTCCGGAAGATAAGGGGGAAAATGAATGGACCAGAAAATTTTGCCTGCTTCGGCAAGCATGAAGGATTTCGAAAGATTTCTAGAAAGTCCCTATGAAATAGGTGTGTTTCTTGATTTGCATATATCACAATTGAAAAATGTAAGTATGATGGCAAAGCAGCATAATAAAAAAATGATTTATCATGTCGATTTAATTCATGGTATTAAAAGTGACGAATACGCTACAGAATTTATTTGCCAGGAGTATTGCCCATATGGTCTGATTTCGACAAAATCCAGCGTGATTTTGAAAGCAAAGCAAAAGGGCGTTATTGCCATTCAACGAATTTTTTTAATTGACTCACATGCGTTAGAGAAAAGTTATAAGCTGGTACAGAAAACAAAGCCAGATTATATCGAAGTTTTACCGGGCGCAATGCCTTGGATGATTAAAGAGGTAAAGGAACGCTTACAAACCCCTATCTTTGCTGGCGGGCTCATACGCTCGTCAGATGAAGTCTTGAATGCCCTTGAGGCAGGAGCTTCGGCAATCACGACTTCAAAAACTGAATTATGGGAGATGTTTTAATTAAGATAGAGATTGCTGTTTTATAAAGGGAAAAAAATACAGGGGACTTCATTTATTTTTATACAAATTAATTGACAGCGTTTTCACAACCTAGTATATTTACATTACAAGTTAATACATGTGACGGAGATTAGGAGATTCACAACAGACATACTCATTATTATTTTGAGGATATTTCTGATGTGAATCTCCTTTTATTTGTTGGTAAGGCATCATTCTATAAGAGGAGGGATTATGTATGGCTCCATTTTGGGGAGAAGTAGTAGGTACGATGATTTTAATTTTATTTGGTGCAGGTATTGGGGCGGGAACTTCCTTAAAAGGATCTTATGCTAAAGATGCTGGCTGGATTGTCATCACGATTGCGTGGGGACTGGCTGTTACAATGGGTGTCTTTGCAGTTGGTTCCATAAGCGGAGCACATTTAAACCCGGCTGTTACCGTGGCATTAGCTATCAATGGAGATTTTCCTTGGGCTGATGTGCCAGGGTACATCATGGCCCAAATGATAGGGGCAATTATAGGTGCAACTCTTGTATTCCTGCATTATTTGCCTCACTGGAAAGCTACGGAGGATCCAGGTACAAAGCTTGGTGTGTTTTCAACCTCACCGGCTATCCCACATACTTTTTCAAATCTATTAAGTGAAATGATTGGTACATTCATCCTTGTCCTTGGCTTATTGTTTATTGGAGCCGGCGAGTTTACAGAAGGTCTGAACCCATTTGCTGTCGGTTTATTGATTGTTGTTATCGGGATGTCGCTAGGAGGAACAACAGGCTATGCCATAAACCCTGCCCGTGATCTTGGACCTCGTATTGCTCACTTCCTGCTGCCAATACCGGGTAAGGGAAAATCAAATTGGGGCTATGCTTGGATTCCGGTTGTTGGTCCGATAGTCGGTGGAGCACTTGGAGCTGTCTTCTATAAAGCGGTCTTTGTCGGTGAATTGACGACAGCCTTTTGGGCTGTTTTAGGAGCGAGCCTGATAATATTGGTGTTAGCGTATACTTTTGGAAAAAAGCAATCAAGTGAGTTAGAAATTAGCAACATAGCTAGTTAAATTAAAAAGGGGGGGGAACACAGTATGGAAAAATATATCTTATCATTGGATCAAGGAACAACTAGTTCACGGGCGATTCTGTTTAACGAAAAAGGCGAGATTATCCACTCGTCCCAAAAGGAATTCACGCAGCATTTCCCTAAGCCGGGCTGGGTAGAGCATAACGCCAATGAGATTTGGGGATCAATTTTAGCGGTAATTGCTGGTGTACTATCGGAATCAGGCGTAAAGCCAGAGCAAATTGCCGGTATTGGAATCACTAATCAGCGTGAAACGACAGTCGTATGGGATAAAGAAACTGGAACCCCTGTGTATAATGCGATAGTATGGCAGTCCAGACAAACGAGCGAAATTTGCGATGAGTTGAAAGGAAGAGGTCTTAACGACCTGTTCCGAGAAAAAACAGGATTGTTAATAGATGCCTATTTTTCCGGTACAAAAGTGAAGTGGATCCTCGATAATGTTGAAGGAGCCCGACAAAAAGCAGATGAAGGCAAGTTGTTATTTGGAACCATTGATACCTGGCTGATTTGGAAGCTATCAGGAGGCAAAGCCCATGTAACAGACTATTCTAATGCTTCACGGACATTAATGTATAATATTCATGAGCTTAAATGGGATGAAGAGCTGCTGGAGATATTGACTGTGCCGAAGTCGATGCTACCAGATGTTAGACCTTCTTCCGAAGTGTATGCTCATACGATCGAATATCATTTCTTCGGCCAGTCGATTCCAATCGCAGGAGCAGCGGGTGATCAACAGGCGGCATTGTTTGGCCAAGCTTGTTTTAATGAAGGAATGGCAAAAAATACGTATGGAACAGGTTGTTTCATGCTTATGAATACGGGAGACAAGGCTGTCAGTTCCGAACACGGGTTATTGACAACTCTTGCTTGGGGATTGAATGGCAAGGTTGAATATGCACTAGAAGGCAGCATATTTGTAGCAGGATCAGCAATTCAATGGCTGCGCGATGGTTTACGGATGCTTAAAAATGCCGAGGACAGTGAAGCCTATGCAAAACGTGTAGAAAGTACTGATGGAGTTTATGTTGTTCCGGCGTTTGTTGGGCTTGGGACTCCATATTGGGACAGCGATGTACGAGGTGCGGTTTTTGGCTTAACTCGTGGAACATCTAAAGAGCACTTTGTCCGTGCTACCCTTGAATCACTTGCATATCAAACCAAGGATGTACTTGATGCAATGGAGGCAGATTCAGGCATAGAGCTGAAGACATTGAGAGTGGATGGCGGTGCAGTTAAGAACGACTTCCTAATGCAATTCCAAAGCGATCTATTACGTGTCCCTGTTGAAAGGCCAACTATAAACGAAACGACAGCACTCGGGGCGGCGTATTTGGCTGGACTAGCTGTTGGCTATTGGAAGGATCAGGAGGAAATTGCCCAGCAGTGGGCAATCGATAAAACCTTTAATCCATCCATGGATGAGCAGGATAGTGAAAAATTATATGACGGATGGAAAAAAGCTGTTCAAGCAGCAATGGCTTTTAAATAAAAACAAAGCGAAGTCTTTCTAATATGAGCTAGAGTATGTTATACTAAAATCAAGTTAATAAATCGGCCGGAGAACAGGAGAGACCATGAATGCGTTATCGAGAATTCGATAATGTGCATTTATGGTCTCTTTTTTTGTTTTTATCGGCAAATTAGGGATATTAATATTATATGGACACTATGAGAACAAATGAACCAATTCAATATAAGGACCAAACTCACGAGTAAACGTGCAGAATTCACGAGTAAACAGTGCGAACTCACGAGTAAACAGCGCGAATTCACGAGTAAACAGCGCGAATTCACGAGTAAACGTGCAGAACTCACGAGTAAACGTGCAGAACTCACGAGTAACGTGCAGAATCACGAGTAATACAGGCTAATCGACAATGGAAGGCATTACTTAAAGGAGGAATCAGGCATGAGGTTTTCAAATATATATCGAGAAGAAACAATTGAGCTTCTGAAAAAAGAAAAATATGATGTGTTAGTCATTGGCGGAGGAATTACAGGTGCAGGGATTTCCCTGGATGCGACAACTCGAGGAATGAAAGTGGCATTGGTGGAAATGCAGGACTTCGCGGCAGGCACATCAAGCCGTTCAACAAAGCTTGTCCATGGTGGTTTGCGATATCTTAAGCAATTTGAAATAAAAATGGTTGCTGAGGTTGGAAAAGAGAGAGAGATTGTTTATGAAAATGGGCCACATGTAACTACACCAGAAAGAATGCTGCTCCCAATGCATAAAGGCGGCACATTCGGGAAATTCAGCACATCCATCGGGCTCCGAGTCTATGATTTCCTAGCAGGCGTTAAAAAAAGCGAACGAAGGAAAATGCTATCGGTTAGTGAAACACTGAAAATGGAGCCCCTTGTAAAGAAAGAAGGACTTAAAGGCGGAGGCCATTATGTTGAATACCGAACAGATGATGCACGTCTGACGATTGAAGTGATGAAGGCGGCTGTAGATCAAGGAGCGACACCGATAAATTATACAAAGGTAGAAAAATTGTTGTATGAAAATGGCAAGGTAATAGGCGTCCAGGTCAATGATTTACTATCAGGCAATCAGTATGAAATATATGCAGACAAAGTTATCAATGCCGCAGGTCCATGGGTTGATTCAATCCGTGAAAAAGACCAATCGAAAAAAGGGAAAACGCTGAAATTATCAAAAGGTGTTCATGTGGTCATCGACCAATCGAAATTCCCATTGAAGCAGGCGCTTTATTTTGATACACCAGATGGACGGATGATCTTTGCCATTCCGAGAGCCGGTAAGGCTTATGTAGGGACTACGGATACTTTTTATGATGGTGATCCTGCAGTGCCAACCGTTACATCCGAAGACCGTGCCTATTTATTAAAGGCGATTGATTATATGTTCCCAGAAGTGAAAGTTACGGATGGAGATATCGAATCAAGCTGGGCTGGAGTAAGGCCGTTGATTCTTGAAGAAGGAAAAGACCCTTCTGAAATATCAAGGAAAGATGAAATTTGGGAGTCCGATTCGGGCCTTATCACGATTGCTGGAGGGAAATTGACCGGTTATCGCAAAATGGCAAAAACGACGGTCGACCTTGTGGCAGAGAAGCTTTCCCAGCAGTCCAATAAGACTTACCGAGCGAGCAGCACTAAAGGAATGCCGATTTCGGGCGGGGATGTCGGGGGATCAAGCAACTTCTCCTATTATATCAAGCAACATATTCAAATGGGGGTAGACTCAGGACTCTCTGTAAAAGACTCCGAGGAAATATTGGCCATGTATGGGTCTAACGCACCTGTGTTATTCAATATCGCCAAAAGCGAAGGAAACGGAGGAAAAAGCACTGGCATTCCGCAGAAATTGTTCGTACAGCTGAAATACGCACTTGATCATGAAATGGCTGCAACTCCAGTGGACTTCTTCTTCCGCAGGACCGGGACCTTGTTATTCGATATCGATTTAGTCCAAACGTATAAAAATGCAGTGATCGATTATATGGCTGGATATTTCGGATGGTCAGCATCGACAAAAATGGAGAGAACCAATCAATTGGAACAGGAAATACTGGGTGCGATTAGAGTATCTTGACCTATATGCAAAAAAATGACGCCGGCGGAATCGCTGGCGTTTTTTTTAAATTCAGGGGAAAGTATGGATATCTCAGTTGGAAAAATAAAAAAGCGGCATGTTAGGTCTTCCGACTCAAAAACTATTGTTTAATGCATTAAGATGAAATATAATAAATGATAGATAAGTTTGAATTTTCAAAATATAATCAAAGGGGGAGCTTGATTGTCTGATTTTATTACGGCTTTAAATGGAGTTTTATGGAGCACACCAGTCATTTACATTTTATTGGGAGTAGGTTTAGTGTTCTCGATTTTGACCCGTTTTCTGCAAGTGAGGCATATTAAGGAAATGGTCGTTTTGATGTTCAAAGGGAAAAGTTCAGAAGCGGGCGTTTCCTCTTTCCAGGCATTATCCATAGCTCTTTCGGGGCGGGTCGGTACAGGTAACATTGCTGGCGTGGCAACGGCTATCGCTTTTGGTGGTCCTGGTGCGGTTTTTTGGATGTGGGCCATAGCCTTCATTGGAGCATCAAGTGCGTTTGTGGAATCGACCTTAGCCCAAATATATAAAGTCAAACAAGACGGTCAATATCGAGGGGGCCCTGCCTATTATATTGAAAAAGGAATGGGCGTGAAATGGTTTGCTGTTCTTTTTGCACTCGCTGCACTAATAGCCATGGCCGTGCTGATGCCTGGTGTTCAGTCAAATTCAATTGCTGCCGGAATGGAGAATGCATTTGGCATTAAACCTGCAATCACAGGTATAGCTATTATCCTTTTACTTGGTTTCATTATATTCGGTGGTGTAAAACGGATAGCTAATGCTGCGCAAATAATCGTACCATTCATGGCCCTGGGCTATATATTACTTTCTGTTGTCATCGTCATAATGAATATTACAGAATTACCAGGTGTCATTTCATTAATATTCAGAAGTGCCTTCGGGATGGATTCTGCATTTGGCGGGCTCATCGGAATGGCGATAGCCTGGGGAGTGAAACGCGGAGTTTATTCGAATGAGGCGGGGCAAGGCACAGGTCCTCACCCGGCTGCTGCGGCAGAAGTTTCGCATCCGGCCAAACAAGGTCTTGTACAAGCATTTTCTGTCTATATCGATACATTGTTCGTTTGTTCAGCAACGGCTTTCATGATCTTATTTACAGGTATGTACAATACTCAAGCGGAAAATGGATCATTCATTGTCAATAATCTAGCAAATGTAACACCGGGTCCAGGGTATACACAAGCGGCCATCGATAGCGCAGTACCGGGATTTGGTGCTGGGTTTGTTGCTGTTGCGCTTTTCTTCTTCGCTTTTACGACGATCATGGCATACTATTATATTGCAGAAACGAATATTGCTTATTTAATGCGCAACCGGAATAGTAAGTGGGCCATGTTCGTATTGAAACTCATCATTCTTGCGGCTAGTTTTTATGGAACCGTTCGTACGGCAGAGATGGCTTGGGCATTAGGTGATGCTGGATTAGGGATTATGGTATGGCTAAATGTCATTGCCATTTTAATTCTCGCTAAACCAGCACTTATTACCTTAAAAGATTATGAGAAGCAAAAGAAGAAAGGCTTGGATCCCGTTTTCGACCCCAAACCGTTAGGCATTAAGAACGCCGATTTTTGGGAGAATGAATATGTCAGCGACAAGGAAAATGTTTCTTGAAAATAAATTAATATGATGTGATACATGAAAAACCAGCTCAAGGTAATTGAGAGCTGGTTTTTCATGGTTTTTCGGTAACTAGCTCTTGTGAGAATGACCGTGAAGTTTTAGTTAAATATGGAATATTCTTGTAAAACTAATCGTATTAGTTATAATAGTAATCATATTAGTCTTGTAAGGGAGTTTGATTAAAAATGAAAATGACAAAGGTTGGTACAGTATATCAACTATCTTTCATGCCACGTGTATTTCCTGTGAACTGTTATTTTGTAGAAGAAGAGAATAGCCTTACACTAATAGATGCAGCATTACCCTACAGCACAAAAAGTATAATGAATGCGGCGCAGATTATTGGAAAACCGATAACAAGAATAATAGTTACTCATGCTCATGATGATCATGTAGGTGCACTTGACGGGTTAAAAGCATCAATGCCTGATGCACAAGTGAGTATTTCTATTAGGGAAGCATCATTACTTGCTGGTGATACCACGCTCCTGCAAAATGAAAATCCAATCCGTGGCGGAGTCCCTAAAAATATTCAAACTCGACCAGACTTACTGCTTAAAGAGGGTGACCGTATTGGTTCATTGGAAGTTATTTATTCACCTGGACATACCCCTGGTTCGATATCGCTTCTTGATACCCGGAATCATAGTTTAATTGTCGGGGATGCCCTGCAAACTAGAGGTGGAACGGCGGTGTCTGGCATGATTAAACCTTTATTTCCGTTTCCAGCCTTTGCCACATGGGATAAACTCATCGCTCTTGAAAGTGCAAAGAAATTAAGAAGTTATAAGCCGAGTTTAATTGCTGTAGGTCATGGGAAGATGCTAGAACACCCTGGGAATTCTATAGACAGAGCAATAGTTGAAGCAGAATTAAAATTTCAACAATGAAAATAGGAGGTTAAAATGAGATGTCACAACGTATAAGGGTAGATTTGTCTATCATTTTACAAACAGCAACAGAATTAGCTGATGAAAGCGGCCTTGATCATCTTACGTTAGGCAAGTTGGCTGAAAAATTACAAATACGGCCCCCCTCGTTATATAACCATTTAGACGGCCTAAATGGATTAAAACAGAAACTAGCAGTAAATGGAGTTAAAAAACTTTATGAATACATGCTTCAAGCAGCAGTGGGACGCTCCGGTGATGATGCAATCAGGGCACTTAGTGAGGCATATGTTGAATTTGCTAGAGTTCATCCAGGGCTTTATGATGCGACCACCCGTTTTCCAAATTCTGAAGACATGGAATTACAGCAAGCACAGCAATCAGTTGTAGAGCTTGTTGTCCAAGTACTACAAGCCTATAATTTGAAGGAAGAAATGGCGATTCACTTGGTGAGAGGATTAAGGAGTATTTTACATGGATTTACTTCAATTGAAAAAATGGGTGGGTTTGGGATGCCGATTGATATCGATAAGAGTTTTTCTATACTGCTAAATACTTATATTGAGGGAATCCATTCAATTGTAATAAATAAAGATAAATATGATTTGGTGGAAGGTTAAAATGGGTTTTCTGGCTGTTTTGCAAATGGTAAACTTATCCGTTCGATTTTTATTAGAAATTTTTGCACTTGCTGTATACGGTTATTGGGGGTATAAAGTAGGGAATACCGGTGTCATGAAAGGTTTTTTAAGCATTGTTATCCCACTAGGAATAGCGGTCGTTTGGGGGATATTTGGTTCCCCTAAGGCCAGCATACAACTATCAGCACAACTTCATTTGATACTGGAAGCATTGATGTTCTTGGTTCCGGTAGGGTTAATTTTGTCCCTTAAAAACGTTAAATTAGCTTGGTTCTATGGAGTTATCGTGATTTTAAATAGACTTTTCATGTGGCTTTTGGACCAATAAGGTGCATAGTAAACAAGGTTTTCAAATTACAGTACCTGTTCCATCATGGTCTTTCGCTTAAATCAAAGCTGATGATTTTGATTTAGTCTTCATCCTAACCATTAATAATCTAAATATTTTTCTAACATTTGTTTAAATCTTTTTTTATCATAATTATTATACTGATTAGCTATATTGCGTATTGGATCTCCTGCGTAAAAACGTTCATATAATTCATGCCTAGATCCTAAAGGACTCCCCACAAGATCCCAAGCTAATTTAAATAGTTTTGTTCTCTTTTCTGCTTCCAGATTCGCTCCTTTAAAATATTTTTTCAGCAGATCTGATAATGGACTTTGGAAGTCCTGTACACTTGAGGGTAATTGAATGAATCCTCCTGCTCCTATGAGCTGTAAGATTTCTATGGCACGGGGATAATATTTGGTCCCGAGGTTTCTGGCTGTTTCGATATACGTGAAATTTGGAATGAACGTTTGATATTGATCTAGCTTTCCTTCCCTTTCCGAAGCTATCAATAATGCTCTAATCGTTTCAACCTGGATGAGGAGTTCCCCTATTTTTTCTTGAACATGCAGATAGGCATCGGCCCCTATTGCTTCAGCAATCTCGCAAGCTATAGCTGTAACGAATTCCAGCTTAGTTAATAACCGAACAATTGCCTGATGATACGCTAAGCCATTTGATGCGGGATTTAATTTAATTTGCAGCAAAGCATCAGCGTTATCGTAAAGTAAAACACGTTCCCAGGGGACGAATACATTGTCAAAAATTAATAAAGCATCCATCTCGTCGTACCTTGAACTTAGAGGAGAATCCACTATTTTTGTCTGATTTGCAGCAAAGGATTCCCGACAAACCATATGCAATCCAGGAGAGTTGGCCGCAACAATAAG
The DNA here is from genome assembly GCF_050274955.1 of Peribacillus sp. NPDC006672. Taxonomy (NCBI): domain Bacteria; kingdom Bacillati; phylum Bacillota; class Bacilli; order Caryophanales; family Bacillaceae; genus Peribacillus; species Peribacillus sp. NPDC006672. Next base: position 115,914 of record NZ_JBNNOR010000011.1, read on the forward strand.
CATATGAGCTATGGATTCCTGTTCTTCTTTCAGATTTACGAGGGGATATACAATTAAATCATTCGAATAGGGTGCTGCGGTACCAATCATTTTGGCTCCACTTAAGAAAACTCCATCACTCGTCTTTTTTGTAATTCTTAATAATCCTAGATCCTTTATATCTTTGAAGGATTGATTGGCACGGTTAATCTGAGGGTCTCGTTGCACGACACTTAAAAAAAGATTCTTATCTCTTGCTTCTTCATAATAAGCTTTAATTTTATGGGGAAAGTGTTTATCAAACTTTTTATAGTCCTCCCGCGATGCATACCATCCTGTTAATCTTGATCTAGCATAGTCTGACAAACGGCTCATCACGCCATCTGTTGTTTGACTCCAAGTTTCAAAAGCGATCCTCCTCTTCAATAAATCTTCATATGAGTGTGGAACTAAAAAGGCTGAATGGACAAACTCTTTCGTTTTGGGACTAAGATAGCCTACCGAAATTCTCTTTTGTGGATAATCAATCATATTAAATAACTCAGAGATCGTAGTTAATGTACCTATAAAGTTCTCATCTGTTGTGACATCAATTTTTGTTCCATTTAACCAAACACTTCTTCCGTCTTGTAAGCTTTGGATAAATTGATCGCCTTGCGAATTCATAACAACCTCCTATGGAACCATGGTTTTTTTGATTGTGAAATATAACATCTCATTCTCCTTGATATACTCAATATTTGAATAATGATGAATCAGAGGATTATTTCATGGGGAAGTATAGTTTGTTCCGCCTTTTACTGGTGGAGTGTAAATATGAAAGGTAATAACCGGAGAAGTGGTGGGATTATACATCATGTGAATGGTATCTTCTTTAACAAGGAGGATATCATTTTGGGAAAACTCCTGTATGTGATCATAAATTGGATTAGATTCTTTGTCTTCCAACTTATATAATACGTTTAAAAAATCACCAGCTACCACAAAAATGCATCCAATTGACAATCCATGATCATGGATAAAAGTCTTGGCCATACTAGGTAAATGAATGACAATTACTTCGACATTTTCAGATTTGTAAATAACATTCCGTCCGTATTCTAAATCCATCGGTTCAGAAACATACTTAGAAACTTCATGAAAAGTTAGATTTAAAGATTGAACAGCTTGTACTAAATTACTTTCATCATACGAGGGTAAGTTATCGAAAGTGTATTTGACAGACTCTAAAAAATCCATTCTTCGCGTCTCCTTACAAATAAGATAGTGTTCATTTTTACAATGAGGAGTTGAACTTGTCCTTTTATAAAAGGGCATTAATTTGATTCCAAAGAAACATGATTAAATTTGTCAACTTTCTGAAATATAGTATGAATAAAGTATATAGATGTGCATTTCCAGGAATGAAATAGATACAAAATTCCACGTATATAATCTTCATTCATAAAATAGCATGATATAAAGTGTATTGGCTGGGAGTGATCATCATATGAAGATTTCAAGTAAGGGGGAATATGCATTAAGAGCTTTAATAGCTTTAGCAAAGAACGAAAAAGGACTTATGCAGATAAAAGATGTTGCGAATGAGACGTTAGTGTCGCCTCAATATCTGGAGCAAATTCTATTATATTTAAAAAGTCATGGTTATGTTAAAAGTAAAAGGGGGGTCTACGGAGGGTATAGCTTAAAGGAATTGCCCAATAAGATTATCATTGGCAACGTAATTCGGGACTTAGAAGGACCGCTTGCCCCTATGAGCTGTGTAAGTATTACAGCATATGAATATTGTCCCCTTGAAGATAATAACTGTTTATTAAAACCTCTTTGGGCACTGATTAGAGATCAAGTGGCAGAATTATTGGATCATACCACTTTGGAAGATCTTTTGGAAGGTAATATTTATAAAAATTAATCGGTGCCTAAAATTTTTCATATGCATCCCACTGACTATGCAAGTGTATAGGTGAATAAAACAGCTGCCTTGACTGGATATAATAAAAGCACAATGTATAAGGAGAGAGGAACACGGCAGAATAGCTGTTTTTCCTCTCTCCTTAGATGTTTGAAGCTCTCGGCCTCAAAATAGGAATGACTTAAGAGTTCTGTTTTATAAGCTGTAAATCGATGTAAAGCTGTATTCTCGAATGAAAGTCATCAAAATCGATTGTAGTGAGATCGGCTATTTGGTTCAATCTATATTTCAATGTGTTGGTATGAATGTATAGCTGTTCAGCTGTCGGTTTGAGCCGGCAATTGTTCAACAGATATATTTCCATTGTTTGAATGAGCTTGGTTTGGCTTTCATGGTCCTTTTTTTGAAGAATCCGTAAATCTGTATTGATATAATTCGTTTTAGTATGATGATTGGAGATCATTTCGAGGTAACGGAAAATCCCAAGCTTGTTATATTGGAAAGGAAACTGTTCAGGTTTACCGATGAACTTGGCTGCATTGATCACTTCCAGTGCTTCGAGATAGGATTTTCTTAATTGAAGAATCGAAGAATACTCATTTCCGATTCCCGGGAACACCCTTTGATCATTGAATTGGGAAAGAACCGTGTTCGTTAAATCATTGGCGCTATCAGAAAGCAGGTCTTTCCCTTTACCCTTGCTGCCAATTAAGACGATGATCTTCAATTGGTTTGTGAATACATGGGAAAAATGATTCAATGCATTGGCGAATAGACTGACTGTAGCCGCTAATTCATCGAAATGTTCCGCATCGGATTGAGCGATGGTAAAGACATTTACAAGGAAAGTTTCCGGAATGAGAAGATTCATATTGGCTGCTTCCCATTTTATTTGGTTTTCAGTTTGATAGACCTCGTCAATGACCTTTTGATAAAACTCATTTTTCTCTTCATCTTTTTTCATGTTTATCTGTTTTTTCTGATAGAGGAGCTTGCCAATATGATGGGAAACCTCATGTAAAAATTCCAAATCGGAATCAGGCATCGTTTCCGTCTCTTGGACCCAAATGAATCCGAAGACCTGCCCTTTGTGGACAGCGCTTACAACAACTCTTTGATTTAAGCCGATTTCCTCGATTTGTTTCACCCTAAATGGATGGTCCACCGTTTTAAGCTGTTCGACAATGCCCTCATCCATGAATTTTTCCAGAATTGGAATCGGCCAATGCTTTGTGAAGATGGTTTGCCGATTGGCTTGGTCGAAGTGTTCGATATAATATGAACTATATGCCAGCAATAAAAATTGGTCATTTTCAATGACGACTGGTTTTTTTAAATAAGTGCTGACCATATCCGTTATATCGTTGATGTTTGTGAGAGTCAGGATTTTTTCTAATGACATATATGGCCCCCTGTTTTTTGAATTGGAAGATAACTTAGTTTAATAATACTTTTAAACGGAAGATGTGTATAGGGGCAAGAAGAAAGAAGGAACGGTATATGAAAAATTTCATATACCGTTCCTTAAGGAGATTTATTATTCTTTTAATGTTCTTTCAAACTCTTCGAACTTCTCTTCTACTTCCCTAGATGGCTTGGCTGTAAGAAGACTGACCACGATGATGGCAATCAAGCTTGCGGCAAAACCAGGAATCATTTCATAAAGCACTGTGGATAATCCTGCTATCTTCCAGGAAATAACAGTCCCGGCACCAACAATCATCCCTGCTAAAGCACCCCATTTTGTCATTCGCTTCCAGAATAGGCTGAGCAAAATCAATGGACCGAATGCAGAACCGAATCCTGCCCATGCATAGCCGACGAGTCCAAGAATCGTATCATTTTTCTCCCACGAGAGAGTAAGGGCGATAATGGATATGACCAGAACGGATAACCTGCCTAAAAAGACAAGCTCTTTATCAGAAGCAGACCGACGGAAGAAAGTTTTATATATATCCTCTGTTAAAGAACTGGCTGTTACCAGTAGCTGAGAAGCAATTGTGCTCATGACGGCTGCCAGTATTGCAGAAATTAAGAAACCAGTAATAAGAGGATGGAATAGTATTTCGCCCAAAACCATGAAAACGGTTTCAGGGTCATCTAACTTCAGGTTGTTTTGAGAAAAATAGGTGATTCCGATGAATCCAGTCAGCATGGCACCGATACTGGAGAAAATCATCCAGCCCATACCGATATTACGGGCTTTTTTGATTTCCTTAACAGAACTAATCGCCATAAAGCGGACAATGATATGCGGCTGTCCGAAATAACCTAGTCCCCATGCAAATAATGAGACGATTCCTAAAAAGCTCGTACCAGTGAAAATATTCAATAAGTCGGGATTGATTGAACGTGCTGTGTCTATGGAAGGACCGAAACCACCAACATGGAAGAGGGTAACGATTGGTACAAGAATCAGGGCAACTACCATGATGATTCCTTGTACGAAGTCAGTCCAGCTTACTGCCAGGAATCCGCCAAATAAAGTATAGGCTACAACAACACCTGTTAAGATCCATAAACCTGTATGATATTCAAGGCCAAATGTACTCCGGAATAAGACTCCACCGGATACCATTCCAGATGAAACATAAAAAGTAAAGAATATCAGAATGACCAAAGCTGAAATAAACCTTAGAATCCGTGAGCCCTCACCAAAACGATTTTCCAAGAATGCCGGGATGGTAATGGAGTTATTAGCGACTTCCGTATAGGTTCTTAACCGTGGGGCAACATACAGCCAGTTTGCATAGGCACCAAGTGTCAGGCCGAATACAATCCACATGGAACTGAGTCCTGTTGCGAACATGGCACCAGGCAGTCCCATCAGAAGCCAACCGCTCATATCTGCAGCACCGGCACTTAAAGCAGTGACAGCTGCGCCAAGACCTCGGTCGCCTAACATGTAATCATTTAAATTAGAAGTCCTTTTATAGGCGAAATATCCGATAAGAAGCATGCCCGCCATGTAAATGCTAATGGAAATTATTAATGCATAATCTATCATATGAGACTCCCTTCAGGATAATTTTTTGTTTTAAAAGAGGAAGCAACTTATTTGTCACTTCCTCCATTTACCCTCGTTTTTCGTATCGCAGAATGGTAGATACAAAAACACGAGGAAATTCAACTCTTCTTTAAATTGCTTAATGGGACATTATCAGAACGTTTCGGAAGTTGTTTTGGCTTGCATATGAAGCTGCAAGTAGTCCGGTCCGCCTGCTTTGGAATCGGTTCCTGACATGTTGAACCCGCCGAATGGCTGATAACCCACGATTGCACCAGTACAGCCACGGTTGAAATACAAGTTCCCCACATGGAATTCTTCACGTGCTTTTTCCATATTAAGGCGGTTTGTCGTAATGACAGCCCCAGTCAAACCATATTCTGTGTTATTGGCAATTTCAAGAGCTTCGTTAAAGTCTTTCGCTTTTGTAAAGGCAACGACTGGTCCGAAGATTTCTTCTTGCATCAAACGGGCTTGCGGATCGACATCAGCGACGATCGTCGGTTGAACGAAGTAGCCTTTAGAGCTATCTCCTTCTCCTCCAGCCAGAATGCGTCCTTCTTGGTTTCCGATTTCAATATAGCTCATGATTTTATCAAAAGCTGCTTGATCGATGACAGGCCCCATGAAATGGTTCTCTGTAGGGTTACCGACAGTCAGTTGTTTAGTCAACTCGACAGCGCGATTCAAAACCTGATCATACACATCTTCTACGATGACAGCACGGGAGCAAGCGGAACATTTTTGTCCCGAGAAGCCAAATGCAGATTTCACAATCGATTGAGCAGCCAATTCCAAATCAGCCTCTTTGTCGACGACCATCGTATCTTTTCCGCCCATTTCAGCAATGACACGCTTCAGCCAAACTTGGCCTTCGTTCACTTCTGAAGCACGTTTGTAAATGCGCAGACCTACATCACGTGAACCAGTGAAGGAAATGAAACGTGTTTTTGGATGATCAACCAGGTAGTCGCCCACTTCGGCTCCGTTTCCTGGAACGAAATTCAACACACCTGCTGGAAGGCCGGCTTCAAGCATCACTTCAACGAATTTCGCAGCAACGATAGGAGTAGTCGAAGCTGGTTTCAATAGGATTGTGTTACCAGTAACGATAGCCGCAACAGCTGTACCTGCCATGATGGCAAATGGGAAGTTCCAAGGAGAAATGATGATGCCGACCCCTAATGGAATGTAATCATAGCGGTTAAATTCTCCCGGACGGCTTTGAACAGGCACGCCATCTTTAAGCGACAACATTTGACGGGCATAGAATTCAAGGAAATCGATCGCTTCCGCTGTATCGGCATCAGCCTCATTCCAAGGTTTTCCTGCTTCTTTTGTCAATAATGCAGAGAACTCATGCTTGCGTCTGCGAATGATGGCAGCAGCTTTGAATAAAACGTCAGCACGGATTTCCGGCTTCACTTTTTTCCAGCTTTCAAAAGCGGAAGCAGCTTCCTGCATGGCCTTTTCAGCAAGATCCCTGTTCGCTTTCGATACTCGGCCGATGACCTCTTGCTTATCTGCAGGGTTATAAGAAACGATTTTCTCATCAGTCGTCACTTTCTCTGCCCCGATATAAAGAGGGTAGTCTTGCCCTAAGTAGCCTTCAACAGTTTGAAGAGCCTCCTGATAAGCTTTCTTGTTTTCCTCGTTTGTAAAATCGACAAATGGTTCATGTTTATATGAAATCATTGATAATCACACCTTTTCATAGATTTTTTGTAGCAATTGAGAATGTTGAATATTGAATATATTTAGCTTCTGACCATCCCTTTGAAGGCAAAAGCAATATTAGATGGTCTTTCTGCAAGCCTTCTCATGAAGTATCCATACCAATCCAGACCATATGGTACATAGACGCGCATTTTGTAACCTTGCTTGACCAATTCGTATTGGGTTTTGCTTCTCATCCCATAAAGCATTTGAAATTCGAATTGTGTATTCGGGATGTCATACTTCTTAGCAAGCTCTTTTGTAAATTCGATGATTTTGTCATCATGTGAGGCGATGGCCGTATAATTACCGTTAAGAAGACTTTGCTTAATCAACTTTTTATAGTTTTCATCTACATCATCCTTTTCGGGAAAAGCCACCTCAGGAGATTCCTTGTAGGCACCTTTTACGAGACGCAGGAATGGCTTATATTGGGCAAGGTCCTCCAAATCTTTCTCTGTGCGGAATAAATATGCTTGCAGAACAGTACTTATGCAGCTGTATTTTTCTTTGAACTGTCTAAAGATATCGATTGTAGCCTGACAGCGAACTTCATCTTCCATGTCGATTGTGACCATGACTTTATGTTTTTCTGCTGTATCAAGAATTTTCGTCATATTCTCAATGACGAGATTATGATCGATATCGAGTCCCAGTGAAGTCATTTTTAGAGAAATTTGTGAATCAAGTTTTTCCCTGCTGATCATTTCGATGGTTTCGATGCATTCTGCCGTCCGTTCGTGAGTCACTTCCTTGGAATCAACGAATTCCCCAAGATGGTCGACAGTAACCGACAAGCCACTATTATTAAGTTGTTTAATGAATTTAATGGAACTTTGGAAATCAGTTCCCCCAATGATCTTTCCAGCAGCAAAACTTCCGCCGCTTTTCTTAGCGATATTATTTAGCAGATTATTTTTAGATAAAAATAAGAAAAAGTCTCTTGTAATGGCTTCCATATAAGCGCACCCCCTAAGAAGATGTATTCACAAATTAAGCTTACGATTTTTCGACAATTTTCACAATGTTCTTAAAAAACAATAATTCTGTCTTTTCTTTGTCGGTTTTGGACAAATGAAAAGGTTTACATTTCGTTATTTTTAGTGGAAAGAAGGGGAAGTTATATATTTACTTAGATATAAACGCTAGAAGGTAAGTCAATAAGTAGAAAGAGATAGAGGAAATGAAATTTGGATGTGCGTTTAAAAGTGCCAACTCGACCATAATCATCCAATGCGTTATAATGAACCTTATTTACCAGAATGGGTACAAGGGTTCAAAGAAAATGCGATTGATGAAGCTGTTCAGAATTTTAAATGGGTGAAAACCGTAAAAATAAGTTGCATCGGCAAGGCGGGGAGGGTAAGGAATGGGTGCTGTATTTGAAGAAATTAGAGAAACATCAGGATTGATAATAGGTTTAATATTGGCTCTGGTTATCATGGGGCTGATCGGTTATGCCCTCACGAATGTCCGTGAAGCCGTTGTTTCACCAATTGTTCGCTTCATTAAGAAAATGGTTAGTCGAAAATAGCTGTAGTGGAATACCCTTCCTTTGTCCCAAACCGATAACAAGCCCTGTTTGAAGAAGCTGCCACCGTATTTGTCTAAAAGGGATAAAAGATTCAGTTCATCTGTAAATGAGAAAATCCCCCGCCTCTAATAGAAGCGGGGGATTTTCATGCTTATAATAATCTGTTGCAGGGAAAATCTATAGACATAAGTAAACTTTGAAAAGTTGGAGGCCGTTATCAATGAAGGTTTTATCAATGATACTGCCTTGGGCAAGTCAATTTGTTCTGGGAGAGGTCAATGAAAATAACGGGATGCAGGCAATACTGGAAGATGGGCAAGCGGTATCAGCAGTTAAGGACATGCAGCTGCTGGATGACTTTATTCCAGTGAAAGGAAAGCTTGGATTACGGGAGCATGTATTATAATGGACGAAGTTAAGAAGTATTTTGGAGAAGTACGCTTGCCGCTACCTTTCAAATTCGTCCATGAACTGGTGTGCTGCTTCGGGGTGAGTCGTTACACTTAAAGGAATTTAAAAATCATGCGGACGCTGAACGTTTATAATCCGCCCAATAAAGAAACGTTTTGCGTTTTCCTAATACCAACACTTGCTTTCTCCTTAAATATTAAAATAATCGTCTGACTTTGCTTCAGCATCTATACTCCGAATCGCCTTCATGATTTTCTTTAATACTCCGGCTGAGGGCACATACTTAGGATCGCTGCAAACTCTGCTTATCGTATTGCGTGAGATTCCGGATGCACTTACAAATTCCTCTTGTGAATATCCATGCTTATCGATGAATTTACCGACCTTACTTCGCATTTTACCTTTCCCGAATCTAAACATTTTGATAACCTCCTAGATTTAATTTACTAGCAGTCTCGTCCAACTTTCACAAAAATATACGCATAGTTTCGCAAATATTTGGTATCACGGGTGTAGAAGGTTTCTGCTTAAATTAATAGGCCGATAACGAATTCACTATAGAATAAGAAACTAAAAGAATTAGCGGAGATTTAATGGTGAAGAAGAAAAGAGGGAGATACGGATGAAGAAATGTATCGTCAAATCGTTGAATCCTCCGCAATACGTGAATTTGGTGTTAAAGGATAGTTTCGTAATATTATGGGAAATACGATTGAATGAACTATGATTTTTTTCTCCATGCATCTTAAAAAAGAATAATAATAGTAGTAAATAATGAGTAGCGAAAATGTTATAATACATAAGGTATCAGAATATTTAAAAATATCTTGACGTAAAAAAGTTAAGCATGATAAGAAACCTTATACATTAAAGCAGATGAGGATCAAAGGCTAAACGGATAGAAACTTATGATTTGTCACTTAAAAAACAGCTATCTACAAAAATTGGTGGAATCAATCAAGACTCGATTGAAGGAAAGGTGTATGGTTGTAATGAATGTTGAATCTTTTTTTTCTGAAAACATTAAAGCGGCACTTAAGAATGATCCGCCCGGTGCATGGATGCCAGATCTGCCAGATGGCTGTATACGCTTGAGTTCAGGCTATCCGGATCCAGCTCTCGTTCCTGCTGAGGAGATTAAAGTAGCAGTAGCCAGACTTCTTGATGAGGAGCAAGATTTGCCTCTCCATTATCTCGGAAGTCCAAGAATTGCAAGACTAAAGCAGCAAATCCAGAAAAGATTAGGAGAACGTGGAATTTCCGTTTTGGAAGAACAGCTTTTGATTACATCAGGTGCTTGTCAGGGGATAGATCTTATCGCCCGCATTCTCCTTGATGATACTGCTGTCGTAGCTGTAGAATCTCCCACCTATATGGAGGCTTTAGAGATTTTTCAAAACTATACAAATCAGATTATTAGTATACCTGTAGATGAACAGGGACTTCAAACATACCGATTAAAAGAAATACTGGACGAAAGGAAACGCACAGGTTTAACCCTCCCGCGTTTTCTATATACAATCCCAACCTTTCAAAATCCAACTGGGACGACTATGACAATTGAGCGCCGGAAGCATTTATTGGAGCTGTCCACCGAGTTTGATTTCCTCATTCTAGAGGATGATGCATACGGAGAATTATCCTTCGATAAAAATCCAGTGCCAATAAAATCTATTGATAAATGCGGGCGAGTCCTCCAAGTTGGGTCATTATCCAAGGTTGTTGCGCCGGGAATGCGGATTGGATGGATAGCAGGAGAAAGTGAATTCATTAAGGCTTTAGAGTGGTTAAAAAAAGATTTAGACCATCCATTTGCTCAAAGTACAATGGCTGCATACTTAGAAAACACCGATTTTGAGAAACGACTCAACCTACTAAAAGATGTGTATCGTGCCAAATGTACTGCGTTAATGGGTTCGCTGGAACAATTTCTTCCAGAATCCGTTTCCTGGTATGTACCAGATGGCGGTTACTTTGTATGGGTAAGAATTCCGGGTGTAGATACGTCGCATTTATTATCACAGGCTCTAGCTGAGGGTGTTTCATATGTTCCAGGGAAATACTTTTTCTTGGATCAAAACGATGGAACCGAGTTTCTCAGGCTCTCGTTCAGTTATGCCAATGAGAAAGAAATAATCGAGGGAATTCGAAGACTAGGACAGCTTATCGCAGCTAATTTTGAAAATGAATGTTGAACTAATTTTAATGAGCCTACTTCCTTAAACGGGGTAGGTTTTTTGTTTATTAAAGGATTAGTCATCTCATTTGTGATGATTTTATCTGTTCTCAGGTTAGATGAAATCATTAATTAATAACAGGTGCTTTCCTTCGAAAATGGAGTTTGCTGTGGCTTTAAATGTATGGGTGAACTCTATCAAGTAAATGATTTAGTTGCGTGCAACAAATGGGGATAGATCCAGGACATAAAAACTAGGATTGAAACGGTCATTGAAAGTCGAAGTTCTTTGAAGGAAACGAAAGGGATTCTATCTGAATTGATCTGATAGCCCCCTCCCTGAAATCACTAAGTAAAGGGCGAAAAAAACGATGATTAACAAGAATATAAAAAAAGTAATAGTAAGTAGTTATATAGCGTATTAGTTATTACATCTTCTTTTATACGCTTTGTCATTTAGAAGGTTTAAAATAGCAACGATAATACCTGCTACTACTAAAAATACGAATCCTGTTTTTGAAAAAGCTTTAAGATAAAAAATTGATAAAGCAGTCATAAATCGCAAGGAGTCGAGGGAGCAGTGCTTGCCTTACGTGAGTTATTTTCGGGTGATACTCAGTCACTAGTTGAACGGTTCGAAATGCCTCGTGGCGCATTGAATGATATTAAAAACCTCCCATTGAGCGAGCAACTAGCGGAGTTAGATAAGTTGTTCAATAAAATGAACATGACGAATAAGCTCGTTAAGGATATGGGTAATGCTTCGCTTGGTGTCATTAACCGAATTAAAGAGGCTCTTCAAGTTAAACTCCGAAACCTCGGCTTTGAAGCGTTGAATCACATTAAGCCAATCCTAGTTGATCTTGAAAAGGCCGTCAGCGCTGGGAAGCTGGACGGATTCTTCAAAATGATGGGCACCGCATTTGCTTTCGTAGGATCAGAGGCTGCCAAATTTGGAGATTATGTCAAAACGAATTGGCCTATGATACAAGCCAACTTTACGACGACCAAAGACGCCTTAGCTCCGTTGGGCGAAGCGGTTTCGAAGATATACGACGGAGCAAAAAAAGTCGGAGATTACATGACGCAAAACTGGTCAGCAGTTACCGAAACGGTCATTGCGCTTGCTGGCGGACTTGTCGTCCTCAGAGCGGGAATGGTAGGAATGGCGATTGTTTCATCTATTACGACGGCAATGAACGCTTATAAATTGGCGAATGTCGGGGCCACAACGGCTGCGGCTCTTTTTAATGCGACCCTATACGCTAATCCAATCGGACTGGTTATCGCAGCCATCGCCGCATTGACTGCCGCAGCTATTTATCTATATCGTAACTGGGATACGGTTAAGGCGAAAACAATCGAGTTGTGGAATAAGATGGGCGTTCTTAAATATGGGGTGCTCGCTTTACTTGGACCGTTCGGCCAAATCGTTTCAGCAGGCGTAGCTATTTACAAAAACTTCGACACAATAAAGAGCAAAGCCGGCGATATGGTTAACAGTGTTGTTTCCGGAGTTAATAAAATGATTGGCGTCCTTAACAAGATACCTGGTGTAAATATTCCGATTGTACCGAAAGTCAGCTGGGACAACGTCACGAGCGCTCCGCAGTATAGCAAGTCGATAGGCCAAGGTCGTCAAACTTCGGCAGCAGGCGGACTATCATACGTTCCACGCGACGGCACGATAATCAACGCTCACCGAGGCGAACGGGTACTTACGAAGCAGGAAAATAAGGAGTATTCGTCCGGAAAAGGCGGCGGAGGAAATACGTACAACGTAAATATTACGATGAATGGCTCCGGGTCAACTAAACTGGACGCTAAACGGTTAATGGAACTCTTTGTTAAAGAAGTCGAAGCTGCGGGAGGTGCAGGCGCATAATGGCGGTTGAATATTGGTTAATCAGCGGTAATAAATTGGAAAAAAACTATGCATTTACTTGTTTAGGTAAACTGAAATGGTTATACTGTTGTTGTAGTGAGCTAAAGCTACAATAAGTAATAGGGGAGTGTGATATTGAATGAGGTTAAGACAAAGACGAGCAATTAGAACAGGTTATATGTTTAGCAAGAGGGAATGATTAGAATACTATTCTGGCCAAGATTGTTTTAAAGTTCAATTTTAAGAGTTGTTTTCAGATTTGATATGTTCGTAAAATCTTCTCACACACATTAGCTCATTATATTAATAACCTCCCTTTAATTTCCACGTGGCTCTTGAGTGTGGTGCTCAAGGGCTATTTTTGTTTCTGAAAAAGTAAAAAAGAGCTGAGTATATGCTACTTAGCTCTTTCTTTTTGTAGGTACCGGTTCTCCTCTCCACGTTAGAGGGGTATTTAATTGCACTACTTGTCGCGAGGTACAAACACGTGTGGTGGACGCTCCCTAGCTCGAGTTAGTTAGTCACTCAATCTCTTTTTTTTGGTTAGTGTTTAATTATTAATCTTCAAAAAATAAGCTAATTATAGCTTTTGTTGCACCTGAAAAAATGCCACGCACCGCTGCTAAGCTAAAATCACGCTTAACAGAAGTCGACTTCTCACAGTTAGACTTTTTCATATAACCTCTCCTCCCTGAACCTACAGAAAGGAGTAGTACAACATTAATAGTTTACATGGTAAAAATTATTTTAACAATAGTTTCCAAGGATAATTTTTTTTGAAAAACTGATCGAATACAGGAGCGTGCGTTCGTGTTGTGATATCGTTAACCATACGAAGGGACTGACGTATTATGACGTTACGTGACCGCGGAAAATTAAAATGGGCGCCGGCCGCCTTTCTTCCGGAATATACGAAGATGCTGCGTGACTTAGATACTGATTATCACCGACAACAAAAACCGATAATTGACGAATTTCAATTCGAGGAATTCGACCAGCGGATTTGCTATGCGATGGAATATAACTACTCGGTGAAGATTACGAAGTGGGTGGACGGTTTTAATTACGAATTAGTTGGGCGCGTTCATTATGTCGATCCTATACAAAAGGAAGTGCGACTGAAGACGGAAATTGGTGAAGTGGAACGTGTGAAGATGTCGGAAGTAATTTCCGTGGAAGTTATCGAATAGCTTTATAGAAGAAAGGCGGCCGCATGACCGCCCTGACTACCGTTTAATTTTACGTGGTTTATTAAGTTTATCCGTAACTAAGTTTAACGCTGAAAACTGTTCGTGCTGAATTGTAACAGCTTGGCGGGATAAATGCGTATATTTCATCGTCATACGTAAATCGCTATGCCCGAGGATAATCTGAAGACTTCGGATATCTCCGCCGTTTTCGAGAAATAGGGTCGCGGCAGTATGTCTAAATAAATGCGGATGGACTTTCTTTTTTATTCCGGCAATCTTTACGTATTTAGCGAGCCGGTGGCGGAAATGATTTGGCGTAAGTGGTTCACCGTAGTTAGCGAGGAAGATATATTCGCTTTCAAATTCGGCGACCTCTGATAATAACTCCTTCATTAAACGCGCTGTTAATTTCGATATATTTAAGAATCGACCTTTGCGCGTCTTTGTCACCTCTGGACGGAGTGTGATCGTTCGACTCGATAAATCAACGTCACTAACTTTCAGCGAAAGTATTTCGTTTATCCTCGCCATAGTGTCCGTGAGTACGTTCATTAATACGTAATCTCTAAAGTCGGCATAGTCACGTTGCTCAGGCGCATTTAATAGCGCCTTCAATCCATCGACCGTTAATATATCGATTACTTTTTCGCTCTGCTTAATGCTGCTAACGTCCTCAAACGGATTTTCAGCGACTATTCCCTCTGCCACCAAGAAACGAAAGGCTGTCCGTAATATCTTAAGAATATCGTTTGCTGTCCGCGGAGATAACCCGCGAACCTTATCGGCTTCCTTCTTGTACTTATGCCCGTCAAACTGGACGCGATCATTAAGTAGCCAGGTCGAGAATTCCCGGCAGACATCCGTATTTAATTTCCGAGCATCATCGCTTCCAAGGAACTCCGTTAGTAAATTAAACGCGTGCTGGTACCGCCATATCGTACTATCCGCAAGACCTTCCGACTTCTTAACGTTCTTTACCTTTTCGACAAGTACTGCGAGCGAATACGGCTTGCTCTTGGCGGCAGATACTCGCGTGCCTTTCACTTTCTTTCCTCGCCTATTTTCCGAGTGCATAACAAAAAACGCCCCCTCATTAAGTCACCGTAAAGTGAACGAAAATAAGGAAGCGTTACGCTGTGCGATATATGAGCGTTACGCGGCGGCTATGATAACCGTCCCGAAACGTTGATATACCGCGGATATGGAGCATAGCGGGATCGAACCGCTGACCTCTACGCTGCCAGCGTAGCGCTCTCCCAGCTGAGCTAATGCCCCGAATTGAGGTACAATAATTATTTTATCGAATTTTGGAGAAAAGTCAATATTAAAAATGAGATTTTTGCAAAAATAATAAAAAAACCGTTTGAGGGTAAGTCAAACGGTTTTCTTATTATGCATTTTCGATCTCTACCCGTGCAATTTCCTTAAGGTTGGAGACGGTATAATACACTTCCGATGTTCTAACTTTATGATCGACCAATACTTTAAGCGTCAAAAGGTGGTGGTCTTCTTCCACATCTTTGATTCTTAGGTTTTTAATGAATATTTTTTCCTCTTTGATTTTTTTCAGTACGACGGCAATGTCATCTTTATTTTTTACCACTAGCTGCAGAAAGATTTCTTTTTGCCGCAACTTCATCGGTCCGAGCCAGGTGACGATTACGGGCACCAATTCGACACTGATGATCAATAGTATGACGCCGGCTATCGCCTCAAGAAAGAATCCTGCTCCAACGGCAATCCCGATACCGGCAGCTCCCCAGATGATAGCGGCTGTCGTTAAACCGGATATGCTGTTGTTGTCCCGCCGGAGAATGACACCAGCCCCGATAAAGCCGACGCCAGAAACAATCTGAGCGGCTAGACGCAAGGGGTCCATTGTGATGTTTACGTGTTCACTCCCTGGGAACTTATAAGCGGATTCCATGGAAACGATCGTTAATAAGCAGCTGACGATTGAAATGACGAGGCTTGTTTTTAATCCAACGGGTTTTCGTTTCATTTCTCGCTCTAGTCCGATGATTAGGCCAAGGAGAGCTGAAATACCCAATTTGATAAGGATTTGCAGTTCCGATTGCGGATCGAATGTCCATTCCATTTTGTTTCACCACTTCCGAAATATTATCAATGAATAAGATCGTATGTTGCCATATACCCGTTTTTCAAAAAAGCTTACCCTTATAATTTTAACATAGTAGAATAGAGTTCAATGATATGTAACGTAATTCTGATTGAAAGGAGGAATTTAAATGCAAATGCCAAAAGTGAATCCCTATGTTGCGTTGGCGATCGGTGTGGCATCCGTTTCATTTTCGGCCATCCTTGTTAAATTAGCGACTGCTCCATCGGGTGTTATAGCATTTTACCGTTTATTATTTACCGTCCTTCTTATGCTGCCGGTGTTTTTGGTGAAATACCGCCATGAACTTATATTCATTGGGAAAAAGGATTGGCTGTATTCGATTGCTGCAGGAGTGTTCTTGGCTTTTCATTTTATTTTATGGTTTGAATCGCTTAATTACACGTCTGTCGCAAGTTCAACAGTGCTTGTCACCCTTCAGCCTTTATTCGCTTTTGCTGGAGCCTATTTGTTTTTTAAAGAAAGATTTTCAATGAAGGCGATATTGAGCGGCATCATTGCGATAGCAGGCAGCCTTGTCATTAGCTGGGGGGATTTAAGAATCAGCGGTATGGCGCTTTGGGGAGATATTCTTTCGCTTATCGCATGTGCGTTGGTAACCGGTTATTTACTATTTGGCCAAAATGTTCGAAAACGCGTCTCTTCTATAACATATACATTTGTCGTGTATGCAATCAGCGCTGTTACTTTGTTTTTCTATGTGATCTTCAAGGGAGAGGGATTGGCCCCGTATCCAGCTGCTGATTGGATCTATTTTGTTTTGCTTGCCATTTTCCCGACTTTATTAGGACACTCTTTATTCAATTGGTCTTTAAAGTGGTTAAGCACTTCGACGCTTTCGATGGGAATCTTACTTGAACCGGTTGGAGCGACGATTCTGGCTTACTTCATATTGGATGAACCGATACTCTGGACGCAGGTCCTTGGAGGTACCATCATATTGGGTGGTTTGATGATGTTCCTAAGGGATGAAAAGAAAAGTAAGGTATATAAAGAAGCGAAAGTCTCCGTATAAAAGCAGTAAGTCTCCCGACTTACTGCTTTATTTAATGGGGGTGAAACAAATAGGTGATCCGTGTGAAAATCAAAGCGAAAGTAAAGCTGAATAAAAACGTCGTGCCATTCACCCTGCCTTTTTCTTTGCTGAACCTAATGGCTTCATAATAAGCAGTACTGAATAAATAAAGGGCCATACTGTAAGAAATGAGTAATCCGATTAATGATAGATTCATTGCTTCACCTCATGGGAAAAAGATATCTATATATGTCTATTTGTGTTTCTTTGGAAATATGCTTCGTGGATTCATGAAACATACGCTTGTTCCGGGAAGAAGGGGACAGGATGTGGTGATGATGAAAAGGATATATTATAAAGAAAAAAAGAAAAAAACGTTTTTTTAAAAAAGTTTTAAAAAACGTATTGCAAACATTTTTGGTACATGGTATATTATTTCTTGTCGCTAAGACAGCAACTCAAAACAGCCAACAACTTGATGAAAAAAATTCAAAAAAAGTTATTGACGAAACGTGACACAATGTGTTACATTATAGAAGTCGCTTCTGAGAGAAACGACAACGAAATTGCTCTTTGAAAACTGAACAAAACAAAGCGCCAACGTTAAATTTTAAGTGAGCACACACTATTAAAAAAGCAAAATGAGCAAGTCAAACATTTCTTCGGAGAGTTTGATCCTGGCTCAGGACGAACGCTGGCGGCGTGCCTAATACATGCAAGTCGAGCGAATCGATGGGAGCTTGCTCCCTGAGATTAGCGGCGGACGGGTGAGTAACACGTGGGCAACCTGCCTATAAGACTGGGATAACTTCGGGAAACCGGAGCTA